>NZ_VOOR01000300.1 GCF_007993045.1 Phaeodactylibacter luteus
AAAAAAAGCTCCGTCTTCTGACGGAGCCTCGTGCTAATAACAAATCATAATCTCATGAAATAATAAGACGACCTAATTCTTCAAACAAATCTTTATCGTGAGTTTGTTGCTGTTGTGTTAGAGCCCCTTGCCAGTTGGTACAGCAAGCAAGGGGCCCGCGGCATTTGGGATTATGAACTCCACACTCCTCTCCGTTTTCCA
>NZ_VOOR01000301.1 GCF_007993045.1 Phaeodactylibacter luteus
GGCAACATCATCAACGGACAGTCGCAGCCAGCAATTGGCCGTGTGTTCGTAGCTGACGTCAATGAAGGCTCATGGGACAACTGTGGCCCTGTGACGATGACGATCTCCCGCGACAACGTATGTGCGCCAAACTCCAACTCCCCAGACGGAAGCTACGTAGACTTCTTCTGCTGTGACGTAGGCGTTACATCTGACATCACC
>NZ_VOOR01000031.1 GCF_007993045.1 Phaeodactylibacter luteus
GTATTTTTTATTTTTAAATGCTTTGACCGAAAGGGCGTATGGCCTGGCCCGCCACAGCGGGTACAGCAGCTTGCAGCACGGTGCCGGCCAATCTCAGAACAGGCGCTTGCGCTGGAAGTACCAGGTTACCAAAAGGCTGAGCGAAATAGAGACGGCTACAATGACAGGGAGGGCATAGGGCTTGCCTTCCAGCGGCAGCGGGATGTTCATGCCATAAAAGGAAGCCACCAGGGTGGGCACCATGAGGATGATAGTGATGAGCGTAAGGCGGCGGATGGTGATATTGAGGTTGTTGGAGATGATGGAGCCATAGGCGTCCATTGTACCATTGAGGATATTGGTGTAGATATTGGCCATTTCGAGCGCCTGACTGTTATCGATGATGATGTCTTCGAACAGGTCGGCCTTATCTTCATCGTCCCGTATGCCCAAATAGTCGGTCCGCTTCATTTTCATCTTCAGCAGCTCGTTCGCGCTCAGGGAATTCACGAAGTAGACCAGGCTTTTTTCTATGCTGAGCAGCTGTTTGAGCTCTTTGTTCCTGGAGGAATCGTAGAGCTCTTTTTCGATGAGGTTGCGCTTGAGGTTGAGCTTCTTAAGGCAAGTCAGAAAGCGGTAGACATTCTGCTCCATGATCTGCAGCACAAAAGAACTGTCGTGGGCAGGCTCAAACCCCCGCACTTTCCCGTCCAGGAAAAGCTGCAGCACAGGGCTCTCATAAGCAGTGATGGTGATGAAGTGGTCTGGGGTGAGGATGATACCGATAGGGACGGTAATATAAATGGCGTCGTTCTCTTCTTCCCCCTCGTTGAGGATGGGGGTATTGACGACAATAAGCCGGATATCGTCCTCCCTTTCATAGCGGGAGCGCTCATCAATATCAAGGGAGTCGGTAAGGAAGTCTAAGGGGATATCAAAGCTCTGAGCAATATCCTCCAGCTCTTCATGGCTGAATGGAGGGGAGATATTGATCCAACAGCCGGACTGAGGCTCTTCGAGCTCCTTGAGTTTTCGGTCCACCTTGGCGTAATACCGGATCATACATGTCGCTTAATGGGTAAATGACTCCGCCCGGGCAGGGCGCAGCCCCCCCTATGCAGGGCAAACATACAACTTCTGACGGGCAACCACCACGCCGTTTTCTGTTAATTCCACGATAAATCTCCTCCCATCAGGAAGGCATAGCCAGCCGTGCCCGCAATTGCGCAGGTGCGCCAGCCCTACTTAAACCGGATGGCTTTGACCGGGCTGATACGGGTAACGAGATACGAGGGGAGCACCAGAAAAACCAAGGTTATCACGAAAGTCCCTACATTGATCAATGCAATAGGAGCCCAGCGCAGGGCGATAGGGGCAGTAGACAAGTAGTAGTTCTCCTCAGAAAGGCGGATGAACTCGAATTGGTCCTGAAGCAAGCACAGCCCGATGCCAAAGCCATTGCCCCACAGCAGCCCCATCAGCAGGATGTAACCGGCATAGTACAAAAACATTTGGCGTATTTTCCAGTTGCCTGCGCCCAAGGCTTTCAGGGTGCCGATCATATTGGTCCGCTCCAGGATTAGGATGAGCAGGGCGGTGACCATATTGATGATGGCCACGATGACCATCAGCGTCAAAATGACAACCTCGTTGATGTCCTGCAGGTCTAGCCAGTCGAATATCTCCGGCATTTTCTCCCGGATGGTCTCCGCATACAGGTCACGGGGGAGCTCTTCAAAATAGATGTGCTCGGCCAGCGGTATGAGGTCGTCTATATCGTCTATAAAAACTTCAAAACCACTGACCTGATCTTCCCTCCATCCCAGAAGGCGCTGAATCTGACGGATATCGACCAGGGCAAATTTCTGGTCGTACTCCTCCAGCCCGGTCCGGTACACCCCGCTCACGCGGAAACGGCGCTGCAGCTGCTCGCCTTTTTCCACAAAATGGGTAATAAAGGTATCCCCCGTATCCAGCTGCAGGCGGTTGGCCGTCTGCTGGGAAATCAGGATATCCCTAGACATGCTGCTGTCGGGGTATTGGATGCGGGCGCCCCGCTTGATGTACTGATCCATAAAGGACCAATTAAAATCCTGGCCGACACCTTTGAGGATGATGCCCTCTATTTCCTTGCGCTCGCCCTGGCCGGCCTCGATGATCCCCGGCTTAATGGCAAATGCCTGAATATGGCTTACCCCGCCCTTCGTAAGCCGTTGCCGCTCTACCGGCTGCCCCATCCACATTTCCCGGGCCAGGTAGGGCACAGGCCCCAGCGTATCCAAATGCGGGTAAAAAGGCTGATCCGTGCTGATGGGGTAAGCCTCCAGCAAAGAGCGGTTGATGTCGGTATCTGTAATATGGATATGCCCCCAAAACCCGAAAATCTTGGAGCTGATCTCTTGCTTGAAGCCAGCTACAAGAGCCGTTGCAGCAATCATAACGGCCACGCTCAAAGCTACGGCAACGATGGCCACACGGATGATGAGGCGGGAAAAAGAGGCCTGCCCGGAGGCCGCCACTCGTCTGGCAATGAAGTATGGGAGATTCATGTGGGGCAAATATACTGCCCACACACCAAATGGCTTAATATTACGGCCGGTAATGATGGGCGTTTCTCATGGGCGCAGCCCGGGCAGCCATTTTGGGGGCTCCCCCCGCCTGAAGGCGTGGGGCGCTACGCTCCGGGGCTCGCTGCCCGCTCGGCCCTGACGGGCTTGACACCCCTGCACATCGCTAGCCCGATGCCAGCAGGCTATGCCCTAGTGCCTCAAGCCATAAATCCTTGACACCCCAAGTTTCGTTATTTTCCGCCTACTCTTCGTTAAAGAACCGCTCCTTTAGCTCGGGCTAAAGTCGCGAACCTTCGCCTTGATTAGCCGGCAAATAACTTCAACTTAAGTATCAGAGATTTATGACTTAAGGCACTAGCCCGTTCTGGGATTTTGCCCCTCCGGCGGTGCACAGCACACACCGCTGCCTCAGCTCACAGGGGCAGCTTGCTCGCCCTCCCACACAGCAGCTTCCTGCTTCATGGCAGCGGCCTGATCCGCCCCAAGGTACCCGTCAATAAAGTGGTGGGCCAGGTAAATGAATGGGGTCAGCACAATAGCCATGATGAACTTATAAACGTACTGTACCGTACCTACGGCCAAGAGCTGATCCCAGGTCCAAGGCTCCACATTGCCTACCAGAGCGGGCCCAAACTTGAATGCCACAGCCAGCACCACAAAACTGTCAAACAGCTGTGAGATCAGGGTAGAGCCCGTGGCACGAAGCCAGACCAGCCGCTCCCCGGTCAGGCGCTTGATGCGATGGAAAGACACCACATCTACCAGCTGTGCAATCAGGAAAGCCGCCAGGGAGCCTACAATGATGAGGAGCCCCTGCCCGAGCACCACACTGAAGGCCTTCTGCATGTCCGGCACCCCCTTCGTGGTGTTCTGCCCTACCCACCAATCGGCCGGCGCCAGCTGTATAGCCGCAAAAATCATAACAAAGGCATAAGTGATCAGCCCAACGGCCATAAACGACAGCAGCCGTATCCCCCGCTTCCCATAATACTCATTGATGACGTCCGTCATCACAAATACAATCGGCCAGAGCAGTACCCCTGCTGAGAATTGCAGCGCCCCCTCCTGCCCGAACAGGTTGAAGTTGAAGCGCTCCAGCCCCAAGGTGTCCTCAAATGCAAAAATCTTGACCCCGATAAACTCCGCGACCAGGGCATTGGCGACAAAGAAGCCGCCCAGGATGACAAACAAAAATGTTGGCCTGTGGCTGAGCACATTCACCGCCCTCAGCCCGCTCCACTTCCCCTGATTGGCCCCTGATTGATCCATATTATTTGTTACTTTGAAAAAAGTAATAACTTTTGCCAAGCCTTTGTTTCCGGCCGGGCAGTATTATTTCCTCCCATTTTACGAGGGCCAACCTTCAAACAATGCCGGCAGCCATGACGTTGGGCATGAAGAAAGACTTTAGGATCATGAGCAAGAAAAACAAAAAGAAACGCATTGGGGTCGTCTACTCCACCAACCCTGATTTCGATTACAGCTTCGACGAAGGGGGCACGGAAGAAGCGCTGCCAGGCAGTCAGCAGCGGCTCCGTGTCCTGCTCGACCGCAAGCACAGAGGGGGCAAAGAGGTGACCCTCGTCACCGGCTTTAAAGGCCCGGAGGAAGACCTGAAAGCCCTCGGCAAAATGCTGAAGTCAAAATGTGGCGTGGGCGGCAGCGTGAAAGACGGCGAGATCATCGTTCAAGGCGACCACAGGGACCGCGTAGTGGAGCTGCTGAAAAAAGAAGGCTACCCGGATACCAAAAAATCTGGCGGCTAACATCATGACGGCCGAACAGCCGCCTAAATCTGCTGCCCTTCTTTCCATGCTTTCACCAGCATGAGCACGCGGTTGTAATTCTGTATGCCCTCTTCGATGCCCTGCGCTTTCAAATAAGAATTGTACAGCAGGTAACGGAAAGATGGCAGGATATCCGGATACGCCATCAAGTTAGCATTGATGGCGTCCAGGTCTGCCTGAATGCCCAAGGGCAGGCTCTCCCGGAAAGTGCGGTAGCCATCCCGGTCTACCCTCAGATAATTGGCAGCCAGGGTGCGCCAGTAGTCGAGGCGCCCTGCGTATGCTATAGCGGGGTCTGCAGCATGGAAACAGGTGACATAGGCCAGGAAGTTGCAGGTGCCCTCGTCCCCAAAACCAAACCCGTGCCCCATTTCATGGGCCATCACGCCCACCTGCTGTATAGGGTGCAAGCCTGCATCTACGTGCCCCTCCCCAGTCCAAGGGAAATACAGCCCCGCTGAGCTGAAGCGAAGGAATACCCCTTTCGGGTAAATCAGCTTGCCCCTGACACGGCCCGGGGCGGGGTAACCGTGGCTGTGCAGCCAAGCTTCCTGCTCGGCCCGCAGCACTTCCTCTAGGTTTTCCGGAAAATGTTCCCGCCCAAGGGCTTCAGTGCCCGCTCCCGGGATTTTGGCCCGGAGCACTTTGAGCGCATCGGCTTCTTGGTACATCGCCCGCCGGATCTCATCTGTAGACAACGGCTTCAACTGAAGCCCCAGTTCTTGCTCGATAGGCAGGCGGCTGTAGTTGTACCCCCAAAGCAGGAGGAACAAAAAAACGCCCCACCCCAAAAAGCCCAGCCACCATATCAGCAGCCCCTTTAACTTTTGCCCTATGTGGCCCTCGCCCGCCCGCCACCGGTACACGCCCTTCGCGGCCAGGTAGAGCAGCCAGCCTACAAACAGGTAAAGAGCAGGGAAGGGCAGCCACCCAAAGGTGTAGTCGATCAGGGAGCGCACCCCCACAAAAAGGCCCCTGCTGTAAAACTGCTCTATCCAGAGCTCGGGCAGCAACAGCCGCCCTGCCCAGGCCAATAGGCCAAGTGCCAGCCCAACGTACGCCAATGGGACAGAACGGAAACGGGCTTTCAGCGGTACAGCGTCTTGAAGGGCCATATCTGTGTTTTTCTGTTTTTCAAATGGCAAGGCCAGAGGTATAAACTTTTATTCCCGGCCCGTTGTTGTCCCGAAATGCAAAATTGATTGCACAAAACCTGCCCAAAAAGTCCGGGGCCGGACCTAAAAAGGCAGTGAATCTTTATCTTTGCAACCCGGAAGCGCCCCCGGGCGTTAGTAGGTTGTTCTTTTTTCATAACCGATCCAAAATCATACACAATGGCATTTGAATTCACGGATGCGAACTTCAAGGAAACTGTACTCGATACTGAAGGTGTAGCTGTCGTTGACTTTTGGGCAGAATGGTGTGGCCCATGCCGCATGATTGGCCCGATCATCGAAGAGCTTTCTGACGAATATAAAGACAAGGTGAAGGTGGGCAAGGTCAATGTCGACCACAACCCTGAAGTCTCTATGAAATACGGTATCCGCAGCATCCCTACCATACTCGTACTTAAAAATGGCGAAGTGGTGGAAAAACAGGTCGGCGTGACCACCAAAAAAGCATTGGCTGACAAAATCGAGGCTCACCTCTAAGCCGCCTCAGGCATCAGCCCGGAGAAGCCCTTGTTCAGCGCACAGCTGTGCAAGGGCTTTCCCATAATCCCGACCCTTCCACAAAAAACAAGCCATGAACCTCTCCGATAATTATGATGTACGCGACCTCGACAAACTCGAACTCCTCGCCCGGCAGGTGGTGGAAGGCTTTATCATCGGGCTCCATAAAAGCCCCTTCCATGGCTTTTCAGTAGAGTTTGCAGAGCACCGCCTTTATAACCAAGGGGAGGACACCCGGAATATCGACTGGAAAGTATTCGCCCGGACGGACAAACTGTTCACCAAGCGGTTCGAGGAGGAGACCAACCTGCGCTGCCAGATCGTCATCGATACGTCCTCTTCCATGTACTTCCCCGAAGCAGATGGAAGGGCTTCCGGCAGCTATCTCAACAAGCTGCGCTTCTCTGCCCTCGGAGCAGCAGCACTGATGAACCTCCTGCAACGGCAGCGGGATGCCTTCGGGCTTAGCATTTTTGACGAAGCCGTCCAAACCCATACCCACTGCAAGAGCAGTACCTCCCACTACCGCCTCATGCTCACCCACCTCGAGCAGGCCATCAATTCGCCACAGCGCAACAAAACGACTTCAGCCGCACAGGCCCTACATCAAATCGCAGACAGCATCCACAAACGCTCCCTTGTCATCATCTTCAGCGATATGTTCGATCAGGCCGAAGACCCCGAAGCCCTGTTCTCTGCCCTGCAGCACCTCAAGCACAATAAGCACGAAGTTGTCCTTTTCCATGTAGTGGACAAAGCCATGGAGCTAGATTTTGAGTTCGAAAACCGCCCGTACCTCTTTGTGGATATGGAAACCGGGGAGGAGGTCAGGCTGCAGCCCAACCAAGTCAAAGATTACTATATCGACAAGATGAGGGGCTTTAAGGAAGCGCTCAAGTTCAAGTGCCTGCAATACAAAATCGACTTCATAGAAGCGGACATCAAAGAGGGCTTCAAGCCGGTACTGCAGTCTTACCTGGTCAAAAGAAGCCGGATGCGGGTGTGATCAGGCCTCACCGGTAAGCCACTTTTTGAACCCGGGCGAACGCTCTGTACTCACCACCACCTCGAAGGTGGGCTCAGGCCCCAATGCTACTTTCACTCGTGATTTTGATACCGCGTACATCTCTGCTATGGCCTCCATAGCGAAAATCACCTGCCGGTTCGCCCGGAAATAGCGGCGGGGGTCGAGCGTTTCCTCCAGCTTGTCCAATGACAACTCTAAAGGGTAGCGCTTCCCTTCCTTGCTCATCATGAAGGTAGACTTGTTCTCGGTGTAGAAGTATGCCCCGTCCTCCAGGTCCACCACCTTGAGCTGCTGCCCGATACGGATGAGGAATCGTTTGCCCGGGCTGCTGCCCTGCACCGATTCCAGCAGGGCGGCCCAGTCGGGGGCAGCCTTTTTTTGTTGGTGCTCGTACCGCTGTAGCGCTTCCGACAGCTCCGCTTCTTTGACCGGCTTCAGCAGATAGTCTATTGCGTGTACCCGGAAAGCCTGAAGAGCGTATTGGTCGTAAGCCGTTATAAAAATGACAGGCGCCTCCACCCGGCCTAGCCGGAACAGCTCGAAACTAGCGCCATCAGCCAAATGTATATCCATCAGGATCAAGTCGGGCGAAGGATGTGCCGCTAGCCAGTTGAGCGTGCCCTCAATGCTTTCCAGCACTTGCAGCACCTCTGACTGCGGGGCTATGCGCAATAACATTTTCTGTAGCCGCCGGGCAGCAGCCTCCTCGTCCTCAATAATTAGAATTTTCATGCCTCAGCTTTTATGGCCCGCTTATTTCAATAGCGGAATGACTACGGCAAACAGGCCAGGCTCGTCAATAATCCGTACCGGAGGGGCAGCAAGCAGCTGATAACGGCGTACCAAGCTTTGCAGCCCAAACCGGGTGGAAGGCTCAGCAGTCAGCTTTGGCTGTTTATTGTTGCTGACCTGTATTTGGCGGCCTTCTATTTTGATCTCAATTTGCAATGGCCGGGATTTTACGATCACATTGTGCTTTACCGCATTTTCTACCAACAACTGCAAAGCCAGCGGCACTATCCGCAGATGCCCTTCGGGCTGCCCCACCATCTTGAGCTCCAGCCCCCGCCCATAGCGCTGATGCAGCAGAAAGGCATAATCTTCCAAAACCCTCAGCTCTTCGTCAAGCCCGATGAGCGGCTGCTCTCTGTATTGTAAGATATTCCGGTAAAAATCAGCAAGCCGCCCTACAAAGACGACTGCATCTTGGGGCGACTCTTCGATCACCCCCGCCAAGGTATTGAAGCTATTGAACAGGAAATGGGGGTTGATCTGGCTTTTTAGGGCTTCATATTGGCTCTCCACTTTTTCCTGATGCAGGGCGGCCAGCCGTTTCTGCCTCGTTTCCCGTAAGCTCACCGCATACCATACGCCCCCACTGATTAAAGCGCCCGCGAGCAGGATAAACCACCACCGCTGCCAAAAGGGCGGAGCAATCGCAAAAGCAAAAGCCGCTTCGGGCTCTCCATTAAAGGTGCCGTTTTCTGTAGAAGAAACACAAAACCGGTATCTGCCCGGCGGCAGATTGGAATAAAAAGCTTGCTGATCCCTGCTCTCGATCCATCCAGGGTCCAGCCCCTCCAATTTGTAGCGGTAGCGTACCTTCTCCGGGCTCGTATACCAAAGCCCCACAAACTCAAAAGCCAGGTTGTTCTCATCGTGCCGAAGCCGTTTGCGGGGGCGGATATCGGATGGGGAAAGAAATACCGAAACCCGCTTTATAACTGTACTCGGATGGATCGAAAAATCCCCTCCTATGGCCGTGTAGCGGATGAGCTTTTGCTGAACCCCAAGCCAGGTTGTCCTCCCCTGCCCCTGCCCCACTGCATTTAGGTTGGGGTCTAAGCCTTTTACATCTGCCTCCTCATCGTAATAAATGAGGTGCTTGCTCACGGGGTCGAGCCGGTCAATACCCGAAGCGTGGATGATGAGGATGTTGCCCAGCGCATCCGTCGCCAGGCTCGACACCGCCAGATCCCGTATGCCTTGCCGCATGGCCAAATGGTAAAACCGCTCTCCATCGTACTCAAATATGCCATTGCGTGCCGTACTGAACCAAATATGGCCGCGCTCATCTTCTGTTATGGAATATACGGCCTGAAAAGACACCGAGTCAGTGCCCTGAAAATTATAAAGCGAGGCTCCGTCCCACATGCTCAACCCTTCCCCATCTGTGCCCAGCCAAAGACGCCCTTTGCGGTCTGAGAATACGGTATACACAAAGTTGGTGCCCAAGGCAGAATGATGGCCAAACTGCGGGAGCAGTTGCAAAGGCTGCTGCCCTTTTGCCGGCACCAAACGGTTTACCCCGCCCAAAGTAGCAAGCCAGATTTCGCCACCCTGCCCTGTAATATCCAAAATGCTTTCATTGGAAAGCCCATCTTCCGCAGTAAGGTGGGCAACGGCAGCCCCTCCATCATCTAGGATATACAGCCCGCTGCCAAAAGTGCCAGCGTAAACTTTGCCATCAGCTCCATCGTAAAGAGACAGGAAATTGCCGTCTAATATTTTATTGAAATGCTGTCCCTGAGGGGTACGGGTGTACAGCCCTTCCTGACAGCCAACCCAGACTTGCCCCTGCCCGGTTTCCATGACCGCCTGTATGGATTGGAATGGCCCCTCTACAAACTCAAACTGCCGGTTGGCTTTGAGCAGCCCGTCTGTCAGGCTACAAGCCCAAAGGTTGCCTTCCCTGTCTTTCAGCAGATTGCTCACGCGGCTGTCCGCTAATGCACGGCCAGCTGCCTCCGCTTCCAGCTGCCCATTCTGCAAATGGTAACGCAGCAGCCCATCTCCTTCTGTCGCAATCCAAAGCTCTAGCCCTCCAAAAAGGGCGAGGCTGTTGATGGGCGCAAATGGCCAATGTGCGAGCAGCGGCTCACAAGACCGGCTGCCAAGGTCAAAACGGGCGATCCCCCCACTGTGGGTACCCAGCCAAAGCACCTCGCCCTCCCCCGGCAAAATCACCCGGACAATCTCGTCGGGCACCCCTTCCTTCCTTCCAAAATGTTGCAGCCGCTTCTGCCCTTGCTCAAAACGGCAAGCGCTGAGGCCGCCATCTGTCCCCACCCATGCCGTACCAGACGTATCTACGTGCAGCGTATAAATATCATTCCCGGGCAAGCCATCTGCCTCATCTATATTGTAAAGATGTTGCCCATTGTGCACATAAAGCCCTTCTCCGTAAGTCGCTATCCAAACTTGCCCGTCCGGGCCATCCGCTATACCGGTCACCGGCACAGCAGGCAGCCCTTCTTCGATATCCCACAAGGCAAAAACACCTTGGCTTTCACGGTAAACCCGCCCATCAGCATAACCGGCCCAAATCTGCCCCCTGCAAGCTCCAATCGCCGTTACTTTATTGTCCGTTTCGCTACTAGGCATCACGTACCACTCCGTACGCTGCCCATCAAAACGGCCAAGGCCCTGATCGGTCCCCAGCCAGATGAACCCATCGGGAGCCTCAAATGCCAGCCGGGGCCCTACCCCCTGAAGCTCCCGCTCCAATGATTGCGGCTTGAATTGAGGGACCTGAGCCTGCAAGACAGGCCAACCGGTCAAAAACAGCACCGCACCGATGAGGTAGTAAGGCATAGTTTTTCGCATACTTTTCCAGGCTCTCTAGCAACCTCGGCTTCCAAATTACTGCTTCAGCCATGCATATCCAAATGCGCCTTGGGGCCTTCCCCTGCCTAACAGCAGGGGCCGCTATGCTACGGGGCTCGCTGCCCGCTCGGCCCTATCGGGCTGAGAGCTAGTTAGGATTTTGCTTTTGGAGCGAACGCAGCCAAATTTTGCCCTGATCGAGGCGTGATATATTCAAGAATGGGACAAAGGGCCCCATTCTTGAATCCAATAGCCTTAGCTACGTGACCGAAGAACAACGAAGAGCAGGACAAAATTCGGCAAGAGCAGCCCGAAGGGTAAAATCCTAACCAGCTCTTACACCCCTCCGCAGCGCTAGTCCGGTCCCAGCTTGGGCTAAGCTCCTTACTGTGGGGCCAATGTGCCTTCTACCCGCACAGCAATCTCCTCCGCTATCTTCTGATAGACAATCTTCGGGATGCTAATGCCATGCTCTTCTAGCAAAACGGTAAAGTCTGACTTCAAATGGACCCCGGAGCCATCTACCTTTAGCTCGCTCTTGATGATGCGCTCCTGCTCGATCCCATGTATATTCAGCTTCCCTTTTGCGCGCACAACATAGTCCCCTGGCACAGAAAAATCAACCTCTTCGATAATGCGGCCGCTGAAGGTAGCAACGGGGTAAACATCGCTTTCCAAGTAGTTCTCATTGAAGTGCTCCCGCTGCAATGGGCTGTTGAACCCCTCAAAACTAGACATCGGTACAGAAAAGGCAAATGCCCGGGCTTCAGGATCGATGACGCCCCGCAGCGCCTTCGACCGGGCCTCGATCAGCTCAAGGGGCGCATCGCTGCGGAAATAGGCCTCCCCTTCGTTCAACAGGTAGCGCTGCGATAGCAGGGCTGCCGGTGCCGACAGGGAAATCATCCATAGCAGTAAGCGTACTTTAAACCACTTCATCAATCGAATTTTGGTTTCACCACCGTAAACACTCTTGATACATTGAAACCGAAGTGAATGCCGCCGTTGCCCCAATCCTCCACCGTCTCAGTTACAAACCCGGGCTCGATCATAGACGTAGAATTGGTCAGGTGCAACTGGAAAACATGACCGCCGGTCTCAATATCCAGCCCCACAGAAAGAGCATTGCGGAACCCCGGCAGCAGTTGCCCCGGCTGTACATAAATATACTCTGCATTGAGGGCCAACCGTTTGGTCAGCTTCACACGGCCTGCGACGGCCAGGGCAAATACATCATGCGCCTCGGCCCTGGTTTTTACCAGATTGCGGTGTACTAGCGTTGGAGAGGCCTGAAGGGAGAACCCTTCGCTGAACTTCCGCCCAAGTATGAGCTGAAGGGTGTAGTACATCCGTGAGCTGAAGTAGTTCTCCCGGTCCGGGTTCGCCCACTTCATGGTTTGTATGGCTGTTGTGCCTAACAAAGCAGCTGAAACCGGCATTACCCTTTTGCCTTTGCTTTGCCTCAGAAATTTGTACTTCAAAAAACCGTCGTAAGTCTTTTGGTAACTGCTCCGGCCAACGCCCACGGTCAGCTGATCTGTCAGCCCATAATCGCCCCCAATACGGATAGAAGCGTTGTCTAGCCCAAAAAGCTCATAAGCCCCTCGGTTAAGGGTGCCAAAACGGTGGCTGATCTTGATGTCGAGCACACCTTGAGATGTGCTTTCCAAGCTGTGCAAGTTGATGACCCGGTTCGTCTTAAAACTGGCCGCAACATATTCTGTGGTTGGCTCAGGCTCCCCCAATAAAGAGAGCAGATCCTCTTCTTGAGCCTGCAAGCTGACTGGCAGAAAGAACAATAAAAACAGGTATGGTCTCATAGGATGAAAGTTGCCGCCGGGCGATAGGCCCGGCGGAGCGTCTTTGAAAAGGTAGTATCCGTTATGCCACTTAGATGTGCTAGGCCAGCCTAACGGTTGAGCGGCTGCAGGTTGCAGTCTACCCTTATTTCTAATTCTTTAGCGATATTCTCCCGCACAACGGAGGGGATTGCTATGCCGTAGTCCTCCACTGCGATCTTAAAGGTGGAAACGGCCTGCACCTGCCCACCTTTAACCGTAAAAGTGCCATTGGCAGCCACCGGGTTCGTCACCCCATGAATGGTCATATCCCCTTTCACCTCCACAGGATAGGTGCCATCTTTGGCCAGATCTACACTGCCCCAGTCTGAGAACTGCCCTTTGAAGGTCGCTTTGGGGTAGGTGCCGCTCTCCATATAGTTTTCATTGAAATGCTCTTGCATCAGGGCTTTTTCAAATTGAAAAGCTTTGATCAAGACCGCGAACTCAGTCCGCCCGGTCTCTGCATCTACCACGCTCGTGGCTTTGCTGTTGTGCGCCTCGATATCCTCAATGGGCGTGCTGGAAAAAAAGCTGACTTTGCCTTCACGGGTAAAGTACTTTTGCGCCTGCAAGGCGGGCATAGCCATCAAAAAGGCTGCCGCCGCAATCCAAATTTTCTGCTTAATCATGTTTTTTGAGTTTTGGTTATGAGCAACGCTAAGCTGCCCTGCTTTACATTTTCACACAGCGCACGAGCACCACGTCCATCAACATGCCCGTACATTTCCCTTTTAGGGTAAGCTTTTGCCCCGGCTCAGGGGAGAAGCCCTCATGATCTGTCAGCTCATCCATTTGGCAGATGACCCCAAACATATCGCTGCCGCTGTCCAAGGTTATGCTCAGCTGCCCGTTGTTGTCTTTGGATACCTCCCGGACCGTGCCCGAGACAGCCACAACCTTGTCCAGGTACTCTTCGTTGGCCTGTTGTTCATCTGCTTCGAATGAACCGAAGAGCGCTTCTGCTGAGACCGAAAACTCTGCGGCTGCACGCTCCATGTTTTGGTGCGGCTTATTAAATTGGTAGTACCCAATGCCCGCTCCGGCTGCGGCAAGGATCAACACAGCAAAAATCACTTTTTTCATTACACTAAGGTTTTGGTCGTTCTGTCGACTTGATGCGCAGGGCCAGTGTAGCAGTAAAAATGAGCTGTTTCACCCCTGCAATCACCCCAAGCGCATCAGGCCTAATTATCAGGGGCGCCGTCAGCAACCCACGCTTCTATTTTGGCAATGGTACACTCTACCAGCTGCGGTGCCCCTTGTGGCATAGGAGCAAACCCATCTAGCCTGCGGAGCACCCCTATAAGCTGCCCATTCGTAGCGTATTGCTGAAGGTTGTCATGCCCCTCCAAGGTCACGTTCCCAAAATTTGAGGCCCTGTTGTGGCAGTTCAGGCAGTTATCGGCAATGATAGGGGCCACCGTTGTGGAATAGGCAACATTAGCTGTGTCACAGCCCGTATCGGGGTAGAGCTCCTCCTCTACATCGTAGTAGCAGCCCTGAAGGCTAAAAAGTAACAGGGCTGCAAAAGCGAGCCCCTTGATACAAATCTTTTTCATAGCATTGTTTAGTTGTTGGGGGCGCCAGCTTCAATCCAAGACTGGATCTGGCTGACCGTACATTCTGGCAAGGGGCTGGCAGCACCATAAGGCATAGGGGTATACCCCGCTGACCATGAGACGACTCCCAAAAGCAGCCCCGACTGTGCAAGTGCAGCGACATTACCGTGCCCTTCCACAGAGATGCCCGCAGAAGGCGCACTGTTGTTGTGGCAGCCCAGGCAATTCGTATTCAGCACTGGAGCGATCTGAGCAGCGTAGCTGACCTGCTCCGTATCGCAGCCCCCGGCATCCGGGTCACAAGTTTCATTGGTTGCCCCCTGCATTATCCAACGGGAAATGATGTTGATCTGGTCAGCGGTCAGACGGCTGTTGGGGACTGGCGGCATCCGGTCATCCGGGTCATTATCCGTAATGACTTCGTACAGGTCGCTCCCATCGAGGTCGTAGGGCTCAACATCTGCAGAATTCACGACGGAGGCATAGGTCGTCAGGTTGACCCCATCCTGGGCAGAAGCCGCATCATGGCAACCACTGAACGCACAGTTGGAGCGCAAGATGGGCAAGACATCAAGTTCGAAATAAACGACATCCGGGTCGCAAGGGTCGCCTTGATTAACCGTCGTGTCCGTAGGGTTATCCGTACCGCCGCTGCCCCCACCACCGTTGCCGGTGGTATCTATAGGGGTAGCCCCGCCCTCGCTCATGGTCATGTCGTGCTGACAGCTGTAAGTACTCAGGATGAGCCCTGAGCCGAATACCAAAAAAACTGGAAAATACTTTGTTAGCGCGTGCATAGTTTTTAATTATGATGTAAAAGTAAGCCCCGCATACCCTATCAGCAACAAATAGGTGCTGAACGGGAAAAAGGAAGGGCTGAAATGGACTTTATGCCATCCTACAGCGTTCTTATTCCGAAACGGCTATGATGTAAGAGCGTGTTGGGACTTTAGCCCGAGCTAAAGGAGCGGTTCTTTAACGAAGAGTAGGCGGAAAAGAACGAAACTTGGGGTGGCAAGGATTTATGGCTTGAGGCACTAATTTTCGACTGGAAGGCCAAAATCCCAACACGCTATAAGGCAGGCTCGGCAGCCACCGTCCCATTGGCACGGCAACATCCATTAGCTTATTGAAGGCACAGCTAAACAACTGCTTTGCAAACAACAAGCATCCAAAACAACCCAAAGTCTCAGGCACAGGCCACAGCGCTCATGATGGGCCTATTGCTCATGGGCATAAAGTTCTGGGCGTGGTGGGCCACCAACTCCAATGCGATCCTGACCGATGCATTGGAAAGCATCATCAATGTGGTGGCCGCGGCATTCGGGCTCTACAGCATCTGGCTGGCAGCCCTCCCCCGCGACCGCAACCACCCTTATGGCCACGGCAAGATCGAATTCATCTCCGCAGGCTTCGAAGGGGCGCTCATTGCCATTGCCGGCATTACCATCATGGGCAAAGGGGTTTATAACCTCTTTCACCCTCAGCCCATACAACAGCTTACGCTGGGGCTGGCCCTCACGGCAGGTGCTGGGCTGGCCAACTACCTCTTAGGTGTTTATCTCCAGCGGGCCGGGCGGGAAAATAATGCCCTCATCCTTATCGCGAGCGGCGCCCACCTGAAGTCTGACGCTTATTCCTCAGCCGGGCTCGTGGCCGGGCTAGGGCTGGTCATGGCCACAGGCATCCCCATGCTGGACAACCTCCTCGCCTTGGGGTTTGGCGCGGTCATACTGATCACTGGCTACCGCCTGGTCCGTGAGTCCGTCGCTGGCATCATGGACGAAGCCGATTATCAGCTCATAGAGAAGATGGTACAGACCTTGAGGGAGAAAAGGCATACCGGCTGGATCGACATACACAACTTCCGGGTCATCAAATATGGGGCTACATTGCATATCGACTGCCACATGACCCTGCCCTGGTATTATGACCTGGAGCGCGGCCACGATGAGGTAAAAGCCTTTGAAGAGGTCATGAAGAATGCCTGCTCTGGGCCAGTAGAGCTTTTTGTGCACATCGACCCCTGCGAGCCGCCTGCCAATTGTGCGCTTTGCCCAGTACAGAATTGTATGTACCGGCAGCAAAAACAGGAAGCGGAAGTCATCTGGACGCTCGACAACATTATGAAGAACCAGAAGCACCAATTGTAAGCCCGCTTTTCAATATCTTTGGCCCAATGGCCATATCACTACAACTTGAATCTTTCAAGCTCACACAGTTCAAGAATTATGAGTCGGAGCAGATCAGCTGCTCGCCGGCCCTGACCTGTTTCACTGGGGCCAACGGCATGGGCAAAACCAACCTGCTCGACGCCATCTACTACCTCTGCATGGGCAAAAGCGCTTTCAATACGCCCGATAGCCAAATTGCACGGCATGGCTCCGATTTCTTCCGGCTTGAAGGGGATTTCCAGCGGGCTGGAACACGAGAGCACATCGTTGCCAAAGTCGTGCCGCGCAAAAAGAAGGCCCTCGAGCGCAACCGCCTGCCCTACCCTAAACTGAGCGAGCACGTCGGCCTGCTGCCCGTCGTCATGATCGCCCCCGATGACACCATGCTTGTCCAGGAAGGCAGCGAAGTGCGCAGGAGCCTCGTGGACAACACCCTGTCCCAGATAGACCCGGCTTACCTCAGCCATTTGATCGCTTACCAAAAGCTGCTGCAGCAGCGCAATGCCCTGCTCAAACAGTTTGCAGAACAGCGCATCTTTGATAAGGCCATGCTGGAGGTCTACGACCAGCAAATGCTGCGCCCGGCCCAAGTCCTCTATGAAGCCCGGTCGGCATTCATTGAAGGCTTCCGCCCAAAAGTCAATGCAGCTTACGCCCGGATATCCGGGCAAGCAGAAACTGTAGACTGCACCTTTCAGTCTAGGCTGGCCCAAGCCCCTTTTGGGCAGCTGCTGGAAGAGAGGCGGGACAAAGACCGCATATTGCAGCGGACTACCGCCGGGCCTCATCGCGATGACCTCGTCTTTTCCATTGGGGGCTACCCGCTAAAACGGTTTGCTTCCCAGGGGCAGCTCAAATCTTTTGTGCTCGCGCTGAAACTTGCACAATACCAAGTGCTGTTGGAAGAGAAAGGGCTGCCCCCAATACTGCTGCTCGATGACCTCTTCGATAAGCTTGACCCACAGCGGGTAGCGCAGCTGCTCGGTTTCCTCAGAGAACAGCCCTTTGGGCAGACTTTTATTACCGATACCGATCCGGAACGGATGAAAACCGTGGCTGGACAGAGCGATGCCCTTCACTACCAAATCACCAAAGGGAAAGCCGCCCGCTATCCCGAAAAACAGATCTAGCAGCTATGGAAAAACGCGAAGCCAACGAAACGACCCTAAAAGATGCGCTCAAGGCTATGCTTGAACACTACCGGCTAAAAGGCAAACTGAACCAAAGCCGTATCCGCCACCTTTGGGAGGAAATGATGGGGCCTTCTATTGCCAGCTACACGCGAGACATCAAGCTGTACAACAAAAAGCTGTTCATCATCATCGAATCGGCCCCGCTGCGGCAGGAGCTCGCCTTTGGGAAGGAAAAGATTTGCCGCAACCTGAACGAAGCCCTTGGAGAAGAGGCCATTGAGGAAGTCATTATCCGATAGCCAGTTGGCCAGGGCGCAAACCAGATAGTCGTTTTTTTTTGGAGGGGGCCTGCCCCTGCCAGCGGGCAGGTGCCGCTATGCTGCGGGGCTCGCTCTTCGCTCGGCCCTGTCGGGCCTGCCGCCCCTTCGCAGCGCTAGGCCAATGCCAGGCTATAAAGCCCAGAAAAGAAGAACGCCTGCGACATTTTGGTTCACGCCAGTTGGCCAGAACAAAATCTGGCTGCGCTCGCTCTAAAAGCCCCCCCAACAAGCCAACAAGGCCCGGCTGCAAGCTTGCAGCCGGGCCTTGTTGTTGGGCACCATGATCAGAACAGCCGCCGTTTATGGGCGCACGGCTTTCTTATCTTTAGCGTTCTCGGCATCAGTGCCAGGCCCGCCATCACGGCTTGCGCCCTTCTTTTTGCCTTTGGTCTGCTCTGCCAGCTTAGCTGCGTTGTAGGCATTCACAATGCCTCCGGTCACGCTCAGGGACTGGAAAGGGACCATATCGTCTTCAGAGCCTGGCTTGATAACCTTAATGGGCTCTTTTTCTACAGAGGCCATCAGGATCTCCTTCACCTGCGTGGCGGTAAGGTCTGGGTAATAAGAGCGGATCATAGCCGCTACGCCTGCAACAACCGGCGCGGCCATGCTCGTGCCTTGCAAGTTTTGGTACTCATTGTAAGGCGCAGTAGAGTAAATAGACATGCCCGGGGCGAACAGGTCTACATATCCCGGGCTATAGTTGGAGAAAGGAGCAGCCAGCTGCTCGCCCTCCTTCCAGTTCAGGGCACCTACCTCGATCCAGTTCTCTGCGTACTTAGCACCGAAGAGGTTGAGGAAGCCCCGCTTGGCAAACTTGTCGGTTGGGAAGTTGTTCCCTCCGTTGACTTCCTTGCCATCATTGCCCGCAGCGTGTACCAGGAGCACATCGTTCTTGAGGGCATAGCGAACGGCCTCATCCACCAGCTCTTTGCGGGGGGACGCCCCCTTTCCAAAGCTCATATTGATGACCGTAGCCCCGTTGTCCACAGCGTATACGATGGCAGCTGCTACGTCTTTGTCGCGCTCATCGCCATCGGGCACTGTACGGATAGACATGATTTTGACGTTGTTGGCAACACCTTTCATCCCCAGCCCATTGTCGCGCTCAGCAGCGATAATGCCAGCCACGTGCGTGCCGTGCAGCGCATCCGGCCCGCGCACATCGCTGTTGCCATAGTTGCGGTCGTAAGGGTCAGCGTAGTTGTCCCCTACCATTGGGCGGGGGTTGAAATCAGGGTTGTAATGGTACTCGTACTGCCCTTCCAAGTACTCAGCATATCCGCTCAGGTCGTCCAGGATACTTTCAAAAGACTCCCCCTTAGCCATCAATGACTTGGTGATCTGCAGGGCGTAAGTCATCATAGGGTCTTCTGTTTCGAACGCCTCGACGTCTTCAGCCTTGATTTCAGCCTTGCCGATCTCCTCTTCCAAGGTTTTCATGGCTTCCGCGATTGCCGTATACGTGGCCACATTCTCCTGTAAGCCCTCGCGCTTCTCTTCCACCACTTTTTTGTACTCTTCGTACTTGGCGTACTTCTTTTTGTCCTTTTTAGATAGTTTTTCAGGGTCTTTGCCCTCAAACATATCCTTGTATTTTTTGTACAGCCGGGTCACCTCCAGGTTGTCGTGCAAAATATTTTCCCCGTCCTTGTTGCCGAGGAAATTCCAGCCGTGGATATCATCAATATAACCGTTGTTGTCGTCATCAATGCCATTGCCGGGTATCTCGTCCACATTGACCCACATCACATCATCCAGGTCCTCATGCTCGTAATCTACGCCAGAGTCGATCACCGCTACGATGACCTCCTGTCCTTTTTTGCCTTTGAGGATTTCCTGATAGGCTTTTTCGGTGCTCACACCGGGCACACCGGCAGAAGGGTCAAGGTTAAACCAGTTTTCCGGAGCACTGTCCTGCGCGTTGAGGGCAACAGAGCCTGCCAACAGCAAACCCAAACCCAGCCATTTTTTCTTAAACATGTATCAATTTTTTGTTTGATTCCAAGATGAGCGGACTTGGCGCATTGGCCAGGTTTTTTGCTGATCTTGTTGTATACTACCAATAAACGATGCAAAATTACAGACGTTTCATTAAAGACCGGGTAAAAAATTGCCTTTTGCACAAGCGTAGCCGTATTAGCCCCCCTCAGCGTGGAATTAACCGCTCATCGGCCGTTAGCGCCAGCCATTTTTGCATCTTTGTAGACTTTTACCCCAAGCCATGCTCAACATCAAGCTACATATCACGCTGCTGCGCCGCTACCTGGCCTACTACCTTCGGGCTAAGACCCGCTACGATGTGCACCCGCCCTTCCTGTTCCAGCTTACCGAAGAGGTGCTCGAAGACGAACGCTTTTATTACGCCTTCCAGGATATTGCCCTGCTAAGAGCGCAACTGCAGCAAAACCACAGGTGGCTAGAATTGACAGATCATGGTGCCGGTTCGCTCATTAACGGCTCGAAGCGCAGGACTATTGCCGACTTGGCCCGGAATTCCGCCATCAGCAGGGAGAGCGGTGAGCTCCTCTTCCGGCTGGTCCGGTTTATGCAGCCCAAGCAGATGCTAGAGATGGGGGCTTCCCTAGGCATTTCCGCTGCATACCAGGCGGCAGCGGCGCCGCGCGGCGCAACGTTCATCACCCTCGAAGGCTGCCCACAGACTGCTGAGGAAGCCCGGTCGAACCTCCAACAGCTAGCTCCCGGCAAAATAGAAGTCCGCACCGGCCCTTTTGAAGTCTCCCTGCCCCTAGCTTTGAAAGACCTCGGCCGGCTCGACTACCTTTACCTCGATGGCGACCACCGGGAGGGGGCCAGCCTTTCTTATTTCAACACCTGCCTTCCCTACGCACATGATGGCAGCGTTTTCGTAATTGCCGACATACATTGGTCTGCCCAAATGGAGCGCGCCTGGGAGCAGCTGAAACAGCATCCTGAGGTGACGCTGTCGGTAGACCTATTCCACTTCGGGCTGCTTTTTTTCCGTAAGGCACAACTCGCCCCGCAGTCCGTTTCGCTCATCAAAGCCCGCTACAAACCCTGGCGCGCTGGCTTCTTTTCGGCTGGCTAGCGGGCGGAGCTGTATCAGGCTGGGCGTAAATCAATATGTCGCAGGCTTTGATGCTTTCCGGGCTTTCGGCTGGCATTGGCCTAGCGCTGCGGAGGGGTGGCCAGCCCGCTAGGGCCGAGCGGATAGCGAGCCCCGCAGCATAGCGGCACCTGCCATCCGGCAGGGGCAGGCCCCATCACATTGTACAGGGGCAGGCAAAAAACGACAACCGGGTTTGCGCCCATCAGGCTGGATGCACCAGGGGGCATTACAAGGTTAAATGGAGAGCTTTCCCCTCTAGGCTCGCGCAAAACCAAAATTAAAGTTTGAGGGCTGAGCTGTAGCCTTGAAAGTATGGCAGAAACTATTATTTTGTTTTTCGGGCCGGCGCCACAAGGCGAAGTCACAAAATTTGAGCTTAGCGGGCTAAATGAAAAATTAGTGAGGACGCCAGGTTCATGGAACGTTGATTTGCAATAGGAACGAGCTTCAAATATGCTCGTATCCTATGCCCAACTGGCTATCTGCTTCAATTTTTTTCTATTATTACGGATAAAATGTCTGGAAAATTTTAAATGAGTAAAATATATTTTAATATGATTAAAGTGATTGATCTTAAATTCCTAGGGCACCCTGAAGCCATAGCCGCTTTTTTGTTGGAAACAGCAAACGGGCCCGTCCTCTTCGAAACAGGCCCCTACGCTACTTTTGGACAGCTCGAAGAAGGGCTGGCCAGGCATGGCTATGAGCCCGGAGATGTAAAACATGTTTTCATCACCCATATCCATCTGGACCATGCCGGTGCAGCATGGGCGCTTGCCCAATCCGGCGCCACCATCTATATGCACCCTTTCGGGGCAGCCCATCTGCACGACCCCAGCAAACTGATGGCCTCAGCCGCACGGATTTATGGAGATGACATGGAACGGTTGTGGAGCGATATGAAAGGCATACCTATGGAACAGATACGGGCCATGGAGCATGAGGAAGCCATTGAAATTGGCGGGCAGCTGATAAAATCCTGGCACACCCCAGGGCATGCAGTGCACCATATTGCTTGGCAAGTAGCAGATAGCCTGATAGCCGGCGATGTAGCCGGTGTGGCCATAGCGGGCGGGCCGGTAGTGCCCCCCTGCCCGCCGCCAGATATCAACATCGAAGACTGGAAAGCCTCCATACAGCTGATGCGCAGCCTTCCACTTGCTCAGGTCTACCTGACCCACTTCGGGCGCATTGCGGGGCCTGCCCTGCCTGCCCACCTAGACGAGCTGGAGAAAGAGCTGGATGTATGGGCTGCATGGATAAAGCCCGAATTTGATCAACAGCACGACCCCGCAAGCATCACACCAAGGTTCCAAGCCTTTGTTGCGGCCCGCCTAAAGGGCAAGGGCGTGAGCGGGGAGCTGCTAGAAGTGTACGAAAGTGCCAACCCCAGCTGGATGAGCGTGGCGGGGCTGCTGAGGTATTGGAAGAAAAAGGCGGCATCTGGCCTGTAAGCCCCACGCTGGTGGGGAAAAACTACTGATTTAAGAGGATTCCCATAATTCACATCATTTCTACTTGGCATCGGACAGCAGCAATGCTTACCTTCATGTTGTAGTAACGCTTAGTCCAGCCGCCACTGCATGGGAAAAGTCCCAAGCTGTGGCGGTTATTTTTGCTGCCTCCACCCTACATAGTCGCCTGAGACAATCCGCTCTAGCCCAATAACAGGCCAAGCGTACCAATAACAGGCTGCCATCAGGCGGCGCCCCCCGGCCAGCTCCACTTCTACGCAGCCCCTGCTGTACTCGTGGGGAACAGGAGACGAACCGTCGCACCCTTCATAAGCATCCAACAGCCGGTACAAACTAGCAGCTTCTTCTATCCGGTATACTTCTCCCCAGACCCATTCATCTTCCGCAGATGCGGGCAGCATACCAGGGTAATCCCCAACGCTGTAAAGCTGGCCCTGTGCCCGGCCCGGCCCAATACACCTTGCCCATTCCTGGAGGTAGCGGGCTGGCCCTGCCCCAATTTCAGAACGGAGCGTCCCATAAACAAAAAGGTGTTCAGGCTGGCTCATGCAGGTTGCCATTGAAGCGGGTGTGAGGGAACTGCCCGTTAAGGGCCCCGGAGATAAAATCCGGCTGATTGCCATTGACGATCCTCATCTCAAGCCCGTGCCTGAGGCAGAGCTCGGCGGCATACACTTTGGAGGTCATGCCACCTGTGCCCAGCCCATTCTCCCGCTCCTCAATGAAGGCCTTCACCTGCTCTACCTCTGCCACCTGCTCAATGAGCCTGGCTTCGGGGTGGAGGTGCGGGTTTTGGGTATAAATGCCATCGATATCGGTGACGAGCATCAAAATAGCTGCCCCACTGATGATCGCGACATAGGCTGAAAGCTTATCGTTGTCGCCAAATACGATTTCATCTACCGCCACCGTATCATTCTCGTTGATGATAGGGATATAGCCGAATTCCAAGAGCTTGTGCAGGGTATTTTTCACATTCTCCCGTGCGGTATCATTGTCAAAGTCCCTATAAGTCAATAGGCACTGCGCTACCTGAAGCCCCAAGCTGCCGAAAACCTCGTCGAAAATCCGGATCAGCTTAGGCTGCCCGATCGCGGCCAGTGCCTGCTTGGAATCGATCTGTGCTGTGGAGACCTGATGTATTTCTGCAAACTGCCGGGCGGTGGCAATCGCGCCAGATGCTACTAAGATGACATCATAGGCTCCCCTTACTGACAAGATCTGACGGGCCAGCTGCTCAATGACAGCGTACGAGATGCGGTTACTGCCCTTGGTAAGCGTGGAAGTTCCGACTTTGATGACTAGCTTTTGCTTTTGCTCCATTTTGTGTCCTTTCAACAAGCAGACAAGTGCATTTAGCGGACCTGCCCATTGCCATAAACCATCCATTTGTTTGAAACCAGCTGCCCCGTGCTGACAGGCCCCCTTGCATGCAGCTTTTGGGTGCTGATGGCAATCTCTGCCCCCATGCCGAGCTGCCCGCCATCTGTGAACCGGGTAGATGCATTGTGGTAAACCGCTGCGCAGTCTGCCCCTTCTAAAAAGGACCGGGCCTCCTGCTCATCATCAGAAACGATGCTGGCACTGTGCCCTCCGCTGTACTTGTTGATCATAGCTATGGCTTCTGCCATGCTGCCTACTACCTTGAGCACAATTTTATGCGAAAGGAACTCTTCGTAATACACCGATTCCGGGACAGGCTGCACAGCCGGGTGGGCGCCCGCCCATCCGGCTTCGTCGGCTACAACTTCCAGCCCTGCAGCCGACAAGTCGCCCAGTAATTGCTGCAGTTTCCCCTCCAGGCCCTCCCATGAACGGTCGATAAGGACTTTGTCCAAGGCATTGCAGACACTGATGCGGCTCTTCCCGTTGCGGATGATGGAGAGTGCCATGCCATAGTCGGCTGCAGCACTTACGTAAAGGAAATTGTTGCCCCGCCCGCTCACGATGACCGGTATTTGGCTGTGCTCCCTGACAAAGTTGATCAGGCGCTCCCCCCCCCTTGGGATGATCAAGTCAAAGCGGTGTGGGTTTTCCCGGATCAGCTGTTGGGTAGCCCCTCTGTCCAACTGCAGGTAGTTGACAAAGCCGGGGCCGACATCATGAGCCGCTAGGGCTTCCTGCCAAAATTCAGCAAGCAGCAAGTTGGTGTTCAAGGCTTCCTTGCCCCCCTTGAGCCAGATCCGGTTGCCTGCTTTGAAAGCAGTGGCCGCGGCTTCGATAGTCACATCGGGGCGGGATTCGTAAATGATAAGGATTTTCCCAAAAGGGACCGTCTGATTGACCACCCGCATGCCATTGGGGTGGTCAAAACGGTAAAGCTCCCTCCCGACAGGGTCTGGCAGGGCTGCGGTCTGCAAGCAGGCTTCGGCCATACCCCTCACCTTCTCCGGCCCAGTCTTGAGGCGGTCGAACATCGACTCGTCCCCGCCCTTATAAGCGGCCAAGTCTTTGGCGTTGGCCGCAATAATAGCTTCCTCCTGTGCTGTAATTATACGGGCCAGGGCCTTCAGCACCTGATCCTTTTTGCTCCCGATATCCGTCATATTGTGCCTGTTCTGGTCCTGGCCCAATCGCCAGAACGGCACAAATATAAACCTTTTGTGCCCCCTGCCATAAGGGGCAGCTATAAGGGTGAGGCCGTAAAACCCTGTGTGCTGCCCCGCCCTAAAACAAAGGCCAGCTGCTGTGGTGGGGCATAGGGGTACCGGGGCCTGCACAATGGAAAATCCATCATTTTTTAGGAGGGCTACCAGTTTTCCCAAAAGCGCCAGCCGCCTTGGCCAGCCCGGTTGCCCCTTTTCAGCCATTTGCGCTTGACGACGACGTAGCGCAGGGAGATGCCCGTTTGCGAGTAAAAGGTGCGCGCCCCCCCAACCAGGTTCACTGCAGGCTTGAAGTCCCAAGACAAGTTGAGGCGGCCAAGGGAGAGCTCTATGCCCCCAATAAAAGTAAGCCCAAAAGGGTTGCGGTAGGGGCTGCCCTCCACATCGGCCGCTTCCCAGCCCCAACCTTTGTGCAGCCCTCCACCTGCGTACAGATTGAGGCGGCGGGTAAGGAAAGGCATGTGCTGTTCCCCCAAGAGGGTGAGCAGCACCTCTTCCCGTTGCAGGCTGCTTTGGGCAATCAGCTCTGCTGTGGTTTTCTTGGCCAGCCGCTGCTTGAAAGTAAGCCCCCAATCTGTGCCCAAACGCACGCCAAAGGCAGAATCATAAGACTGGGCCGCAACCGGAAGGGCGCTCAGCAGGAGCAAGAAGGCATACAGTATTTTCATATTGAGCCGCTTTTTAGTACACAGGAGAGCAGAACGCAAACCGGCACCGGGAAAGTATATCCCGGTGCCGGTTCTACAGCAAGTGCTTGTTGGGGTTTACCCTTCGGGCTGCTCTTGCCAAATTTTGTCCTGCGCTCCGTTGTCCTCCCTCCTGCCAAAGCCTTGGCCAGGGAAGGCTAATCAAAAAAGCTGTCGTATTGGTTCTTATGGCCAGTTTCCCTGACCGGCTGCTTCAGGGGCGCGTTGAGGTCCAGTACTTCCGCATCGTTTTCTGCCTTGGACAAAAGGCTGTACTTTTCCTCCCCAAGGATAAGGGAAGTCCCTTCTTTTTCCCACTGCTCCAGCATCTTCATGCCCTCCTCCTCGAAAATCCCGTTCTGGAGGTCTATGCTGTTCATAAAATTGGAAGACAGCTCCATGAAGCGGTCCATCTCCCCTACCTTATTGGCCACATCGTCCGTAATGGCTTCCATGGCAGCGTCGAACATCGCCCGCCTGTCGGGGTCTCCTGAGATGATGCTCATAGCACTGTTCATGGCTCCGTGGCTGGCGTGTATCGCTTTGCGCTCTTGCTCCTTTATCATCACCTGATCCTGAATATCTTCAGCCAGGATGAGGGAGTTCTCATGCATTTTAGTCAGTACCCGGTACAAGACTTCCATTTTTTTGTAGAGGTCTTCCAAGCGGACATTAGACTCTTTCAACCTGCCGGCCTTTCTAGACTTCAAGATCATCACCGTCTGTTTGTTGCTCGCTTTGGCTTTGCTGGCCAGCTGCAAGTTGGCATGTATCTCCTTTTTATTGTTGTGGATAAGCTCCTGCAGCTTGTGCATTTGCCCGCGGAGGATGTTGATCTGCTTTTCCATTTTCAGCACCTTGCCCTTGAGGTCGCTCACATAGTTCTTGAGTATGCCAATGGGGTCAAGCTCCACAAACAAGCCGGTGATCCAGCGCATGATGCTGCGGTACATATACCCCACGAGGTTGCGCATCCGGGGGTCGAGCACCATATAAACGATGGCTGCCAGCACCGCCAGCATGCCCGCCAGGTAGAGTGTATTTTGGGCTAGATCGATTAGCACGGGCAGCGCACTGGCAAAGAGATAGCCCCCGCCTAGAATGAGGGCACCTAAAAAGACAGCACCGGTCACGCCTTCTGGCCGCTTCCAAAAAGGCTTGCGCTTGGGCGCATTATTCAGTTGGTCCATGAAAAATTCAATTCGGTTATCCGGAATGCCCGGCACACAAAGAAAACAATTTTAGCCGGGCTGTACAACCGGCTGCGCCCTCAAAGAAAAGCCTTCTTCTTTCCCCATTTCAAGCGCCGGGCATTATCTTCGCCCGGAGCCAACCAAAGAGCCATGACGACCTTCGACGTAACCATACCTGTGCTGAACGAAGAAGCCACCCTGCAGCAGCAGGTGCGCACCCTGCACCAGTTCCTCCAACTGCACTTCCCTACGCCCGGCCAATGGCGCATCGTCATTGCTGACAACGGCTCGGCCGACCGCACCCCTTTGCTCGGGAAAGAACTGGCCGAAGCCTTGACGGAAGTCGTTTTCCTGAAAGTGCCGCGCAAAGGCGTTGGGCTGGCCCTTAAAACCTCCTGGTCTCAATCCACAGCCGATATCGTCGGTTATATGGACCTGGACCTCGCTACCGGCCTGCCCCATTTCCTGGAAGCCTTCCAAGCCTTGACGGAAGGCGGCTACGAGCTGGTCTACGCTTCCCGCCTCCACCCCAAGTCTAGAGTGATCAACCGCCCTTTCAAAAGGGAAGTGGCCAGCCGGGGCTTCAATTTGCTGCTCAAGGCTTACCTCGGGGTGAAATTCTCCGACGGCATGTGCGGCTTCAAATGGCTCAAACGGGATATTTTCCAAGACCTCTACGAGGCGGGCGCCCAAAACGATGGCTGGTTTTTCTCCACAGAGCTGCTGACAACTGCCGAATGGCTGGGCAAGCGCATCTTCGAGCTGCCCGTAACATGGACGGACGACGTGAGCAGCAGCCGGGTTGAAATCTTGCCCCTCGCCAAACGCTACATCAACGCTATGATCGCATTGAAAAAGAAACAACCATGACCTTAAACACCCCTGAGCTCATCCTTGGCACGGCCATGTGGGGCTGGACCACCTCTAGGGAGAACGCCTTTGCCCTCCTCGACCGGTTCTACCAAAGAGGCGGGCGGGCTGTGGATGCCGCTACCAATTACCCCATCAACAAAAAACCGGAAGATTTCCGCAAAGCGGAACAAATCCTGCTCGAATGGGCCAAAGCGCACGGCGTGGAAGACCTCCGCATCATGATGAAGGTCGGAAGCCTCAACAATATGCGCACCCCAGACCACAACCTCAGCATGAGCTTCCTCCTCATACTATTCGATGAGTACCGCAATGCTTTTGGGGACAACCTGCACACTATGATGGTGCATTGGGACAACCGCGACAGCCGGGCTGCCATCGCCCACACCATCAATGCCCTAAAACTGATGAACGACATGGGGGCTGAGGTAGGGCTCTCTGGCATACAGCACCCGGAGCACTACGCTGCTCTTGGAGAGGAAAAAGGGCTGGCGTTCCGCATTCAGATCAAGCACAACCTCCTCCACTCTGATTACAACCGCTACACCCCCTTCCATGGCCGGCCCCGGTTTATTGCCTATGGGGTCAATGCCGGCGGGCTCAAGCTCAATGTAGCCGACTATGGCCCGGGCAGCTCGCTCACGGCCAGAGGCGGCAGCCCTAAAACTGCCGAGCCCATCGTGCAGCGCCTGCGGCAAGCTATTGCAGAAGCCAATACCGTGAAGGGCCGCCCTGCTGTACAGACCATGAACCACTGTGGTATGGCCTACGCCTGGCATAGCCCTGATATGGGCGGCATCCTGATCGGCCCTTCTAGCACTGGACAGCTCGATGCTTCTCTTGACTTTGCCCGTGCGCTACAAACCCATGATTATTCCGGGTTATACCAGCAATTGCGCCAGATCGCCCAATCCTCAACACCATGAAGGCAGCGCCCGAACAGTACGACTTCCTCGTAGTAGGCGGCGGCATCTTCGGGATTTACGCTGCCCTGTACCTTTCCCGCAAGGGGATGAGGGTCCTGCTTGTAGAAAGGGAGAAAGAACTGCTCAAAAAAGCCTCCATCGTCAATCAGGCCAGGCTGCACAGTGGCTACCACTACCCCCGCAGCGTGGCTACCGCACTGATGTCTGATGACAATAAAGCCCGTTTCACCCAAGACCATAAAGATTTCATCAACTTCGAGTTCGAGAAATACTACGCCATTGACCGCTTCGGCTCCTTTACGGATGCTGCACAGTTCGAGCGCTTCTGTGCCTTCATAGGCATACGGTGCGAACGCGTGCGGGAACACCCTTACTTCAACTTCCACCGTTTGGAAGCCCTCTACGCCACCACCGAGTACACCTTCGACCCCATATTGATCGCCAACTATTACCGGGAGCAGCTGAAAAGCGCCCCAAAGGTGAAGGCTGCAATGTCTACCGAGGTACAGCGGGCAGAAGCCTACAGCACAGGGTGGGAAGTTGAGCTGTCGCCCAAAGGGGGTGCCCCTTACCTGATCCATGCAGCGCAAGTGGTCAACGCGACCTATGCCGGGAGCAATCTGATCAACCGCACCTTCGGGGCGAGGGACATCGACCTGATGCACGAAATCTCAGAGATGGCTTTTGTCAGCTCGCCCCAAATCAGAGATATCGGGCTGACCGTTATGGACGGGCCTTTTGGGTCTATCATGCCTTACGGCAAATCTGGCCTGCTCTCGCTATCGAGCGTAGCCTACACCCACCATAAAGTGTCGTACAACAACCTGCCGGCCTTCGACTGCCAGGCGCAGAACCCAGACTGCAGGCCGGGCGCGCTTTCAGTCTGCAACGCTTGCCCGGCCCGGCCAAAGAGCAATTACCAGAAAATGCTGGGGCAGATCCGGCATTACTTCAGCAGCCAAGTGGCCTTTCAGTACATGACCTCCATGTATACCGTCAAATCTAAGCTAAAAGCCAATTTCATTGACGATGGGCGGCCCACCGAGATTGCTCTCCTCCTAGAAAATCCGCCTTTTTATTGCATATTTGCTGGCAAAATCAACTCCATTTACGAAATCGAAAAAGTCTTGGCTATCTAAATAGACTGTATAGCCAAAAAACCCTAACCACATGGCCAAAGTATCCGTCTCCTCTGAAATCGGTGCCCTGAAACGGGTCATCGTTCACCGGCCTGACGAAGGCATCGCGCGCATTTCCCCCAAACGGGCAGAAGAGCTGCTGTTCGACGATATTGTCTACCTGCCACAGATGCAGGAAGAGCATGACGTGTTTACCGAAGTCCTTGCCCACTTCCTAGGGGCAGGCAACGTCCTGGAAATCGAGCAGCTCCTGTATGAAGCCCTCGAAGCCGACGAAGGGGACAAGCTGGAAATGATCGCTAAAATCATCGACTACGAAGAACTGCCACAGTCTTATGGCGACCTCCTCATCCCCTTGGACAATAGGGCCCTTACCGAGACCCTCGTCACCGGCTACCTTGCGGAAAAAGACCTCATCCTCTTCGACCCCATCCCCAACTTCATTTTCACCCGCGATATCGCAGTGACCGTCAATGGCCACGTCATCATTACCAAAGCCGCCAAAGAAGCCCGCTTTCGCGAAAACTTCCTGACGCGCTTCATCTTTTGGGCCCACCCCATCTTCCGGGAACTGGGCAAAGCCGGCCGCATCATCAACCTCAACAACGTAGAGCATTTCCCTCCTTCCCCCAAAAGGGAAATGGTCAGTATCGAAGGCGGCGACGTGATGATCATCAATCAGGACTACCTCCTCATCGGCTGTAGTGAGCGTACTACCGCTCATGCTATCCGCAGCCTGCGCGATGTCCTTTTCGAGAAAGGCGTGGTCAAGCATGTCGTGCAGGTCAACATCCCTACCGACCGCAGCTATATGCACATCGATACCATCTTCACGCAGATCAACCATCACCATGTGGTCGCCTTCAAACCTATCGTGCTCGACGGGCTGGGCTCTTACGTGGAGGTCTTTGCGCAAAGCGGAGCTACCCGCCAATACCCTTCGATCAAGGAGTTTTTCCTTTCTGAGATCAGCCCCAATATGACGTTCATCCTCAGCGGGGAAGGCGAATCGCCCTATCAAGACCGGGAGCAGTGGACCGACGGCTGCAACCTTGTAGCCATCAAGCCAGGGGTAGCCCTGACCTACGACCGCAACCCCTATACCGAAAAAGCTTTCCGAAAAGCCGGTTACCAGATCATTCATGCCCACACGCTGCTGCAGGCTTTCAAAGATGGCTCCCTCAAGCCTGAAGAGGTGGAGAACACCATCATCACCTTGCCGAGCAACGAGCTTTCGAGGGCCCGCGGTGGCTCCCACTGTATGACCTGCCCTATTGAACGGGGGTAAACCATAAACCTTTTTGCGCACATGAGTATCAGCGACACCTTCAAAGCGTTCCGGGGACTGAAAATCCTAATTGTAGGAGATGTAATGATCGACCGCTACCTTACGGGCTCGGCCGACCGCATCTCCCCGGAAGCCCCGGTGCCGGTTGTCCGGCTCCATCAGCGGGACGACCGCCTCGGGGGCGCAGCCAATGTGGCGCTCAATATTGCAGCACTGGGCGCCAAGCCCTACCTGTGCACCGTCATTGGGCAAGATGCTGATGCCGCCAAGCTCGAAGCCCTCATGCCTGAGCAGCAGCTCTCTACCCGTGGGCTCGTCCGCTCTGCCCAACGCCGCACTACCGTCAAGACCCGCATACTGGCCGGCAGTCAGCACCTGCTCAGGGTAGATACAGAAGATACACACCCCCTGAGCACCACAGAGGCAGAGCAGCTGTTGACGGCTGTGCGCAGCATCCTCGAAGCCAAAGCTATTGACGCTATCCTCTTTCAGGACTACAACAAAGGCGTGCTGTCCTACGAGGTCATCAATGCGATCACCCTGGAAGCCGTAAAACGGGACCTGCCCACTGCAGTTGACCCCAAATTCGACAACTTCTGGGCGTACAAGCACGTCACCCTGTTCAAGCCCAACCTGAAGGAAATTCGGGCTCAAGCCCCTTTTCCGGTAGACCACAGCCCTGCCTCCTTAGACCGGGCGGCCGCACACATCCGCAGCAAACTAGGCAACCCTTTTACCATCATCACCCTCAGCGAAAAAGGGGTTTACCTTAATGAGCAGGGGCAGGGGCAGACATTGCCGACCCACCCCCGCTCCATAACAGATGTCTGTGGTGCCGGAGATACCGTTTTTGCCGTAGCTGGCCTGGGGCTGGCATTGAAACTGCCGCTCCAAGAGATTGCACAGCTGGCCAACCTTGCCGGAGGGCAGGTCTGCGAAAAAGTAGGGGTAGTGCCCGTCGACCGGGAACAATTGGAAAAAGAATACCGCCTGCTCGGCGAAAAGGGGCGCCTCTGATCGGCTGTGTTGCCCCTACAGGCTAAGCGCTTGCCCGACCCAGCCTGGTGCTTACTTTTATGGGGCCACCCCTGCCTGACGGCACGGGCCGCTACGCTACGGGGCTCGCTGCCCGCTCGGCCCTGACGGGCTTGACACCCCTCCGCATCGCTTGTCCGGCACCGGCAAAAGAGCCAGCCGCCCCAATGCCTATAGTGCCTCAAGCCATAAATACTTGACACCCCAAGTTTCGTTCTTTTCCGCCTACTCTTCGTTAAAGGACCGCTCCTTTAGCTCGGGCTAAAGCCGCGAACCTTCGCCTTGATTAGCCGGAAAATAACTTCAACTTAAGTATCAGAGATTTATGACTTAAGCCTACTAGGCTTTTTTGGTTTGCCAAATTGCCAAGTCCGCATCCGGGCTTGCGTTTGCAAATGATATCGCCTAAGTTATTGGATAAAGATTTCTACCTCTTCATACCCTATCTACTGAATTATGAAATGGAGCACCACCGTATTTGCCCTTTGCGCATCTGTTGGATGGCTGAATGCAGCCCTGCCGTTCTGGGCGGCCGACTTTTCCAATGGCTTCCCAGATGGATGGTCTACTGCCGATGCGGCCGGGCAGGGCGTCTTCTGGGCCTATTGCCCACAATTTGACGCTTGCCTGCCTGCGGAGAGCCCCTTGCAGCAATTCCAATCCCCCTCCTCAGGCAATGGCTTCCTCTGGCTCGACTCCGATGGTGCTGGGCTGCTGCCCGGAGAAGGGCACATCAGCCGGCTGAGCTCCGCCGCAGTCGATTGCAGTGAACGCTCACAGGTCTTTCTGCAATTCTATACCGCCATCGCCACAGACAACGAGCCCGCCGCCGCGAAGGCCATAGTCCGGGTCACGACCCCAAATGGCAGCCAGGTATTCCAGCCCTTCCCCATGCTCACACAGGCCGATCAGCAAATCGCCCCCTTGCCTGCCCTCGGCTATGGCGCTTACCTGGTCACCCTCGACATCAGCCCTATTGCCGCTGGCGAAGCGGAAGTCACCTTAGAGTGGGAATGGGCCGCCAACCGGGAGTTCGCCTGGCTCATAGATGACATAACACTTACGGCTAGCAACCCTGCTGCGCCCGATAGCGCCATTTTTTTTGAGCCCTTTGCCGGGGGGGCTTCCGGATGGACAAGCCAAGTGCTGCCGCTGTCGGGCGGCGACTCCACCTGGGCCTGGTCTGCAGGGGGCGATGTAAGCCTGGGCCTTGGGGCGGTAGTCTCTGACTTCGGGCCCTACTTTTTCATTCATTCCCCTACCGCAGCAGATGGGGCCATGACCTTCCATGCAGACTTCTACACCACCGGCGGCGATACCCCGGGCCAAGAATTCTACCTTTGCGAGCTGGTTTCCCCCCCGATAGACCTCAGCGGGGTCACCACCCCACTCGCCCTTTCCTTCCATCAGTTGGCCTGGCTCGGCAATACCGCACCTGATGCCCCAGTCTCCAATGAAGGTGCGCGGTTTATCAATTCCTTCTCCTACAGTACCGATGGAGGGCAGACCTGGAGCAGCCCGGAGGCCGTCAACCCCTATCTGACTTCCATCACCAGCATCAACCGCAATGAAATCCCGCCTTTGGACAGCCGCGAACGTTTCCCTATACCCGGGGCAGCGGGCAGCAGCGCCTTCCGCATCAAGTTCACCTGGGCCGGCGACTTCTTCTTCTGGGCACTGGACGACATCGCGCTAGAGCTGCGCCCGGACAACGACCTAAGGACAAACGCCAACTTCTTCGCCCGCGCCCCCAATGCCATTACCCCCGAAAGCCAACTGATGCCCCTTCCCCTACAGGCCGATGTGCAAAACATTGGCGCACAGCCCGCCCATAGCCCGGTACAATCTTTTTATTTGTACGCCGAGCCCACCGGTGCGCCCATGGCCTACCTTGAACTCTCGGGCCTGCCCAGCCTGGAGGTCGATGCCCTTTTTGAGAATGTAGTTTTCCCCGCCGCCCTCTCCCCCAGCACCTTCGGGCTAGAAGGGCGGTACAGAGGCCAATACCAGATAGCACATCAGGAGCCCGATGAGCGCCCAGAAGACAATACCGTGGGCTGGTCGATGGAAGTGTCGAGCGGCACCTTCGCCAAAGAGTTCGGTTTCACTAGGGATGTTGCGCCCAACTCCGCATTTGATTACACCTACGGCAACTGCTTTTTTGTGCCCGAGGGAGCGGGGTTTTATGCCCAGCACCTATCTTTTGGAGTGAGCAATGCTGGCGCTCTGGCCAATAACGGCCGCACGGTCAACACCCTGCTCTACGAATGGCAAGGCGATCTGAACGGCGATGGCTTTGCCGGCCCGGAAGAGCTGGAGGAAATCGCGATCAACCTTTATGCCTTCAACGGCACAGAGAGCGGGGAACAGATCATACTCCCGGCCTCTTTTGAAGGAGAAGGGGTACCGCTTAAAGACAATACCTATTATCTGGCTTGTGTGAGGTACAACGACTTGACCGGCCCTCCCCTTTTCCTCCTCGCCAGCGATACCATAGACTATACCGCTACCCTATCTGCCAGCCTCGGTAGCGGAGGCGTACCCCAATACGCTAGTGTGCTGGATGTTGGCAATACGGGCGTGTTCAGCCTATTAGGCTTTGGGTACGACATCGTGCCCACCATCCGCTTGCACATTGGCGACTCCCCCATCATCAATAGCAGCCGCAATGGGTTGGCGGAAGCCGCAACCCTGATAGCCTGGCCCAACCCTGCAACAAAACAAGTCAGCATTGATTTCGATGGCCTGGCCCCACAACAGGGGGAATTAATTGTGAAAGACGCATTGGGCAGGCTGGTATTAAAAGAAAAAGTTGATGGAATTCAGCACAAACCTGTTACATTTGACGTTCAAAATTGGGCAGCAGGCTATTATACGGCCGCTCTATACTGGCACTCAGGCCTCGCAACCACCCGCTTTTTGGTCGCACAGCCTTAACCATCGAGCCACCTTTACCCAAAAACACAATCATTTAATCAAACCATGTATATGAAGTTATCTACAAAACTATTCGGAGCACTGCTCGCCGCTGGCCTTACCGCCGGTGCAGCACAGGCTCAGAACGTGATCCTCTCAGAAGATTTCGCCAATGGCATCCCCGCTGACTGGGGCAACGAAGACACCTCAAACAACGGAGCGATCTGGACTTGGTGCAACGACCCGGCAACAGGCCAGGGCGATGGCTGCCCTGCAGTCTGGGGAGATGCCATCAACCAGCAAATGCCTTTCGCTTCTGCTACCGCTACCAACGGCTTTGTAACGGTAGACTCTGACGCAGCGGGCAACATCACACACACTAGCGAGCTGACCATCGCCTCTCAGGACTTCTCGGCTGCTGCTGCCGTATGGATAGAGTTCCAAACGCACATCGGCGTGTTTACCTTTGGCGCAGACGACAACGCCATCTTGAGGGTGAGCGCAGATGGGGGCACCAACTGGACCAACTACACCATTTTCCCAGGGCTGACGACCAGCGAGCGTTGGTCTGAAAACCCAGAAGAAGTGGTCATCAATATCTCTGACGCAGCGGCAGGGCAGAGCGATGTCCTGATCCAATGGCAGTGGACTGGCAGCTTTGAGTACAACTGGAACCTCGACGATATCGTCGTTTATGATGGCGACCCCCGCCCAGCTAACGATATGCGCGTCAACTCTTTCTTTGCGGTAGCCCCTAACGCAGTGACCCCTGCTTCCCAAGTCACTCCTTTTGGCTTTATCGCCGACATACAGAACCGCGGTGCTATGACACAGCAGAATGTAACCCTTGACGTCAGCATCAGCGATGCCAATGGCGAGGTGTTCTCTGACCAGGTGACTTACGCAAGTGTAGCTCCTGACTCTGTAGCCGAAAACGTATTCTTTGCTACGGAATTCTCTCCTGCCATGGAGCCTAACGCTTATATCGGCAATTATACCCTTACCCTCAGCGAAGACGACGCCGTGCCGGCAGACAACGTGCAGGAATTCCAGTTTGTGGTTTCTGATACGCTCTTCAGCCGCGACAATGGCGAATCGCTTGGCGGTACCCGCCCAGCAGATGACAACGACTTCACCTACGGCAACATCTACTATGTGCCTAACGGCGACGGGCTGTTCGCACGCTACGTGACCTTCGGCATCAGCAACCCGGAAGACCTGCCTGGGCAAAACGTTTCCGTTCTGCTTTACGAATGGGGCGGCGATGCTGACCTTGACGGGCAGGCCAACGCAGGGGAGTATGAAGGCCCTATCGCCTTCAACTTCTACACCATCACTGGAGAAGAAGAAGGCCTCGTTACGGTGCCTATCGACATCGACAACAACTTCCCTGAGCTGAAGGACGATACCTACTACATCGTAGCCGTACAGTTCGCGCCAGAAGATGACGATACCGAGCTGTTCCTGAATACCACTACCAGCATCGACTACAATGCGACTCAGTTCTACCAAGACTCTGTGGAGAACAAAGCGGTCCCTTATGTAGCTCTTGACGTGAGCAACGTAGGCGATTTCAGCCTCAACGGCTTCGGGTTTGACAACGTGCCTGTTGTACGCCTCTCAATTGGCGACTCTGAAGTCAGCACACGTGAGAACCTGCTTCCTGAAGGTGCGGTCAAGGTACACCCAACACCTGCCAACGAGCAGTTCTGGGCAACCTTCGACCTTGAAGCCCCTGCCAGCCAAGCAGTAGTCAGCCTGATGAACGTAAAAGGCCAGATCGTGGAGACCCGTGACCTCGGCACGCTGCAGCAAGAAACGGTACGTTTTGATGTATCCGCACTGCCTGCTGGCCAGTACTTCCTGCGCCTGCAGACCAGCGAAGGGGTCAGCACCAAGCCTGTCGTAGTGCAGCACTAACCCCTGATGCCAGCCAAAAAGCTTGGCCATACAAAAGCCCCGGGCGTAAAGCGCTCCGGGGCTTTTGTCATTTCAAGAGAACAGCTGAAAACACCGAATTAAAACCAGATTGCTGTTTTTTTGCCCTTCCTGATAAGATGGGGGCTCCCCCTGCCTCACAGCAGGGGGCGCTATGCTACAGGGCTCGCTATCCGCTCGGCCCTATCGGGCTTCCCACCCTTCCGCAGCGCTAGCCCGGCCCTGCCTGAACCCGATAGGCTAGAACGCCTGTGGCATTCCGGTTGATGCCCTAACCCTCCAGCCCCTTTGTCATTTCTTCCAGCTGAGTTTGCAGCTCCCGCACATGGTCCAAAGACAAATTATCCGGGACCTTTAGCGCCAGCTGATCTATGGTATCGAGGTAAAGCGCCTCTAGCTCCATATCAGAGCGCAGCGCCTCCATGTCCGCCAGCTCTTCATACCGCTGTTCTTTAAGCTTTCTGAGCTCTGCCTCTTTTTGTGCCAGCGTGCGAGACAACTGATGATTGTGCAGCAGGCGCTCCAATTTGTGCCGGGCAGTACGGTAGAAAGAAACCTTGGCCTGCCCCAATTCATATTCCGCTTCAAATTCGCGGATGAGATATTGGGCATCTGTCCTATTCTTGATATTCAAAGCGCCCTCGTCCCGCAGCTCTCGCCTCAGCTCCCTTATGTTACCTTTGATAGCCTTCAGCTGCTCACTGTACTGCCGGATATGCTGATCCACTTCTTGCATCCGCTCTGCCACTTCAGCAGGCACATCGCCGCCCCGAGATTTTTTCAGCCGCTGCTGCCGCAGCACTTCATACACGAGGAAAATCAGGAACCCTACGCCCCCCAGCAAGACAAGCGTCAGCAGCATGAAGCGCAGCGGGCCTGCAAACCGGAGCAAAAGGATGATGCCAACGACGATCAGGCCAATTTTCCAGGGGCTAAAGTTCGTCTTATTTTCCTGCTGCATAATTTTTCAAAATTTTTTGAACCCTTTTACAAACGTACTGTTAGGCATGCAGTTTTATGAATCGCTAATGTTTTTTGTTTGTTTATAGTTTATGCAGGTACCTCAGCCGGGGTACCTTTTTTTTTGCCTGCCACACAAGTTAGCGCCATTGGCTGAGGGTAAAAAGAAAATCCGCTGCAATCCTTTCCTCTTTGATAGCCATACACACCCAGACCTTCCGGCGGCCGTTCTCCGGCGGCACCCTGGCTTTCTTCCATACCGCCCATTCCGGCTGCTTAATGGCACCGGCCAAAGCTACATCCCACATTACCCAATCAGCTCCTGCGCCCACGCTTCGCCACCGCCATCGGAGCAGCTCAGCCAAAGCCGGCCGGCTTTCTTCCAAGGCCCCGAAAAAGCCTTCACGGCTCACACGTACCTTGCCGGCCACATTCGCCGGCATGATCCAGAGCTCGAGCGCTTCCTGCTCTAGCAGAAAATCAAATGCATTGAGGTCATTACGGATGTTGAACTCATTTTTGTTCCAGGCCTGGCTCTTGGCATCATAGTGCCCGCCCAAAAGGTAGACCCTAATGCGTGCGGCCAGTTCCGGGGCAGCAGCTATCGCCATGGCCACATTGGTCGTTGGGCCCGTACAGATGATGTTCAGCTTCTCCCCCTCCGGAGCCTTCCAAGCCTGATCTATGAGGTAACGGACAGCAGGCGCAGATTGTAGCGGCAAGGGCGATTCATAGCCCCAAGGCGGGCCGGCCGGCCGGGTACAGCCGCGCAGGGCAGGGAGGCCGAACTTCCCACAAGCTGCCAAAATCCGCTCATTCCAATATTGGCTGATGGCCACGGTCGGCAGGCTGTCGGTAGGCAGGCCGTTCCATTTTTCGACAAAAAGGAGGTGCGGCGTGCTGTAATGGGCAGACTGCAAAGCCGCGACATCCAGCCCTCCGGGGCCGAGCAAATAGGCAATAGCGGCCCAATCGTCCATTTCATTGCCAGTATCCGCATCCAGGATGTAGGGCTGAGCGGCAAGCGTTGCCCCTCCCAAGGCCCAAAGCCACACACACAACAAAATCCTCATAGCCTTTTGACAGGAAAGATACAGGAAAATCCGGGCATCAGCCGGCCTGCTCCCAAAACCGGGCCTCCCCACTAAGCGCTTTCAGGTAGGCTTTGGTCTGCTGATAGCCCCGCTCCCGGATTTCCTGCCACTTCCGGTCATCCAGAAAACCTATGCCCTTGAGGTCCAGCTCCAAGTATAACGAAGCCTTAGACTTGTTCTGCTCCTGGCGCTGTAGACTATTGAGCATGAGGGAATTGATGATCAAAGAAGCCAAACCTGGGATTTTTATCTTGCGCCGGCCACGGGTCTTATCCCAAAGAATGCGCCAAGAAGAAGGCGGCTCCTCGTAATTGGCTTTGCGCTCGCTCAGCCCAGAGAGGGATACCGCAATGATGTGCCCCACCGGGTAACGGTACATGGGCTCGATAGGCACATTGTCCATTACCGCCCCGTCGACATGCAAATACTGATTGATGACCACCGGCGGGAATATGCCAGGGATCGCAATACTCGCCTGCACCTGCTTCCACAACAGCCCCTGCTCGTGTATCTCCGGGCGGGCTTTGGAAAAATTGGTAGATACACAATAAGAATTCACCCATAAGTCTTCTACATGGGCATCCCCGAAAACCCGCTGTATAAACCCCTTCACCTTCCTGCCTGTCATCATTGATACCATCGGCAGGGCAAAGTCGTTGGAAGTCAGCTTGCTCTTAGCAGATTCAGCACTGATGGCCTTCATTTTCTGAAAATCAAAATCGGTATGCGAAAGCGCCATCCCATGTACCGCCCCGGCACTTGTACCGCCCAGAAAATCCACCTCGATCCCGGACTCGAACAGGGCCTCTGCTACCCCCTGATGTGCATACCCCTTGGCGCCGCCACCGCCAAGTACCAGCCCTACTGCACGGTGGGAAATGATGCGGCAAAACCGCCTTATGTCCCTCCCATCCCCTGGGCGGGCATGAATATGTAGGTCTACCTTGCGGGGCTTCAGCCAACGGCGGGTATTTGCTGGCCGTACGGTTCCCGAGCCGTGCAGCAACAGGAGGTAAACGGGCTTGTGGAGCACGCCTTGCTCATACAAACGAAAAGCCCGCTCGGTTGGGGTCAATGCTGCCTCCCCAGCAAAATCAGCAGCGCAAACGATCAGGTCGGCATACAAAATACACTGTTGCGCCCAGGCCTCCTCATCTGGCCGGCATACCAAAATATTGAGGCCAGGCTCGGCCTCCAACTGCCCAAGCCCGGCCCGGCCATCAAGGCTGCCGGCTGCCCAAACCCTGATCGGCACCTGCAAAGGGCCCATAGCCTCTTCCACCTCCGCGATAAACTGACCGAGGTGCCTGCTCTCGGAGAGCTGCAAGAGCGCGATGTTGCGGGGCGGAGAAGATTTGTGCTGCTCGAAGGTATTGCGGCGCAGCCGTTTGATCACAAAGTTGGCCATTGCTGTCGCCAAGGCAGGCTGACGGGCAATCAGCGCTTCGTAGTCTTCGTAAGAAAAAGCCAGGACGGCTGATTCCCGGATAGCAAGGACATCTGCCATACGGGGCTCCTCCGTGAAGAGCGCGAACTCGCCTACGGGCTCTCCCTCGCCGATGTCGCCCAAAATGCGCGGCTGCCCGTCCACTTGCCGTACTGCGCGCAAACGCCCGCTCACGACAATATAGAAAGTGCGCTGCCGCTGCCCTTCCCGAAACAAATATTCGCCAGCTTTGAGGGCTATGGGGGCTCCCGTCTCAAAAATGTGCTGTAAAACGACCTCTTCCAGTTCTCCGAATAAGCGCCGGAAGTGATGCCGATAGGTTTTATACCCTTGCATGAAAGTACTTTTGTAGAAGTGAACAAAGAAGGCTACGGTACTGCAAGCACAGTACAATTGGCAGGAGCTAAGTTTGCAAGGAAGGAACCGGACCGCTCTAAGAAGGCTAATGCCAAGGGCAGCCCAGCTTGAGGCCGGGGCTGCTATTGCCGCCTCCTTTAGGCTGCGCCTCGAGCCATGACAGCACGGGCGTTGCGGGCCGATAAAGATAAAAAATAATATGTGCTGAGCTAAACGCTAGTGCCTTAAGTCATAAATCTCTGATACTTAAGTTGAAGTTGTTTTCCGGCTAATCAAGGCGAAGGTTCGCGACTTTAGCCCGAGCTAAAGGAGTGGTTCTTTAACGAAGAGTAGGCGGAAAAGAACGAAACTTGGGGTGGCAAGGATTGATGGCTTGAGGCACTAGGTCAGGTTTTGCCCACCATCAATAACTTGACGCCCGCAGCCTCCACTGCTTCCTGATAAAGCTCAGGCAAAGCCGCATCGGTGACGATGAGGTCCACTTCGGGCAGGCCACAAATGCGGCCAAAGCCTTTTTTGCCGAATTTGGAAGCATCTGCAAGTACCACTACCTGCTGTGCAGCCCGGCACATCTGAGCATTGAGGTGGGCTTCCATCATATTGGAAGTCGTCAGCCCAAAATCAGGGCTGATGCCATCTACGCTTAAAAAGAGGCGGTTGCAGGCAAAATGCCGCAGCATATCTTCGGCATAGGGCCCTACAGCAGACGCTGCGCTTTTCCGGACCACCCCCCCCAAGAGGACCAGCTCTAGGGCAGGATGTGCAGCCAAAGCCCCGGCTACGTTCAGGGCTGCAGTGAGCACCGTGCCCCTGAAGCTCCTTGGCAGGGCCCGTGCGAAAGCATCCACCGTAGTACCTGAACCAATGATAATGGCTTCGTCCGGTTGGAGCAGGCCCGCTGCTGCCTGTGCGATCAGCCGCTTCTCCTCCGCTCTGACATCCTGTTTTTCTGCTATCGGCCGGTCATTGACGAAAGCCGAAGGCAGGGAAGCCCCACCGTGGGAGCGCAACAGCAGCCCCTGCTCTTCCAGCAGCTGAAGGTCTTTGCGCACCGTCACAACGCTCACGCCCATCTCTTCTGCAAGCGATGCCACGCTTACCGCCCCTGCCGAATGTAGCTTCTCTGTGATGTACCGGTGCCGCTCTGCTATCCGCATGCTATTACTTTTTTGTGCCGCCAATATAGCAACACCCGATAAAAAAGGAAAATTTAAACCCTAATCACTTTCTTTTATTTACCTTTTTAATACTTTTACACTTCAATTAGAAACAAATGGACAGAAATAAAAACATATCGAAAGCCCAAGATGGCAATATAGAATGGGATATCGTTGTGATCGGCGGTGGGGCTTCAGGGCTGGGCATTGCGCTCGACGGGCTGTCGAGGGGGCTCTCCGTGCTGCTGCTGGAAAAGCATGATTTTGCGAAAGGCACTTCCAGCCGGAGTACCAAACTCTTGCATGGCGGGGTGCGCTACCTGGCGCAGGGGGACGTACAGCTCGTCTTGGAAGCCCTGCGCGAGCGAGGACGGATCATGAAAAACGCCCCGCATGTATCGCGCCGGCAAGCTTTCATCATCCCGCTGTACTCCTTATGGGGGCAGATCAAATACGGGCTGGGGCTAAAAATATACGATCTCATGGCCGGCAAGCTCCGGATCGGCCGTTCTACCCTCCTCTCCCGGAAAGCCACCTTAGAACAGCTCCCCAATGTCAACCCCAAAGGGCTAAAAGGGGGCGTAAAATACTATGACGGGCAGTTCGATGATGCCCGGCTCGCCATCAATGTGGCTCAGACTTGCGACGAGATGGGCGGATGCCTCCTCAACTATGCCAGTGTGTCAGCACTGCTGAAAGATGCTGATGGCCAAGTCACCGGCTGCCGGGCTACGGATGAGCTGAGCGGGCAGCCGTTCGAGGTAAGGGGCAAAGCCATTGTCAATGCTACTGGAGTATTTGCAGACCAAGTGCTGCGGATGGACCAGCCTAGCGCCCGGAAAAGCATTGTGCCGAGCCAGGGCATCCACCTTACCCTAGACCTTAGCTTCCTTGGCGGCCAGCAAGCCCTTATGATACCACAGACTTCTGACGGGCGTGTACTGTTTGGCATACCGTGGCATGGCCAGCTCATTGTGGGCACTACCGATACCTTGGTGGAGCAGCCCAGCCTGGAGCCAGAAGCACTGGAAAAGGAGATCAGGTTCATTCTGGACACCTGCGCACAGTACCTCGTGCGCCCGCCTAAGCGCTCTGATGTAAAAGCTGTCTTTGCAGGGCTGCGCCCGTTGGCTGCGCCGAAAGCAGAAGGCGCTTCTACCAAAGAAATCTCCCGCAGCCACAAGATCACCCTTTCAGAGAGCGGGCTGTTCTCTCTCATAGGCGGCAAGTGGACCACCTTCCGGCAAATGGGGGAAGATACCATCGACCGCATCATCCAAGAGCGGGGCTGGAATGGAGCCGCAGGCAGCCAATCTGCCAGCCGTGCTATACATGGGCACACAACCGGAGATGGCCGCGTGCCTGATGGGCACTGGGCGGTTTATGGCAGCGATGCAGCACAGATCAAGGCCTTGTCTAAAGCCCTGCAGGATGGAGCCCAACTGCTTGCGCATGGCTACCCGTATACCAAAGCAGAAGTGGTATGGATGGCCCGTCACGAGATGGCCATGCGGGTAGAAGATGTACTAGCCCGGCGCACCCGCCTGCTGTTCCTCGACGCGGCTGCCGCGCTATCTGCTGCACCTAAAGTAGCCCGCTGGCTGGCAGAGGAGCAGGGCCAAGGGCCTGTATGGGAAGAACAGGAAGTCCTCAGCTTTGCCCAGACCGCAGCCGCTTATCAGCTAAATGGGAGGGGCAAAACCAGCTGATCTGATTATTTTGCTATCGCCAAAGCGGGCCTGCCGCTAATTTTACCGCAACAAAAACGATATCCGCATGCATGGGAAAGAACAATACATCCTGGCGCTAGACCAAGGGACCACAAGCTCAAGGGCTATCCTTTTCGACCGGGAAGGCAAAATCACAGCCACTGCACAACGAGAATTTCAGCAGTTTTTCCCACAGCCCGGCTGGGTAGAGCACGACCCCATGGAGATCTGGTCTTCTCAGGCTGCTGTCGCCACCGAGGCCATTGCCAAAGCCAAGCTCAGCGCCAGCCAGATTGCTGCCATTGGGATCACCAATCAGCGGGAGACCACTATACTTTGGGACCGGCGCACCGGCGAGCCCCTCTACCCTGCTATCGTTTGGCAAGACCGCCGCACCGCTGCCCTGTGCAATGAATTGAAAGCACAGGGGCACAGCGAGATGATACGGGAAAAGACCGGGCTCCTCCCGGACGCCTACTTTTCAGGGACGAAAATCAAGTGGATACTGGACGAAGTGCCGGGCGCCAGGGAGAAAGCACAGCGGGGAGAGGCCTGCTTTGGCACCGTCGACAGCTGGCTCATCTGGAACCTGACTGGGGGCGCTTCCCACCTGACGGATATCACCAATGCCAGCCGGACACTGCTGTTCAATATACATACCCAGAAATGGGACAATGACCTGCTTGCCCTGCTCGGCATCCCCCCTTCCATCCTCCCGGAAGTCGTGCCAAGCAGCGGGCCTATCGCAAAGACCTCCGGCGATATTTTTTCTGCCCGCATCCCTATCTCCGGGATAGCCGGAGACCAACAAGCTGCCCTGTTCGGCCAATTGTGCACCGAGCCCGGCATGGCCAAAACCACTTATGGCACCGGGTGCTTTCTGGTCATGAACACCGGGGCCAAGCCTGTTGCGTCGAGCAACCAACTGCTGACGACTGTGGCCTGGAAGATAGCGGACGAAGTATCCTACGCACTCGAAGGCAGTGTCTTTATCGGAGGGGCTGCCATCCAATGGCTGAGGGACGGCCTACAGCTGCTCAGCAAAGCATCAGACAGCGAAGGGCTGGCCAGCAGCTTGGACAGCAACGAAGGGGTTTATTTCGTGCCCGCCTTGACCGGGCTTGGCGCGCCTTACTGGGACCAAGATGCGAGAGGGGCATTTTTTGGGCTCACCCGCGGCACAACCCGTGCCCACATGGCACGCGCAGCTCTGGAGTCTATCGCCTACCAAGTGCATGATGTGCTGCGGGCTATGGAGAAAGACAGCGGGGCTTCTATCCGAGAGCTGCGGGTAGACGGAGGGGCGAGCAGCAACCCCTTCCTTATGCAGTTCCAGACCGACATCCTGGGCAGCACCGTCCTCCGCCCTCAAGTGCTGGAGACGACCGCTCTAGGTGCCGCCTACCTTGCCGGGCTGGCGGTCGGCTTTTGGCGCAGCAAATCAGAACTCCAGTCGCTTTGGAAAGAAGACCGTGCATTCGAGCCGGCCATGAGCCGTGAAGCAGCGGAGCAGGCCCTGAAGTATTGGCAAAAGGCCGTAAACCGGGCCATGGGATGGGTTGAATAAGGCTATTCCGCCTGAATGGCTTCCCGGACCATTTCCTTGGCGTCTTCGGGGAAGTCTGCGCTCAGAAACCAGGAAGCGTAGGAAGGGGTGTCCGCTACCGGCTGCCCCCTGTGCTTCCCGAAGTTCCAGCACAGCACCCCTTCCTGATAGCAAAGCCTTCCGCTGATGTCGGCCCTAGGCTGCCCGCCCTGTGTCAGTTCAGCTATCCCTTCAGGGCTAATGGGCAGGTTCGGGAATTTTTTTAGCTGGTGCTGCAATACGATCAAGGTAGCCCTGATATCGGCCATCGCATCGTGCGCATCCTCCAATGCCGCTCCAGTGTAACGTTCGTAAGCCGCCTCCAGCCTATGGCTGTTGATGTGGCGCTCCAGCAGGAGGACATCCACAAAATGCACGCCCGGCTCGGGGAACCGCAGCCCGCACCGGCGGAATGCAGCAGCGAGCATGGGGATATCAAACTGCACTGCATTGTACCCAGCCAAGTCTGCACCACTGAACCAGTCGAACATGCTTTTAGCGTACTGCCGGAAAACTGGCTTGCCGGCCACCATTTCGTCGGAAATGCCATGCACAGCACTGGCTTGGGGCGGTATGGGCATCTCAGGGTTGACCAAGATGTTCTTTTCTTCGGTTTCCCCATTAGGGGACATCTTGATGGCGCCGATTTGTACAATCCGGTCGTTTTCGGGGTGCACCCCTGTAGTCTCCAGGTCAAAGAAAATGATAGGGCGGGACAATTGCATAATGGTGTGGGGTTGGGCTATGGTTTCGGTTAACTTATCAAGTTTAGCGCTCGCGCTCTTCCAAGAGGACTGCAGCGGACGCTGCCAGCTCGTGCCCTGGGTAGCGCTTTAGGAAAGCCTGGTAAAGGGCATGGGCGGTATCCTTACGGTTCAGATCGTTGCCCAAGGTGAACGCTTGCAGGAAAAGCGCCTGCGCAGCGGCGGGCCCTTCAGGATAAAGGGCTGCATAATCCTGCAGCAGCGCTGCTGCCTTTTCGTAGGCCCGGACGGAGCGGGCTATTTCGGCTGCAGAAAAAAGGATGCCCGGCCCATCATCCTCGTCCTTACAAATAGCCGTATACCAGCCGGCCTGCCGGATGTAGCGGTCTGCCAGCCGGAAATCGACCTGCATCAGGCTATCGTCAAAAACTTTGCCTTTGAGCTCTAGCAGCTGTTCCTCCGGGCTTTCCGCCATAGGAGCTTCCAGCCCATAAACCTTTTGCCCACAGGCCTGGAGGAAGACCGCAGTAGCTGAGTCCCTGAGCTCAACGGCATAGACAGAAGCTGCCATTTCCAAGGCTTTGGGCGCTGCCGAGCTGCCGGGATAGCGCTGAAGCAGCTGCCTCAGGGGCGCAAGGCACTCACTGTAGGCTTCTTGGCGGAACATCAGCCCGGCTGCCCGGTAAAGGTAAGCGGGGGCGTGGGCTTCGTCTTCAGGGTAGGCTGCAGCATAGGCTTGGTAGTGCTGGCTCAGTGCATCGAGGGCGGGCCCTCCCCCTTTGGCAGAGGCCAAAAGGGCTTCTTGCTCTTCAATATCCGCCCGGGCTTGTTTCTGCTCTGCATGGCATGCCCAAAGTAATATCAGCAGCATAAAAAGTGCGGGCTTTCGCATGGTGGTCCGGTTGACAGCGATTGAATGGGACCAAACTTACGAAATATGCCGGAATGCCGTGGGCGGGGCCCTCTGAATTTCCTGCTTGGGCAGCCAATTGTGGGGGCAAGCCGCCATGCAGCAGGTTGTAGGGCCAGGATGGGATCGGCCTAGCGCTGCGGAGGGGTTTAAGCCCGATAGGGCCGAGCGGACAGCGAGCCCCGGAGCATAGCGACCCCTGCTGACAGGCAGGGGTAGGCCCCTATCCTTGCGGAGGGGGCAGGGGCAGGCCCAAGGGAAGTACAACATAGCCTTGCCCGGCTGCCATCCTGGAAATGCGGCAGCACGCCTGCTGAACAAAGCAGGCCCTATGCTGTTTCCCCTTGCGAAACCAACGCGATATGCAGAAAATAGCCCTCTTCTGGTTCCGCAGGGACCTCCGCCTGCAGGACAATGCGGGCCTTTACCACGCCCTGAAATCGGGGCTGCCTGTGCTCCCGCTTTTCATTTTTGACCGAAACATCCTCGATGACCTTGACGACCGGGAAGATGCCCGTGTTGCTTTCCTGCATGAAAGGGTCGGGCACCTCAAATCAGCCTTGGAAGAGGGCTATGGCAGTAGTATGCTGGTCCGTTACGGATATCCGGAGGAAGTCTGGAAAGCACTGCTCGACGAATATGAGGTAGGGCAGGTCTACACCAACCGGGATTATGAGCCTTACGCTAAAAAGCGGGACGGTTCGGTTGCTCAGCTCGTGGAAGATGCCGGCGCGGGCTTCCATCATTTTAAGGACCACGTCATATTTGAGGCGGAGGAAGTACAAAAAAAAGCTGGGGGCACCTACACCGTTTTCACCCCCTACAGCCGTACCTGGAAGAGCAAATTGAAAGAGCGGATGTCTTCCTTTCAGACAGAAGATGGCGATCAGGAAGCCGTCTCTTATTATCTCAAACCCTACCCTACGCTAAAATATGCAAAGGCTTTTGCCACAGCAGCCCCCCTTCCCATGCCCTCGCTGAGCGATATGGGCTTTGCCCCTTCCGCGATAGAGATCCCTTCGGCTACCGTCAGCAGAAAGCTCATCAAGCACTACGATCAGACCAGGGACATCCCTTCCATCAACGGCACCTCCCGCCTTGGCATACACTTCCGATTTGGCACCATCAGCATCCGGCAGAAGGCCTGGCGGGCTTCAAAGCTCAACGAGACTTTCCTCAATGAGCTCATCTGGAGGGATTTCTACGCTCAGATCCTAGACGAGAACCCGCATGTGGCCAACCGCTCTTTCAGGGAAGCCTACGACCACATAGAATGGCGCAATGATGAAACGGAGTTCAAAAAATGGTGCGAGGGGAAAACAGGCTATCCTATCGTAGACGCCGGCATGCGCGAGCTCAACCAAACCGGGTATATGCACAACCGGGTGCGCATGATCACGGCCTCCTTCCTCACCAAGCACCTGCTCATCGACTGGAGATGGGGCGAAGCCTACTTTGCTAAGAAGCTCTTAGACTACGACCTGGCCAGCAACAACGGCGGCTGGCAATGGGCTGCGGGCAGCGGCACAGACGCCGCCCCCTACTTCCGGGTCTTCAACCCAACTGCTCAGCAGCAGAAATTCGATAAGGAGTACAAGTACATCAAGCAATGGGTGCCTGAATTTGGGACGAGCCGGTACCCTAAGCCCATAGTGGACCACAAAATAGCCCGCGAACGGTGCCTGGAGACGTACAAGGCTGCCCTGGGCTAGCCTTTAGCCGAGGCTAGAGCCCGGTGCATCTGGCATTTGCCAGCTTAAGCCCCCTGCCGCCCGGAGCATTGCCCTCATGTGCCGCTTACGATCTCCAATGCCTGCTGAACCTCCTTTGCATAAGCGATGGCCTGCTGCAAGTCTTTGTTGACCACGGTAGCGTGCCCCATTTTCCGGTAAGGCTTGGTTGTTGACTTGCCGTAAAGGTGCAGGTGGACCCCGGGCATAGCCAGGCATTTTTCAAGCCCTTTGTAGTAAGCAGGGCCCGTGTGGCCCGGAGCGCCAAGCAGGTTGACCATAACCGAAGGAGCTTTCATTTCCGTACTGCCGAGCGGCAGGTTGAGCACGGCGCGCAGGTGCTGCTCAAACTGAGAGGTGTAACAGCTGTCGATGGTATGGTGCCCGCTGTTGTGCGGCCGGGGCGCCACTTCGTTCACCAGCAGCTGCCCATCTTTATCAAGGAACAGCTCTACAGCCAGCAGGCCGCACAATCCAAAAGCTTCAATGACATCAACTGCGAGGGCTTCTGCTGCGGCTTCCTGCTCAGCACTGATGGCAGCTGGGCAGAAAAGGAATTCCACCAAATTGGCTACCGGGTTGAAGGCCATCTCCACCGCAGGGAAGCAGCGGGTCTCCCCTTGTTCGTTGCGGGCGACAATGACCGCAATTTCTTTTTCCATCTCCACCAGCTCTTCTGCCAGGCAAGGCCCGCTGAGCAGGCGGCTGTCGAGGTCCTCTTCGCTGCGGATGATGCTCACCCCTTTCCCATCGTAGCCTGCTGTGCGGGTTTTCTGCACAAAGGGCAAGGGCTGTCCCCCTTCAGCGACAGCCCGGCGCAAGGCGTTCTCATCTTCATACAAACGGAAGGGGGAAGTAGGGATGCCATGTGTTGCGTAGAACTCCTTTTGCAGGCCTTTGTCCTTGATGATATCCAGCTTATCTGGGGCCGGATGAATCTTCACCCCTTCTTCCTCTAAGCGATGGAGGGCTTCGGTATTGACGTGCTCGATCTCGATGGACAGCACGTTCATTTCGCGGCCAAAACGGTAGACATCATCGTAATTCTTAAAGTCGCCATGCTGCAAAAAAGGCGTGGCCCGGCCAGCGGGGAAACTATGGTCTTGCTCTAGGGCGTAGACCGGGAGGTGCCAGTTGGAAGCTGCCTGTGCCAGCATTTTGCCCAGCTGCCCGCCGCCGAGGATGCCCAGCTTGAAATCGGGGTGGAGGATGGAATCCTGATAAGCCATGTCTGAAAGGGTATTTTGCTGCAAAACTAAGGATACCCGCTGGCAATTCCGACCGCAGCCTTGGCTTTGGCAGAAAATATGTGCGGATCACAAGCCCGCTTTCAACCTCGGAGGGCTTACCTTGGTTTATTGGAAAGGCGGGGCGAAACTACAATTAAGCCCTTAACTTTGTATCTTGGGCGGCCAGTGCGGCGGCCAGCGCACTGGCCGCCGATATTCTGGCCGACAACCAATCCAAAGACTTATGCTTATCAAAAATGGGGCCTTGCTTGCTGTACTATTGCTGCTCAGTGCCTGCAGCGGCCAAAGCGGAGCGCCGGCTACGGAGAAGTCCATACAAGAAATCCGGAGCGAAGGGCCTATCCGCAATGCGGACATCATCCGCAACCCCGTTTCTGCCAACGACCCTATCGATACGGTCAATGTAGCCAAGATCACTTTTGATGAAAAAGCTTACGAGTTTGGCGAAGTGGCCGAAGGCGAAGTAGTAGAGCACACTTTTTCGTTCACCAATACCGGCAAAGCCCCCCTCATCATACAGGGCGCCCGCTCTACTTGTGGCTGTACGGTGCCCAGCTGGCCCGAGGGGCCGATAGCGCCGGGCGAGACCGGTTCATTGCATGTACGTTTTGATACCAAGAATAAAAAAAGCAGGCAAGTGAAGCCGGTCACTGTGACGGCCAACACCTACCCCGCTACTACACAAGTCTACCTGAGGGGCTTTGTAAAAGAGGAGGGGCGATAGGTTTGGCATTACTTTTAAAAATTAGACTCTAAACAATGATAACAACAGATTTGATCCTCCTTCAAGCCGGGAACGCAGGCATGATGAACCTTATCTTCATCGGTGCCATGATCGTCATTTTCTGGCTTTTCATGATCCGCCCACAGCAAAAACGGCAGAAAGAGCAGCAAGCTTTCAGCGACAGCCTGCAAAAGGGCGATGAGGTGGTCACGGCCAGTGGGCTGATTGGCCGCATCAATAAATTGGACGACTACGAGGCCACCCTTGAAGTATCCAATAAAACTTTCGTACGTGTTTTGCGCAGCGCCATTTCCAAGGAAATGACCGCCAGCCATGCCGGGGCCAACCAAAAAGATGCAGAGACCAAAGCTTAACCTGCAACGGTTCAAGATACAGGGAGACCGGGCAATACTCATGGCTTGCATGGGTATTGCGCTGGTTTTTTGGCTCTTGATCAAGCTTTCTCAGACCTACCGCGCAGAAAAACAGGTCGGGTTCGACATCGAGCTGCCCGATCACAAAACGCTGGCCCACCTCCCCCCAGCCGACTTTGTCGCCAGCCTCGAAGGGACCGGATGGGACCTCCTGCTCGATCACTTCCGGGCACGCCGCCTGACCCTCACCTACGATATGCAGGAGACCAATCAGCTGGCCCTCGGCAGGGGGCAGCTGCGCACAGACATCAAAGCCCGGCTCTATTCCAATGACATCCGTATCATTGAAGTCAATTACGACAACCTCAACCTTATCGCCGAGCCCCTGGCTCAGAAGAAAGTGCCAGTACAGCTGCGCCAGCAGCTCAGCTTTGCCCCGGAGCATCAGCTCAAAGGCAACATCCTGCTCACGCCTGACTCCGTCTTGCTCACCGGCCCCAAATCGCTGATCGAGCAGTACGGGTCCTGGCCAACCGATTCCCTGGTTTTATCGGGCCTGGAGCAGTCTCAGGCACGGTCTTTACCCCTTGCGCGCCCGCCCGTAGAAGTATCCTGCAGCCCGGGCACCGTCACTGCGGAGATTGAGGTGGAGCCCTTTACGGAAAAATCGGTCTATGTCCCGCTTGTCGTGCGCAATGCTCCGGACAGCCTGCGGGTTTTTCCAGATAAAGTGACCGTGACCTGCAAAATCGGGCTCAGTTATTACGATCAGATCAACAGCAGCGGCTTCCAGGCAGAAATCGACCTGAAAGGGGTAGCCCTCAACAGCGCCGGCAACACCATCCCCATCAGGCTTACCCGCAAACCCGCTTTCGCCCTTTCCGTCTACTTCACGCCCAAGTCGGCCAAATTCTTTTTTGTAGAGCCAGCCGATACCCTCAGCTTGCCCGCTCAGCCTTCAGAATAGCCCAAGCTACTGGGCGCAAACCAGATTATCGATCTTCTTTGGACTGCCCCTGCCGCAATGTGAGGGGGCCTGCCCCTGCCAGTGGGCAGGTGCCGCTATGCTCCGGGGCTCGCTGTCCGCTCGGCCCTGTCGGGCTTACACCCCTGCGCAGCGCTAGGCCAATGCCAGGCTATCGTATAAACACCTCCTATATTTGGGTTTACGCCCGAGCTATTCGTACCTCACGTCCAGCCGGAGTTCCCACATATAAGCCACCACTTCCTCCCACATATACCATTCATAATGCGGCCCTCTGAAGTGCACGGCCAGCATATAGCCATAATACAGGAGCACCAGCCATACCGCCACAAGGAAGATTTTTGGCAGCCACCACCGGCTGCCCATCACGTTGGAGAACAGCCAGGCCATTGGCACTGCCAGGAAAACATAGTATTCCACAAAATTGCGGTGGCCAAAAGCCCCCCCAAACCACCAGCACCACCAGCTCGCAGTAAGGTAGTAGGTCACCAGCCACATCAGCATGATCACGCCCATATTATAGCGGTTGCGCCACATGCCCAAAAAGCCGCCCAAAAGGGGCAAGGCCATCATCGGGCTGAAGAGCAGCCATCCATTTTTGATATCGAACAGGACCTTCCAAAACTCCGGCGCTGACCAGTTGAACCCCTCCTCCCCGTATGAGTAGATGAGCCAATCGCCCGAAAGGTATTTCCAATAGGCCAGCTGAGGCAGGAATACCAGGGCAGCGGCTAAGGGGGCCAGCCAAAGGTGGCGAGCTTCCCGGGCCACAAACTGCAACCGCACTACAAACCCTTGCCAACTGCGCACGTCGTATAGGCCCAAGAACAACAGCACCAGCATATTGGTAGGCCGGATGAGGGTGATCAGCCCCAACAGCAGCCCCATCCCGGCACTGCGCCAAGGGCCTGGCTTTTGGTAAAAGCCGGGCGCCAGCCAAAACCAGAGCGCAAACAAGAAGAAGGAATAGACGTGCGACATGCCCGGCTCCTGCAGCACATAATGGTATAGGTTGGTCCCTAAAAATAAGCCAGTGACAACCATCATGGCCACGCCGGGCTTAAAGTGCCGCAATAGCGACAGGTGCAACAGCCACAAGCCCAGAAATCCGTAAAAAATGCCTGCTGCCTGCAGACCGTAGAGGTAAACATCGCTGTAGCCGTCCGCTTTTCTGCCCGAAGCAAGGGCCAGCAGATGTGCTATGCCAAAGAAAGGGGCCTCTAGCATAGCTACCCCGCAGGTGTATTTGGTAAACCGCTTGTTGGTGCCTTCGTAATTGAAAAATTGGTCTGTAGTGCGGACATCAAGCCCTTCAAAACCATCGTCATGGACAAACAGAGCGCGCAGATAAAGGTAGTACCCCTCAGCGTCAGACCAGATCATCCCCCGGTGGAAACGCCCGCCCAGGTTCAGGGCCCGGTAGCCTGCAAACAGCAGTAGGATGAGCAGGTAATACCGGGCAAGCCATTGCCCTCCATTTTTCAGCCCGGTCAACAATACATTCATAGGTCCAGGTGTTGTAAGCGCCCGTTATCGGGCAAGCACTAAGGTGCCCAGGTGTTCATTGGCACCATCCCAAATACGGTAGTGGTAAACGCCGTTGGGGAGCTGCCCCGGCAGTACTTCTTTCTCGAAAGCTGCTCCCGGGCTGACCGGCCAGACTTGGCGCTGCACCACTTTCCCTAACATATCAATCAGCTCCAGCGCCAGCTCCTCTCCTGCCACCTCTTCTACACTGACCGTGAAAGAAGAGCGGACCGGGTTAGGGAAGACCTTCACCGGCAGGGGGCGGGGGAACCCCACCTTCAAGGTATTAGAAAAGCGGTAAGCCCCATTGGCAGTGACCGCTCTGACCCGATAGTTGTTTGTCCCTTTCCTGGGCCCATCATCGAAGAAATCATAACGGCCGGCACCGGTAGCCGCCACCTGCCCAATGGGCTCGAACTGATAGGGGTCGGGGCTGCGCTCCACCAGATAATACGCCATGCTGTCTTCCGCAGTAGTCTCCCAATGCAAAGCCACGCCTGCCCCCTCAGGCGCACCCTCAAGGGCGGCCCACGCTACGAAAGGCTCCCCGCAATAGGGATAGATGCGCTGCACTACGGTTGTGCTCAGCCCGCCAGGGTCAGCAACAGTCAGCTCGGTGCGGTACCAGTACAGCTCTTCCTGGCAGCCCAATGGGCTGATGAGGGCAAAACTCCTCGGGTTAAAATCGACGGGGTCGGGGTGGAAGTGGTCGTTGTGGTGCAGGAAAGTCCGCCATTGATAAGTCAGCTCTTCTGCTGAATGCTCAGCATCCGCCACATCAGCTATAAGGGGGAGCAGGGTCGTCCCTTGGTCAAGGGGATAGCGCCAGCCATCCTCAAAGCTGCTGATGCGCACCTGAGGCGGGGTATTATCCAGGGAAACTACGGCTTCGTCAGCATCCTCAGCGCCCAGGCTGTCGGCGACGGTCAGCTTCACCGTATAGCTCCCGCTGCCGGTAAAAGTATGGCTTACGTTGACCCCTTCGGCGGTCTGCCCGTCCCCAAAGTCCCAGTGGTAAGCGACCAGGGGCAGGTTGGTATCATAAGAAGCGGAAGCATCAAAATCAACAGTAAGGGGGGCAGCCCCAAAGAACTGTTCCGCCCCGATGTCTGCCACCGGCGGGGGGTTGCCCCCGAAGCTGATTTGGTGCACCTTGCCGTCCAGGCCGATATAGTAGAGCTTGCCATCGGCAGGGTTAGCAGCAAGGTGGATGATGTCCCGGGCGTTGCCATGGAAAGGCTCGACGTGCAGCAAGCGTTGTTGTTCGTCAAAATCCGCCACCTTGATCCAGCCGCTAAAGTCTACCATAAAATACTTCCCACGGTACTGTTCCGGGAAATGCTCGTGCTCATAAAAGGCCCCGGCAAGAGAAGAGAAGCCATCGAACACCTCGGCCCCCTCCAGCCCGGATGCTGCCGTACCGAGGTTGGCACCGGTATAAAAGCCCTGTTCGTCAAAGACCGGCACCTGTGCCCGGGTTGGGGGGTTCCACTTGGCATTGCTCCAGAGCAGGGCCGGCATAGTGCCCACCATATAATCTTCTACAGGCACCTGATCGTTGCAAGGGTTGGGGGGCACCGTATGCCCGCCCTGACGTGGGTTGACGTACAGGTCTTTGAAGTCGAAGAACTCCTCATCGCAGCCATTGCCATATAGCGGATTGGGGCGCAGCTGATTGGGCGGAGGCTCGGCCGTGAAATAAGGCCAGTGTGCGCCCAGCCCTTCCATGATGGGCCAGCCAAAGTTCTGGCCGGGCTGAGTAGCGATATTGAGCTCTTCCCAAGCACCGTTGCCGACATCGCCGATGTAAATGGCCCCCGGGTTGCCGTCTTCCGGGTAATGACTGCCCGTATTGGGCCGGATATGTATGCGGTAAGGGTTGCGGAGGCCCAAGGCCCAGGTCCGGGAAGCTGCAGAACGCGGGGCTTCCGCCTCGTAGTAAGGGTTGCTGCGCAGCCCCTCCCCAGTCTCAGCATCGATCCGCAAGATTTTGCCATTGAGGTTGCCCAAATACTGCGCCCGGTAAGACCCCAAGTCTTGATCGGGGGAGATCACCCCAGCCGCAATCGCCTCTGATGCCATCGTGCCGAACTCATCCCCGCCTATGTCTATCCCCCCATTGCCGGTAGCATCTCCAGAACTGACGAGCAAGGTCCCATCGGCAGCCATGGCAAGGCTGCCCAGCCCGTGGAACTCGTACAACAGCGGGATGCCATCGGCCAAAGCCTCCCCCAGGAGCACCTTCCGGCTGCCCTCCAGCACACGCAGGTAGGCCGTCGTGGGGTCAGCCCGGTAGCGTACTACCCGGCCAATAGTGGGCGCCCAAGTGACGGTAGTGTCCGGGTGGTATGCCGGTGTCCCGAAATACGCATAATGGTGGAGGTCTAGTGCATACAAAAGATAAAAGTAGCCGTTTGCAAGAAAATCATTGTCCAGCGTAAAGCCCATCAAGCCATGGTCTTTCCAGTTGCTGACTTCCTCCGAAATATCGATCAATGGCTCATCGTAGAGGTTGCCTTCTGCATCTGCAACCCGCACTACACCTTTCTTCTCCCAAATGTACATGCGGCCGTTGTCGTCGAATGTCAGGCCCACCGGGTAATCCAGCCCTTCCACATAGTCCACATCGTAGAAGCCTTCCGGGAGGTCCTGTGCCATAGCAGGGGCCAGTGCGAGCATCAGCAAGCAAACAAAGCTGGGGGTAATTTTCATGGTACGCTACGTTATAATCCTAAAATCTGACTGCCTTCTCCGGCACTGAAAAGCCTTCTGAGGCCTTGGCCCTGATAAGACTCCACTACGATGACCGCAGGGCCAAACTCAGGCTTCTTCTGATAGGCTGCAAAGCCCTGATCACAATCGGCCAATTCACAATCTTTTACACGGAGCACGGACAAATCTTTGCTCGCCATCCCGATCACTGCGCCTTTGATGGCAGTGCCCACTACGGTAACGTCGCTTTCCTCCCCAACGCTGATTCCTTTGTCCCCGTTTTTTCGGAGCTGGCAATCCGAAATGGTGACCGTGCTGCCCGAAAAATCAAGCCCATCGTTGCCAGTCTGCTCCAGCCTACAGTTGCGGACGCCCCCTTTGCAGAAGTCTGCATCAAAACCATCGGAAAAGGTTTCGCCAATATAGGAGTCTGCCAGCTCAAATTCAGAGCGGACCGTATTGAGGGCGTCCTCTGAGCGGTTCTTTATGATGGCGCAGTGGCTCAGGCTCACGGGGGCCTCATAAAAAGTGAGCGCCCCGGTCAGTTGCCAGCGCCCTTCACGCGGAGCCCCCAGCCCTTCCGCCATCAGGTAGCGGGCTGTGGAGGGGCCGCCGGGGGAAAGCACAGCCAGCCCACCGCCGTCTCTGGCCGGGGAAACAACCCGCACCGGCCGGCCGGCCGTGCCCATGGCCTGCAATGGGCTGAAGCTGATGAGGGATGCCCCGCGCGACAGCTCGATGACAGCGCCCGCTTCCATGACCAATTGATAGCCCGGTGGCACAACGAGCGTTTCCCGCAGCTCATGCCGCCCTTCAGGGAAAAGGACGGCCCCCTCTTCTACACGGTAGCTCTGCCCGGGCTTCAGCCCTGCAAGGCCCCTGAGGCGCTGCATATCCGTAGGAAAGCCGGGGGCTGCGTAAGGCAAAATGGGGGCCGAGAAAAGGGTGTCCAGGCCAGGCACTTTAAAAAACAAATGCGTGGCCGCTGCGCTGACCCTGACCTCCGTAAACTCCGGGGGGAGCTGCTCCTGCTGTACCTGCTCCTCTAGAAAGCCGCCCTGCTGAAGGGCGCTGTCCTTCCTCAGGCGCTCAGCGTAAGCGCGGGGGGGGCGTGCGGGCAGCAGTACATCTAGCCCGGCTGATGGCTGCTCCTCCCGCAAGCCATACCCTACAAGCCTCAAAGGCAAATGATGCCGGTTGCATACCCAAAGCTGACGGTCTGGCCCTAAGACCGACTGCGTGTAAGCAGCCAGGCTGAAAGGCTCGAACGGGAGGAGCAAACTGTGCACGTAAGCGCCCTCCCGCTGATAGTCTTGCAGGGAGGGCTTGTACTCCGGGTATTCGGCCTGAATGGCCTGCAAGCGGGCGCTCCACTGCCCAGCCAGCGTATCGAGCTGTGCCCGCCAGGCGGCGGCAGAACTGAGCCGGTGCAGGGCTTCTAAGTAAGCCGCTGTGAAATCTTCTTCCTGGAAGAGCTGAGCGATCAGGGGGTGGCTGACCGGGGCAAAACCGGACAGCGCCCCACCGCCTAGCAAGCGGTAGAGCGGGGGCGGCTTGCCGCCGTACCCGTCAAAACCTATGGGCTCCAGCAGCCCGGTGATGGGGTTGTAGTAAAAACGCTGATTGTGCCAGGCCAGGCCGTGCCGGGCGTTCACCAAATCGCAATAAGCCAGGTAGACGGCCATCTTTGGCAAGTCGAATATGGCCCGGGCGGGCACCTCGCCGCGGCGGTACTGCTCCATGAGGCTGCGGGCTTCCAGGATCTGCTCGGCAACCGCAGGGTTCTCTTCTGAGGGCTTATCGTCAAAAGGCGCGATCTCAGCGCTATAGGCCGTACCCGTCCGGTAGGCAGCGCCAGGCTTTACATAGCCGTGGGCGGAAAGCTGCCGCCCGATCGTTGCCCAATAAGCATCCTCCTCAAACTTCATGATCGGCCCTTCTCTACGGTTACGGGACTCAACCAGCTGTTTTTCAAAATGCTCTTCCCAAGCGTAAACCCCCAAAGATTCGCCATTCAGCAGCAGCTCGACAAAATCGTAGCGGGTGGTCAGGACATCGGCAGACTCCAGCAGCTGATGGAAAAGCCACTCGTGGAGGTGGTAGCGGGCGTGGGGGGCATGTAGGGAGAAGGTGCGCACCCGGTTCCAGGCCTGGCCGCTTTCCAGCTTCACCCGAAACGACCATTTGTCGCCCTGCAAGTGGTCTAGCCAATCGCCTTTGAGGCGGACCCTGGCAGGCAGCTCACTGCCGTTTTCCGCAATAAAACCAGCAGCCACCCAATCGAGCCCATCACTGGAAAGGATGCCTCGCTGAAGGGCTTTTTCCCGGTTGGCCTGTAATGTTTTCATGCCCCCAGGCCCTATGCTCAGCTCCACCCTTGGGAGCTCAAAAGCTTCCGGTGCGGGCAGGGCTTCCAAGGTGAAGTCATCAAACCAGGCTTCCGACTCCCCATTCCCATATACATATACCTTAACGCGCTCGGCCTGCCCACGGTAGGGGATGCTGAAGCGGACCTCCAGCCGTTCCCAGCCTTCGCCATCCCGCTCCAGTGCGATGTTCTCCTGCCAATACCGTGGCTGTGCCCCCCCTTCCAGGCTCACCGCCAAGTACGTATCCTGACGGCCCGACTGCTTACGCCAGATGCTGGCTTTCCAAGCAGTGCCCGGCTTTGGGCGCTCCTGTGTATAGCCCAGCCCATACTGCAGCCCCTCCCCTAAAGGCAAATGGCTGCTGTACTGCCCATTGCGGGCAAAGGCTGCAGACTGTGTCGCCCCTCCGGCAAACTCCTGCCCACGGGAGCGGAAATTGCCCCCTTTCACCCGTTCGGCGCCACAATACAGCACCCCTTCCGGAAGCTCCTCGTAAGGGGACGGCTCGGGCCAGAGCGCGGCCATGGCCAGCAGCAGGCAAGCTCCGCCCAGGATGATGAACAGCCGCCTTGCCGCAAGTGCCCTTGCCCGTTTGTGCTCGTCATGTATGATCATAGGCTAGACGATAAGTTCTGGCTGGTCAACAATCGAGAGCCGGGTAGAGGGCGACAGCGCTTTCACCTCTTCCTTGAGAGCAGCCAGGGACTTGAGGTCGCGGGCACGGGCGATGAAGGAAAGCTCCATCCCCTGCTCCAGGGTGTCCATGCGTTTGAGGGAGACAAAGGGCAGGTGAGAGGACAACAGCCGGGTGATTTTCTCCAGGTCTTCTATATCCGTAGTGAGCTGAATGAACAGGCGGCCCTCCTGCCGTTCCGGCTGCTGTTTCCAAATGAGCTTGCTGATGTAGAGGATGCCCAAAATCAAAGCCAATGCGACCACTGCCAAAACCGGTTGGTTGGCCCCGCCGGCCAGCCCCATGCCGATGGCGATAAAAAGGAAGGTCAGCTCCTCCGGGTCTTTGATGGCAGCCCGGTAGCGGACGATGGAGAGGGCGCCCACCAGGCCAAGGCTAAGCGCGATGGACGACTTCACGATCATGATGATGAGCAGGGTGCCTAGGGCCAGGGGCAGGAAGTTGTTGGCAAAACGCCGCCGGTTGGAGATGGCCTGCCCAAAATGAATGTAAAACAACCGCAGCAGTGAAACTAAAATGGCGGTCACCAAGATATTGAGCAGGAATTCATCCAAAGGGACATTATTCGAAAATTCCTGTATGTACTGTTCTTGGAGCTGTTGTAGCAAATCCATAATGATGTGGCAGTTAGGCTGCAAATATAAGCCAAATCCGCAGGGGCCAAAACCTTGCACGCTTCTTTGGCGGCCCACGGCAAACAACGGCTGGCTTTCCGGGACGGGTTCTCTCTCATCATCCGCTGTGAGCGCAACGCAGGCAGTTGGATGGAAAGGCCCTTCCTCCCCCGCCACCTGCTAGCCTGCCGGGCCAGCGATGCGAAGGGGTGGCCAGCCCGCAGGGCCGAGCGGGCAGCGAGCCCCGGAGCGTAGCGGCACCCGCATTTAGAGATGCTAACATGGCATCTCTAAGCACTCCAAGGCGGGTGCGGCCCCCAAAAAAGAGGCCATCAGATTGGCGCACAGGCGCATTATTGCCCTGAAAAGCGGTAGCGGTCTTCTACATATTTGATGATCTCGCTGCTCTTTTTGATGCGGATATTGGCCGAGCCGGTGCGGATGTAGAAGACCTCTTGCTCGTTGCCCTTTTTGTCCACATCCCGGTAAAAAACAGGGGATTTGGCCGGAGGGGTATCTATGCGGAAGATCATATTGCCCTCGATCTCTTCGATGTCGAAAGACAACTGTGTAGCGAAGAAGGAGCCGAGGTTGCGCTGTACCGCGCTGGTGATGCTGCGCTTGAAATTATCGATATCCGAAGTCGTAGCTTCCAGCCCTATGATCTTCCCTTCGTCATCGACACCGCAGAAGACGGTGCCCCCGTTGAGGTTCATAAATGCAGACAAGGTCTGTATGATTTTATCGCGGTGGTATTTGTCGATCGACTCTTTGAACTCCACCATATCGCTTTCGCCCTTATCGATGATGCGCTTGCTGTTGGCCGATTCGTCTGCAACGAGGTAAGTGATGATTTTTTGGGTGAGCGCCCAGGAGAGCTTCATTTTCAGGCTATCAGAGAGTGTATCCGAGTCAAAAGTTTTGGCTTTGTCAAATACGATGAGCTGCGAAGGCTCGGTAGCCCTGATGGTGCCAAGGCGGGAAGTTTTATTGAAGATGGCGATCTCGCCGAACAGCTGCCCCTTGATGTATTCTTTGGGCTCTTTGCGGGCCAGGTACAAAATAAGGCGGCCAAAATGGACGATGTAAAAGGACTCCCCTTTCTGTTCGATGGAGAACACTTCGTGCCCGGCCTGATAGTCTACAAGGCGTGCGACCTTGCTGAGGCCCTGTAGGTCTTCGGTGGAAAAGCCTTTCAGCTCAGGGCACCTGCTCAGGGTCTTTATTACCGCTTCATTCATGGTTGTTTATCGTTTTGTCCACGGCCTGCTGCATTGGCAAGGGTATGGCATTACTTGTTTTTTTTGGAAAGTGAAGCTAACAAAAAATGGCCAGACCGGGCGGTATGGGGAGCAAGGATTCTTTTGCCGGGGGGCAGGCTTTTGTGGCAGATGGGGCCTGCCCCTGCCGCAACGGCAGGTGCCGCTATGCTACGGGGCTCGCTGCCCGCTCGGCCCTGACGGGCTGGCCACCCCTCCGCAGCGCTAGGCCGCTGCCATCTTAGTGCCGGTAGCGCCTGTGAAGCTTGCGATAGATTTGGCTTGCGGGGGGCGTGCCAATCCGCACCTGCCCAGCCCATTGCCGGGCAGGCGGCCCCTGTAGCCCTTGCCTTATGAGCCTTGCCAGGGTTTGCCCGTCAAGGGCGGAGGACCTGCACAGCAGAACGGCCTGCCCAGGCAATGGCAGCGATCAAAAGGACGAGGTACAGCGCTTCGTCCCACCAATGGTCGACCTCAACACGGCCGGGGCTGGACCACCAGGTCTGCCCTTCGCTATTGGCGCTGCGCACCCGGTAATAATAGGCATGGCCTGCCTTCACTTGCGTATCCCAGAAGGAGTAGCCCTGGCCAATGGCGGGCAAGCTGAACTGGGCGAGCGGCTCCCAGCCGCCGGGCTTGAGGGCGCGCTCTATGGTACACAGCACAGCCTCCCCGTCTGCCGAGCTGGGGCACTGCCAAGATAAAAGGACGGAAGCATGATGGCTCTCCAGCTTCAAATCGCCCAAGCGGCTTTGGGCATGGGCGCCACGGGCAGCAGCATGCCCGCTGGCCAGGGCAGCGGGGCTATCATCTGACGGGCTTACGCTCGCGACCGTTTGCTGAAGCGGGAGCTGGGCATGGGCTGCAGCTCCAAGGAGGAGGAACAGCGGCAACAGGAATAGGCTTTTCATTGGGGTATACTATTATTCCATGAGATCAAACAAAACCGGTCTGGGGCAGAGCGGGCTGCTGATCAGCAGGCGGGCTGGCCCAAACCATTCCATTCTGAAAGGCTGTGCCCGGGCTACCACCTACCGAAGGGGCAGGGCCGCGATCAAATCCCAGTTTGTGTAGCAATGCTTAGTGAAGTCACCTTCTTGTGAAGCCAGAGGAAGGATTGGCAGGTTTGTTTTTGGCTGTTTGCCTGTGCGGAGAACCATAGCTGCGGCCAAATGTTAGGCTGTTGCCAAAATCCCCCGTCACAATTTTTGGCAAAATACACAATTCCTGTCACTCTAACGCATTGTCATGCCAAAATCCGTCAAAAAGCAGCTTCAGGGCTACCTCCTCGCTGAAGATTACGAGCCGGTCATAAAAGCCTTGGCCACGCTGGCCGATCAGCTTGGCGACAATGCGCTGATGAACGAGGCGGTTCATGCCTTCACCCTGTACAGCAGCTGGCAAAAAGCCCAGGCAGGCGGGCAGCCGGAGGCGGCCGCCAAAACGCAGCTGCGGTTGAAGGAAACGCTGTGGCAGCTGACCGAGCGGCTGCCTGTCTGACCGAACCGCGCAGGCCCGATGCCCCCTTGCCTATCCCAAACGCCTGTGGCCCTTGCAATCGGCCCATTTTTGGAGATAACCTTAAATATCCCAGCAGTTTAAGAAAATAGTGCTTATCTTTGCGCCCGAATTCCGGAGTAGCGGAAGCCTACCACTTTTCACTCGAGTACAACCGATAGGTCAAGGACGGGCTCAAATGCTACTCTGCACAAGCTGCAAGTGGGTTGCAGCAGCAACAACTAAACATGAGTACATTTGAGTCGCTGGGGCTGTCCCAGCAAATTACCGAAGCGGTGGGTGCCATCGGCTTCGAGACCCCTACTGCTATTCAGCAACAAGCCATCCCTCACCTGCTGAGCGGCGAAGAAGACTTTATCGGGCTGGCACAGACCGGGACCGGCAAGACCGCTGCTTTCGGGCTGCCGCTGATTCAGCGGACCGACACCATGCTGCCTTTCATCCAATCGTTGGTACTTGCCCCTACACGGGAGCTTTGCCTGCAGATCTGCCGGGAGCTGGAGTCCTTTGCCAGCAATCAGCCCGGGCTGAAGCTGCTCGCCGTCTATGGGGGGGCAGATATTGTCCGTCAGATGAAAGGGCTTGAGCGCGGGGTGCATATCCTGGTCGCTACGCCTGGCCGCCTGCGCGACCTGATGCGGCGCGGGAAGGTGGACTTTGCCCACCTGCAGCACGTTGTGCTGGACGAAGCCGACGAAATGCTGAACATGGGCTTCAAAGAAGAGATCGACGACATCCTGCAGAGTGTGCCGGAGAACCGCCGCACCTGGCTGTTTTCTGCTACTATGCCCAAGGAGGTCCGCCGGATTTCTGAGGACTATATGGAGAACCCCTTCGAGCTGTCCGTTGGGCAGCAGAACACTTCCAATGCAGACATCAGCCACCGCTTTGTCTTCCTCCGCCCGGCAGAGCGCTACGAAGCCCTGCGCCGCTTCATCGATTTCAATAGCGGGCTATTCGCCCTGGTCTTTGTCCGCACCCGCCGGGACGCGGCAGAAGTAGCCGAGCGCCTTACTCAGGACGGCTACCGTGCAGACGCCCTACATGGCGACCTCAGTCAGCATCAGCGCGACCGGGTCATGGGGGCTTTCCGCAACCGCCACCTCCGTATCCTGGTAGCTACTGATGTAGCAGCCCGCGGTATTGATGTGGACGAAATCACCCACGTTTTCCACTTCAACATACCTGATGATATCGCTTTCTACACCCACCGCTCTGGCCGTACCGGCCGGGCAGGGAAAAAGGGCGAGTCTATCATTTTGGCCCATCCCAAAGACAAGCACCTGCTGAAGAAGCTGGAGAAGACCGTAAAAATCAAGCTGGAGCCAACAGAAGTCCCCAATGGGGATGCCATTTTTGAACAGCGCTTGCTGGGCTTTTTTGCAAGGGCTGCACAGACCCCGCCCCACCCTGCCATTGAGAAATACCTGCCGCAGATTGTAGAAGAGCTGGGCGATATGAGCCGCGAAGAGCTCGCCTTGCGCCTGGCCACTTCCACTATGGGGCACAGCCTAGCCTCCTACGCCAACAGCAGGCCTATCGGGCAGGCTGGGCCTAAGGACAAGCCGCGGCTCAGCCGTACAGACAGCCGCAAGCTGTTCATCAACCTGGGGGATATGGACCTCGATGGCAAAGGCGGCATGCTCAGCTTCCTGTGCGAGCAGGGCGGCATTAGCAGTAGCGATATCGGCAAGATCGACCTACAGAAAAAGCACGCATTCGTGCAGGTTGAGGAAAAAGCCGCAGCGCGGCTCATCAAAGCTATTGACGGGCTGGAGCACAACGGCCGCACCCTAAGGGTGAACGACGGCGACACCGGCCCTAAAGGCAAAAAGGGCAAGAAAGGCAAAGGGCCGCGCAAAAAGAAAGAGAAAGCTTTCCGCAAGCGTTAAGCCTACCGGGCGTGAACCCAAATATCGCAGGTGTTTATGATTTTCCGGGCTTTATAACTTGGCATTGGCCTAGCGCTGCGAAGGGGTGGCAAGCCCGACAGGGCCGAGCGGACAGCGAGCCCCGTAGCATAGCGGCACCTGCCCTTGCGGCAGGGGCAGGCCCCTCACGCGAAGCAAGCTGGGCAAGCAAAAAACGACAATCTGGTTTGCGCCCAACCTAACCCTGCTCAGCTCATGTTGGGGGCTCGCTCTTCTTGCAGGCCAAACTGGCGCAATAGACGGTCACGAACCTTTGGTTTTTGCGGCGCAACCGCTCCAAACCTGCCCTTAAAGAATAAGGGGGCCTCTATCCGGCCCCCTTATTTTTTGCCCCCCTGCGCGCTTTTACCATCCGGACATAAAACAATGGCAAAGAACAGCGGTTATCTTTGCTGCTGTAGCACATAATCTGTAAAATGGCCTGCCCGAGCCCTTGCCGCTGAGGTATGCTTCAGCTCACTTGCAGCTGCGGGGCTGGCCCAAGATTGCCCCCCTTTGTTTTTCAGTGACCGCACGACACCAAGACACCCAAAAACCGATATGAGCGCATAGCCGCCGGCCGGCCTTTTCCAAACAGGCCGCCATCCATTTATGCACACAGCACTTAAGGCCCTGACGCCCCAAAGTGCAACACACAAAAACACTATGGCTCCAACTGTTGCTATCGTAGCCAACAGCAGCTGGAACATTTACAACTTCCGGCAGCCCTTTATCCGCGCCTGCAAACAGGCGGGCTACCGCGTTCTGGTCATTGCGCCTGTAGACGAGTACATCCGCTACCTGAACGAGCACTACTTCACAGCCCACATCCCGCTGAAGCACCTTTCAGCACAGGGCAAAAACCCCTTGCGCGACCTCCTCCTCCTCATTGAGCTTTTCCGGATCTACCGGAGGGAGCAGCCTACCCTTGTTTTCCATTTTACCGCTAAGCCCAATATCTACGGCAGCATGGCCGCCCGCTTGGCCGGGGTGCCCAATTACCCTACGGTAACCGGCCTGGGGTATGCTTTTCTGCACAGCCCATTGCTGAGGTGGCTGAGCAAGCTGCTGTACCGGGCTGCCCTGCGGAAAGCCAGGAAGGTCATTTTCCACAATGTGGAAGATGAGGCCCTTTTCCTGGAGTCGGGCATCGCCCGGGCAGGGCAGACCGCTGTCGTGAACGGCTCGGGCTTGAACACCAACCACTTCCGCCCTCTTCCACAGCCCCGGCAGCAACGCTTTATATTCCTTTTTGTGGGCCGGCTGCTTTATGACAAAGGCATACGGGAATACCTGAAAGCCGCCCGGCAGCTGAAGCGCCTATTCCCTAAGTCTGAATGTTGGATTGTTGGGCAGCTCGATGCCGCCAACCCTGCTGCTGTTTCACGGGAAGAACTGCTGCGGGAGGTAGAGCTGCAAAATGTGCGGTACTTCGGCTCGACCACCGACGTAAGGCCCTACCTCAAGCAATGCGATGTTTTTGTGCTCCCCTCCTACAGGGAAGGCATGCCCCGTGCCGTGCTCGAAGCCTTGGCTATGGGCAAGCCGGTCATCACCACAGACACGGCTGGCTGCAAAGATGCGATCAGCCCAAGCTGCGGGTGGCTTGTGCCGGTACAAGACAGCATAGCGCTGGCAAAGCAGATGGCGGCTGCCGGACGGCTGCCGCAGCAGGAGCTTGCCCGCATGGGCGCTGCCGCCCGGCAGCGTGCGCTAACCTATTTTGACGAAAAACAAATTGTGGAGTCTTATTTTGAGCTGGCCCAACTGGCACAAGCCCCTGCCTCAAAAGCAGCCCGGCATGGATAAGCGGCTGTTGATCATTTACTACAATTTCCCCCCTGTAAAGGTGCCGGGTGCGGTCCGGGCCTGGCATTTTTATCGGGAAGCCATCAAGCACTTCGGGCATGTGAGCGTACTGACTGCCGCCAACCGGCGCTATTTTGCTCAGGACCCCGCCCTAGAGACTGGCTGTGCGCACATCCATGAAGTGCCCGCTTGGGATGCCCGCCGGCTGCTGGCCCGCGCGGGGAAAGACAACCGCCCCTATTTTTCTGGGCAGCTGAAAAAACGTCGGGGCATCAGGTGGGCACAGCGCCTGCTCAACAGCTTCCCCTTCAACCTCCTGGCCGGTGACGGCGGTGCCTGGTACATCTGGAAAGGCTACCAAAAAGGCTGCCAGCTGGTAGAATCCCAAGGCATTACCCACCTGTTCTCGACTTTCCGGCCTTATGCAGACCATTGCATTGCCCACCTGCTCAAGCGCCGCTACCCCCACTTGGTCTGGGCGGCCGATTTCAGAGACCTGCATGTAGACCCCAGCAACCCCAATACCTTTTGGGCCAGCCTGCAGCTGCGCGCCAACCGGAGCATTTTGGCAAAAGCAGACCTGCTCACCACGGTTTCGCAAGGGCTGAAGCAGGAGCTGGCCCAATTCGGCCCGCCGGTAAAGGTGCTGCGCAACGGCATCAGCCACGCCCGGCTTGCGCCCAACGACGAGCCCTGGCCCGAGCAGTTCACCATCGCCTACACCGGCTCCCTCTACCCCGGCCAACAAGATGCCAGCCCACTGCTGTCTGCACTGAGATCGCTCATCAATGACGGGCAGATACGCGGATCAGACCTGTGCCTTCGCTACCGTGGGAAAGACGCCGGCACCTGGCAGCAATGGGTGCAAGCATGGGGGCTGCAGCCCTATAGCGATTGTGGGGGCGTAGTCAGCCTTGAGCAAGCCCATCATATTCAGCGCACAGCGGCTGTCAACCTGCTGCTGACTTGGTCTACCGCACGCATCAGTGGCATACTGACCGGCAAGCTTTTTGAGTACCTCGCCGCTCAGCGCCCGGTGGCCGCCCTGATCAATGGCCCCGGCGATACAGAGCTGCAGCATATCCTCACGGCCCTGCCCCATAGTTTCATCCACGCCCGCCATGCTGACCCTGCCCAGCTCAAAACACACTTGCTGGGCCTGTACCAGGCCTGGGCAGCAGAAGCGCCTGCCCACATCCCCCTATCTGCTATAACGCCATATACCTGGGAAGCACAGTCGCCCGCGTTTTTCCAATATTTGCTGTCTGCGCCCTCTGCTGAGAGGCCCGCTAAATGAGCGCTTAGCGGCCCAAGAGGGCAAAGCCTGCCTTTACCAGCCGGTTGCGGTAGCGGCGCAGCTCTAGGTAGGGGGTGGGTGTGGCGTTGAAGGCGGCGAAAAAACGGGCAACCCCCGGAAGCATACTCCCCTCAAAGTCGAAACAGCTCAGGCCCTCCCGGGCGGCCAACTGAACAGCTGACCACAGCAGGCAGGGCATGGTGTAACTGTCCTGAGGTTGCCCACCTGCACTGACAATGACCAGCGCCAAAGCTGTCCCATTTTCTACAACCAATAACACCTGTGCCTTCGCCTGCCCCTGCTTGTCTATAGCAGTCAGCAAACGGCCTTTCCCCAGGTTTTCCAAAAGCTGGAGCATTTTAAAAAAGGCATCCTCCCCTAGCGCCTGCCCGACCCGCTTATTGGCCAAAGTGGCATTGAAGGCCGGGTATACCGACTTTTTATGCCCCCACCCTTCGACAATAGCAACCGCCTCCTCCCCTTTGCGGATGCGGCCTCTCAGGGCAGGCTTAAGCTGCCCCCAAAGCACCGGCAACGGCTGCTTCAAATCTAGGCGATACGTGAAGCGCTCATGGAGCTCGTAGCCGAGCCAGGCGAAAGGCTGAGGCTGTAGGAATTCAGGGGGCAAAGTCTGACGGGACATCCATATTGAGGGCAGCTGGCTCTGCAAGTGGGCTAAGTGTTGCTTGAAGTAGCTCAGCCGTTTGCCCTCATGTATAGGCGGAGAGCGGAAAACGGGCCCAAGCCAAGGGGTGAGCGGAGGTTTTTGGATGATTTTCCGGCCGCTCCCGGGGCGATAAGTGACTGCCCACACCGCTTCAGGGCTGCCGTCTCTTCCGGGGCTGACCACCTGCTCCCAATGTCCAGGACCCGCGAGCAGGTCAAGCCATTCGGGATGTTGAAAAAGACTTGCTTGGGGGAAATCTGCCATGTATGCCACGATGGTTTGCTTGATTCGACTTGGTGCATTAAGTGCCATGTTAGGGCTAAACCCGCTCTTCTGTTCCCATTCCCAGCCCCTTCACCCAGGCAGCGCTGCTTTTTCGATAAAGGTATGAAAGACCTCCCATTCTTTTGCGGAAGCAGCTGCCGTCTCCCCCACAAGCAACCCTTGCACTGCTTTCTGCAGCAATACAGCAAGCTCTTGATCAGACTGATAGGCAATGCCGTAAGGAAGCTTCACCCGCCCTGCACCTGCATACAACAGCGGCTTGCCCCAGCGCTGGGCGTCTGCCACCCCCCCAGGGATGGTCGTCTCTCCCCAATATTCAGCGATCCCGCCAAACACTTTCACCGGGCTGAGCGGGAGTATCAGCGCAGCTGCCCTTGCTCCAATTGAGTTGTACACTTTATCGGGTACATGCGATGAAAAAAAATACAGCTCCGCATCGCTTCCCAGGTATTGCAAGGCTGTTTCTTGGAAAGCCTTGTCTTGGCAAACCCCCAAAAAGTAGAGGTGGATTTTAACGCCCGCATGCTCTCGGGAAAAAAAGTGTATGCCTCTTAGCAGCGAAGAATAGTCCTTCCCATTAGAAGAGACCGCGCCGGGCACCACTATCCTAACGGGCCCTGCCAGCATCGAGGCTGTGCTGGCCCCCACCTGCCTAGGCACAGGCAGATAGGCTGAGTTTTCAACTGCAGCAGCCCCTGCTGCCCCTAAATGAAGGTAGCCAGACAACCTGCTCAAAATAGCCCTTCTGTGGAAAAGGATGAACCCTAATGCCCCTGCCCACTTCCTCACCCCAAACTGGGCATTCAGGCACAACAGCACACTAGGCAGCGGCCTAAACCAAGTGTTCCAATTGTGGACCACTGCGAGCGCGGGGGCTTCCGCTGGCAATAGCCCTGCCCATTTTTTGTTCCGGGGCAATGTGGCCCAAATCACGAGATGGGTTTTAGGCCATGCGCCACTTTTAAGGGCATACCTGTAAGCCGCCCAGGTATAGTGCAGCAGCTCGGGGCGCTCGGCCACCCGGGCAGGCAGTACCGTAGCGATGTCCCCATGACAGACAAGCAAGATGCGGTGCCCCCGCAGCAATAGGACCTCCGCCAAATTGGCGGCTACTTCGTAGTGGGCGGCCGGCTCGAGGAGGAGGATGGTCATGATACCGTTTCATTGAGAAGGGCTTCAAATTGAATGGCCATGTTTTTAGCACTGAAATGGGCTTCCACGTGCTCCCTTCCAGCTTTGCATCTGAGGCAAGCCTCTTCTTTATTCAGGATGCACGCCTTTAATGTCTGTGCCAAGAGCGAAGGATTATCGGCAGGAGCAAGCCAGCCACATTTGCCGTTATTGAGGACTTCAGGTACCCCTCCTGTATCGGTTGACACCACAGGAATGCCCGTTGCCAGCCCTTCTATCAATGCGACCCCAAGCCCTTCAGAAGCGGAAGGGATGCATAAAACATCATTGGTATACATTAGCTGCCGGATCTGCTGCTGTGTTTGCGAGCCGAGATATTGGACAGCTAGGTTAGGTGCTTTGCCGTGCTGAGCAATTATTTTCCCAAACCGTTCCTGCTGTGCGCCAGCTAGAGTCACCTCAAAATAAAAACCTGGCAATTGTTTGATCGCCTCGAACAAGCTGCTCAGCCCCCCGACTATAGGGTTGCTTTTGACGAAAAGGACTTTAATGTGCTCAGCACAATTGATAGGCTCATGCTTTTGGTAGGCCCAAAAAGACAAATCTACCCCCTGATAAAGGACCTTGACCTTGCCCCTACAGGCATACTCCTTTTCTGCCCGCGCTTGTAATGCATGGGAGCAAACAATGACAGCGGCTGCACGGCGAACAAAAAGCTTTTCCAGCTGACGGTAAAAAAAATAGGCCAACCACTTCCTATGCAGCCGGAAGGAGGTCAGCCCAGCATCTAGGTATTTGAAATCGTTCAGCATCCCGACCACGGCAGGCTTTCTTGCGGACAATGCCGTCAGCACCCCATCTAGGGCATGGTTGAAAACAATTACATCTGAATGCGCAGCACTGCGCTTCACATATTTCCAATAGGCGTACATCCTGAATAGGGAGCCCAATGCTTCAAACGATTTCGGGTAACTGACCTTGATGGGGCGGACTATTGAGGGATCAGCAGCCCCGGCTTCAGATTCTGAAACGAACGTCAACTCAAGTTTGGCCCAACCTGCTGCATGCCGCAATAGATATTGGGCAAATTTGGTTGGCCCATTTGTCACTTTGCTGACTTGATGGGTAAAAAAAATAGCTGTCATTAAGCCAACTCGAGTTTAAGGAGTCTCCGCAGCTGGTAAAAAAGGGAATACATAAGAACCCCAAATTTAAAACCAAACCATTGGTAACCAATAATAAATGATCTACTAAAAACAGGTAGGGTTAAAGAAACTTTAGTTTTACCGAAGAAACTACGGTAAAGAGCTAAACTCTCACTGTGATTAAACAACCCTACTACCGAAATCTGTTTTACAATCATTTGATTCAAAAAAGAAACATCTACCCCATCAGGCCACTTTCCTTTATCAAGATTTTTCAAATCCTTACATACACTAAGTCTAAAGTAACTAGCCTCTAGCTTAGTATTAAAAAGCGTTGATGTAGATATGCTATTGGCTCTCTGTCTAACAATGGTTAAACAAGCATTATAAGAACAGCCTAAATATCCCATAGTAAGAATCCGGTACATTAGATTGTATTCTTGACTACTGCAAAGGCTTTCATCCCATTGACCAGCCAAGGAAACTGATTCTTTTTTAAATAAATTTGCAGAAGTAATCCCAGCACTACCAGATATTAAACCCCTCCAAATCCTTTCTGATGAGTTGTATTTTACTCTTTGCCCATTTATCTTTTCAAATAAATATGCTCCAGTGACAATGGCCAAAAGCCGATTCTCGTTTTCGAAAAAAAAACTAACCAACCCCACCTGCCGCTCAATCTTCTCCGGCAACAAAATATCGTCTGCATCAAGAAACTGCAGCCATTCCCCTTTGGCATGCTTGAGCCCAAGGTTACGGGCAGCGGGGGCGCCCTGTTTAGGCTCCTGCAGCACGGTTATCAGCTTGGGGTGCAGCATTTGATATTGCTGCAACACCCCGAGCGTACCATCGGTAGAGTTGTTGTCAACTGCGATGATCTCAATAGGCCGGTAGGTTTGTGCGAGCGCAGAATCGAGCGCCTCCCCGACGTAGGCCTCAACATTATAAGCAGGTATGATGATGGAGACTAGCATAGTATTCCAAGCCTAGACAGTGAAAAGAAAAGTAGGGTTGTTTCCAGCTCAGCATTCATTTTTCACACTTATGACCCCCAAAATACTCATCAAGAGCCAGGAGAGAGCAACAAAAAGGATATTGTCCAGTAAAAAGAATAAAGGGATAGTAATAACCAACCACTTGAATTTTTCAAAATATGGTATAAAGAGCCATATACCTACTACTGGAATATGGATAGCAAATCCAATATTCAAAAATAAAGCATTCATAAAATGAAAAACACAGATAAGCGTCAGATAAAAAAACCACATTTTTCGGCTCCAGAAAAGAAAAAACACCCCTGAAAGCTCAAAAAAAACGGCAGCATAATCCATTATTTCCAATATTAATGGAGGGAACTTCAACACCCATTCTGCCAAAAGCTCATCCCGCCCAAGAGAGTAATAGCCGCTCAAAAACCAAGATAAAAAACCTGACGTGTGTAAATCAAAATCTAGCCAGACCAATGCTTTCCCAATACCTGCAGTAAAGAAACCATATACAACTATAAATGCAAATGCACCTACTGCCTCTTTTTCGAAGTGCCATTTTTTATCCGGCAAAACTGCATGCTGACTACCCAAATTCGAAAAAAACAAAACAAAAGGCAACAGATCAAACAATATGCTGTGGTCTATCTTGCCAAAACTATAGATGAAGGTATTCTGAAGAATGCCTACCACTCCCACTCCCAAAAGTGCAAAACGTGTGTGTACCCCCAAAACTACAAATAGGCCCAAAAGAATCTTCAAATAAAAGCTCCCCTTGAAAAAAGCAGCTGATGGCCAGGCATCCAGCAAATTGGACAATATGAACAAGTGAGGCCTAAACAAGGTAGATGGCAATTCCCCTAAGAACGAATAGTCTTTTGCCATCACAATAAGCAGTAATCCAAAGAACACCCTAAAGGGAGAGGATAATGATACTGCGGCATTAGCGACTACTCTCTTTCCAATGTTATCAGAGGCAATAGGCATTTTCGTATATTTTCTTAGCTTTGATACTATCCCCTTCTATCTTTACTGCGTACCGGCGGTAAAGAAAATACGAATCATTAAATCCCATAGCTTTTAATCTGCTACGGTACATCTTTTTAGTCTTAGTCAGCTCTTCCTCGCTAAATCTATTGTAATTCCTCATCGAAAATGGAAAACCTTGAACGCTATACACTTTTTCAACCGGCTCAAGACCAAAAGAGCTCTTAATGATCGCAGGAAAATACCACCTAGGGATTGGTGCCAAAAATAAACATACATCTATCCGCTGAACCTTACCCTCTTTCTCGCCGTAAAGCTCATCTGTTATATATGAAATAGAATCCCTTAAATCCATCAAACTTGCTCCTACAGGCATAACAATAGAAGGATAAATCTCAAAGCTGCTGCTTTTGTGCTTCAGCAAAAAGGGGATCAACAAAACAAAAAAAACAAATATCGGAAGCCCATTCTTTTTCATTTTCGACTGTTTAGAACGTTTAGCCATAGCCACAAACCAAAACCGCTATCCCCTCGGTATTCAGCTCAGCCCATCAGGCAAAGGGTTTTTCCAAGTAATGGCGCTGATCACGTCATCTACCAGCCTCCCTATCTTGAAGTTCAGCCCGGGAGCAAAGCCATTCAGCGCGCTGGGGAGGATGGATTGGAGGGTGAGGAGGCAAAATGTTAGCAAAACACATGTCCCCCCATTCTCATTACTTGATGCAATTCAACTAAATTTAGATTGTTTCCAATAAGTTTTCAATAGAAAATAGAGGGAGGAACCGGATACTACATGAAGCAACAAGTACCCTCCACCTCCTAGGGCAAGACCAAGGAAAAGGCTATCATTCGCTGATACATTAAATACACTATTTACTAACTTTGATATACTAAAGGTAAGTATAGCAAGG
>NZ_VOOR01000032.1 GCF_007993045.1 Phaeodactylibacter luteus
TTATCGATGTATTCATCTAGCTCATTATTAGCCAAGTATGAATACAAACTACTTTGGTTCCGATATAATTTTTCTAAGTTTATATTTGACCTCACTTTAGGAGAAAAGCCCCAGTAATTTAATTCATAGGGTATTCTAAATTTGGCTAACTGAAGTAAATCAACTCCAAATTTGGCTTTAGACACTATCAGCTCTTTACTGTTGTTATTAGTCTTTTTTGCAATATCCTTAACTATATAGTCACCTATTGTACTATAAATTAAATATTTTATTTCGTTTGGTACTCCTAATTTTAAATTGTAACTATCTACTATCATATCGTCAGAATCGTGAGTAATAGGAGGATAATCAAGAGTTTTATACTTTTCAATATTAGTAAGCTTTAGTACACTATCCATTTTATGTGCAGTTTGCTCATCTAACTTACTGAATAATGAAGAAAGAAAAGAATTATCTAAGTAGCTTTCGACATAAACATCCGCACTGTTTTGATGATATGTTCCTTTTATTAAGTAAACTCCTTCATATTCTTTTTTTAGAGAATCTAAATTTAAATCCTTTGGTGATATTTCTAGTGGCTTTATTGGAAGTTTCATTTTTCGAACTTCCATCTCAATATCATTTTGAAAGTTATTAGCAAAAGCTAACGATTCATCATCTAAATTATCTAATTTCATGAGATTGATAACTGCCCATTTACCTCCTTTGTCTTGATTACTATTTAATACTCTTTGAGGATATTCCTTTTCACTTCTGGTATCAACCATTGCTTTAAGATTTAAGCGGTTGAAAAAGTCAAACGAAGCTCTTAACAAAAGAGTAGAGAATAAAACAAAAAGAGAAATATAAAAAATATATCTTATTAGATACTTAATATTAACCTCTCCTAAAGTAATCAGCCATTTTTTTCGCTTAAATTTGAAAGGAGGTAAAGATTTAATCTTGTTAAATAGTCCTCTAGCAAAGAGGAATAATATAAACAAAAAGGCTAAAGAAAAAATAGTGAACTTCACAATTGCACTTTCAAAACTCTCGAAGCTCCAAGATAATGATTGGTTCAAATAGTTTATGCAAAGTCCAATCAGCCCCAATCCAAAGTACTCGTATAATGTTTCCGGTTTAAAAAGCTTAGAAAAAAATTTGGGGAAGTTCATTTCTGATTTTTTGTTATCCATTTTCATGTTTTACCAAATGTACTATTCAATTTAACTAGAGATTATAATTTTTCAATATTCAATAATCGCGCAGAACGGCCCGGCTACGTGACGTGCCGGACTCTAAATTTACCATTTTCGTTCCGTTTCAAAAATGCTAGCGCAGGCAGCAAAAGACCAAATTGGCGCAGCTTGGCTTTTGCTGCCTGCGCGGGTTTCTCCATCTCTATTTTCCTCTCGAAGATTTTTACCGGCATGGCATGTAGCCATTGTTAGGTGCATTCTATTTAACTAATTTATCTAATGGTTTTAATATTTCAATTGCTTTAACTAAATAACCTGTTTTTTCATCTTTGTGATCATATATTTTAATAAACTCTCCTGTCTCTGACAAACCATTTAATATCTCATAAGTATTTGAAATATCATAGCCTTTTTGCCCTAAGATATTTGTTGCAAAGTTCTTCAAACCAATATAGGTGATATCATTTTTCTCTGCCCATCTTCTAGTCTTCTCTAATTCTTCGGCTAGCTGACTCAACGTGATACTTGTATAATTTTCACTAGTTTGAACTATTCTTTCTTTAATCAGTTCGATTTCGTCTTCATTTATTTTTAAATCACTAATATCGGTACAAGCCTCTCTCAAAAAATCCACTAACTCACTAATTACTTCTTTTCCCTGAGTAAAATCCTCATCTGAAAATAAATTATTGTGTGCAATCTTATTTCTAATCGCTTTTAAAAACTCCCATTTCTTTTGAAATTGAATTTCTTCAAATTCAACAAAGTATTTCTTTATATTAGTCCTTAAATCTTTCTTAAAATTATCTAGATCCTCTAATGTTGTTAAATTGTTGACCTGATTAACAATATCATCTTTAGTTAAATACCCAGCTGACTTTTTATAAATCATGCTACCTAAGTCATCAAAATCAATTAGAAATGCTTGATTTTCAATAAGCCTCTCTTCTTTGCCCTCTATTTTAATCTTTTTTGAGAAATCCTTTTCGTTATTCACTCTGAGGTTTACTTTTTTTTCCACATCACTGTCTGCCATCATTTTCCACCACTCAGGTCCAAGTTTCGTGGTTGAATATAATACTAGATATTTCCTCAATAAGTTTTCAAGTTCATTCAACTTTGGATATAGCTCTGATGCTATGAAATGTGATACTTCATCATTTAATATATAGATATAGTCAAACTTTTCTTCTTTTAATGACTTAACTAAATCTAACCTGAATTTTTGTAGCGAATCGTATTCGCCTTCTACTATCAAACCATAGCTCGATTTTACAGTTTCCTCATCTGCTTCTATTTTCTTTGCTCTTAATATTAAACCATACTCTTCATCTGTGATTGTACCAGCTTGTTCAATTATTCTCGGTTTTTTCCAAAGTTTGCCTAATCCATATAACCTATACAATAAATTTTCAACTGTATTGAAGCGCGTTCGATCTCTTGAATCAATGCAATGTAACTCAAATATCATAGACAATCAGACTTAAAAAGTTATACAACTATGATACGAAGAAGTGTTGAAATTGTTGCACCTAACGGTCTAGTGTATGAGCAGTAGCGGATTTTATGCACTTACTGTTCAGTTAAGCACAAATATAGTTAAATGTAATGAATTTTGATTTAGCACTTTCCCCGCTATTGCTTATACACATTGTTACCACACGTACTTTTTTTGTCCTGTCTGTGAGTCAGCCTAGGCGAAGACATACTCTTTTGCAATTTTTGGTTTTCGCTTCGGCTGTTGCGAATTGCAAATGTGTATGGCTTTTAGCGTTGGATTTTATTCAGAGTGTTACTTATAGTCTTTGATTTATAGTCAACAAATCCTCAACTTTGCATTCGTGGAAATAAAATCTAAAATAGGAAATCGTATCAAAGAATTAAGAGAAGTCAAGCAGATGTCTCAAAAGGATTTAGCATATGCGTCCGATTTAGATAGAAGCTACATTGCGAGTGTTGAAAATGGTCAAAGAAATATTTCAATTGTCAATATTGAAAAAATCGCTGTTGCACTTGGAGTATCACTAAAAGAATTTTTTGGAAATGACAAATTTGATAACGATTCAACAAGCAGTTGATGGATTTAAAGAACTAATCGAAACTTCAATTATTGAAGGTGGAATTAAAGCAAAAGAAGCAATGATTAGGTCTTCTCGACCAATCAACTTTATACACGAAGCTGTTAAAGCTGATTTTATTAGAAAAGGAATATCTCCTGATAGAATTCATCCTCCACTTGGTGCTTCAAAACCTGAACTAAAGTTAGCTGGATTTATTAAACAAAAGCATCAAGATGTTTGCGTTTCTCCTGAAGGTTATATTCCCGATTCTGAAATAATGACCGAAGGAATTTTAAGAGAAGCAACTGATTATTATGGCAAAGATTATACAGAACGTACAATTTCTGTAAATATTCGTAGTCAAATGAGTTCACTTGCTAAAAATTTTGATACGCTTTACGAAAGAACTATTGCAGAAGCACAAAACCTACACGTTAGATGCCCTAAAATGGTATTAGGAGAAGTCTATATGATTCCTGTGAAAGAATATGATGCCGCAGTTATGGATAATAATGTAGTTCAATTTATTGATAAAGTAGGTGCTGTCGAAAAGTATATAAAGTCCTTTCAAGCAATTAATGGACGTTTAGATTATACTCGTGAAGATTACAAATACGAAAGAGTTTGTTTATTACTTGTTGATTTTGAACAATCACCGGCTAAAATTTATAGTACAAATCAAGAATTAATAAATGACGGGCTATTAGACGAAAGTTCTACTGCTAGTATTGATGAATTGTCTTGGGAAACTTTTACTAACAATATTTTATCAAACTACGAAACGAGGTTTGGGAGTTGAATTTTGACTTGATATTTCTCAATTAAAAATTCGTCAATTTCTAATTTATCATTTAGACTTTTAAGTGTATTGATTTCTTCTTGTGTGAAAATAGGAATTGTGAATTTTTCAATGAAATTCTTTTGATAACAAGGGAAGCCGCCTTGAATAGAAACACTTGTGTTACTTACATAATAATCCATTAAAATTGAATTCAAGATTTTCTGAACGACCAAAATATTTTCTTCTTTTGACATTGGGTGAGTAGCATCTTCAAACAGCGAAACAGTGTTTGAGTTATCTCTGTCAAAATATATCCCATATCCATTAGTGTAATACGCATCTTCTTCTGGAACAAATAAAAATCTTGGATGCTTACTAAATGTAGGGTTTAATATTTTTTTTCCAAACCTTGTAATTCCTTGGGTTCTACCCCAAGAATAGAAAGGAGTAAACACTTCTTTTCCTTTCCCACGACTTTCTAACTTCTCCTTTTCTGAGAGTAGGTATTCGTAGCATTTAGGATATTTTGAAATGAACTCATCTTCAAGAATTGGTACTGCACTTTTATTATTAGTATGGTAGGGAGTTATAATTCTTAAAGTATTATTTTCAATGTCTTTCTGTGTTTTAAATTGTGAAATTTTATAAACAGGACGAGTTATTTCCTTTTCAATTTTAAAAGTACCGTTTTCTGTAGTTTTAGTAAGATAACCATTTTTTTCGTTTGCAGAATCTATAAAAAACACCTCGTCTTTTAATGTTGCAATACCAACAGCTATATTAAATAATTGCTTAATAGGTGTTCCAATGGTTTCTATGATTCTAATATTTTCTTGCTCCTGTGTTTTTAATAAACGCCATTTATTTACGTTAAGATTTTTTAAATAATTTGGAGAACCATTAGCTGAAATTAAGAAGTTTGAACAAGTCTGTTCGTCTTTAATTTTATCAAACAAAATTGATTCATTTTTCTTATTATCAAGAAAAGTTATAGCTGTGTATGTTTGAGCGTCAAAGACTTTTTTATGTCTAAAATCTACAATTCTTGTAACACATTTATTATGTAAAAAATATTGACGAAGTGATAATCCTGCCAAAGAAGTGAAATAATTATTTGGTGTGATATAGCCTAACTTTCCGTTTGTAGTCAATAATTTATGTCCTAACTCGAAGAATGCAAAATATAGATTAAATGTTCCGTTATCTATACTTTTCCAATTATTAATTAAATAGAGCCTATTATCGTCACTCAAATCTTGAAATTTTACGTAAGGAGGGTTGCCTACTACTATTTCAAATTTATTATTCCAATTAGCTTTTAAACTATCTTGATTGTAAATATTGAAGTCAGACTCTTCAATGATTTCATTGTTCAATAATCCAAAAAGTGATAAAATTATTTTTGAGCGTTTCACATTGTAATCCAAAATGTCAGAACCATAAATGTTTTCCTTGATGATTTTCTTAACACTTTTATTAAAAGTCTTTTGGTAATATTCCACCAATCCAATTAAAAATGCGCCACAACCACAACTAGGGTCTAAACATTTGTCATTGTTTTTTGGAGCTACTTCTTTAATAATAAAGTCTACAACGTAAGTAGGTGTAAAAAAAGCACCATTAACTTTTCGGTCATTTTTAGGGATTAAAAGTTCAAGATAATTTTCTAATAGTTTTAAGTCCTTAATTTCGAGAGTTGAAACAAGTAAATATATTTTTGGGTCAACGCTAAAATCGGCTAAAATGTTTGAAATAATAGGGCTTTTTGAAGTCTCTAAATTATTATTATCGATAAAAGCATAAATGAGATGTTTCTCAATGAGGTTTATCTCGTGAGATGTAAGAAGGTCATTTATAATGCTTTTATTCATTCTGTATTTTACTTGTTGACTATAAGCAACAAAATTAGACTTTTTATTTGAACTATCCAAATTGCAGCGTTGGAAAAAGACAAGCTCTTTTGGGTTTTTTAGAATAGGCTTGTGTTTCGGCAAAAAAACCAAATGTGCTTGGCTGTGCGGTTGGTTTTTCAGTATGTGTGGTAACTCTTTTATATACGAACTATTGAGAGGATTTGTTGCTCTTTTCAACCTCCTCATCCCCATCAAACAAACTGTCCAATGGGCTGCGCACCGACATCAACGACCGCTTGCTCACATGCGTGTAAAGCAAAGTCGTCTTGATGTCCGAATGCCCCAATAGCTCCTGAATCAAACGTACATCTGTACCCGTCTCTAGCAAGTGCGTCGCGTACGAATGCCGCAAAGTATGAAACGTAGCCTGCTTGTCGATGCCCGCTTTTTCCTTGGCACGGCGGAAGACTGCCTGCAAACTGCGCGGGGAGTAGGGCTCCCCGCCCTGCTGCCCTTCGAATAGCCATTCCTTAGGCTTGTATTTCTGAATATACTCCGCAAACAGACATATCATCTCCTCGCCCAAATGCACCACACGGTCCTTGCCGCCCTTAGAGTTATTGATGAATACCTGAAGGCGATCTAAATCTACATCTTCTGGCTTTAAATAGCAAACCTCGCTCAGCCGTAATCCACTGCTGTAGGCAAAATACACCATCAAACGGTGCTTCAAATTGTGGAGCTGCTTGAATATCCGCTTCACCTCGCCTTTCGATAATACCTTAGGCAGCCGGTCCTGCTTCCTCGGACGATTAACCGCGTATACCTTGCGCGGCCGGTTCAGCACCCGCTCATAGTAAAACTTTACCGCGTTGATGTACTGATTCAAGGTGGACAAGGAGATGTCTTCCTTTGCCAACTCATTAAAGTAACCCTGAATGCTGGCATACTCCAAATTAGGCAATTCCGCTACCCCGAAAACCTCTGCAAACCGCCGGAAAAACGAAGTGTAAGTCTTTACCGTCTGCCAGCTGTAGCGCATGCCAATCAGAAAATCCGTGTACTCCTTGACCAGCGCTGCCATCGGGCCGTCTAGCTTGTCTAGCAAGTGAGATTGCCGCTCCGGCCAGCTTTTCCGCTTCAGCGGCACATTGAGCACCTTGCCGCGCACCTCTACCTCCACGCCAATCGCCCGCATCTCTTCAGACAGCCCCTCCAATAACTGCTGATTGTTAGGGATCAGCCAGCAACCGTTAGCGCGGGAATAGCGCCTGCCCGATACGCGTTTGATCCTGGCAATCGCCTCGCTCGTGTGATTGGGTATCCATACCCGCAGCCATTCCTGATTGCCCTTCAAGGGCCAAACGGCCATCGTCTTCTGCGACTCCTTAGCATTACGCACTTCCAACAGCTCTGCCAGTTTAGCGTATTCTTCCTCGCTCCAATAAGAACAATAAGCCTGCAAATCCTTCAGATTGGCTTCCGAAAATTGGCAAACCCATACCTTATCTTCCTCCTGCCAAAACGAGCGGACCAATGACTTCATGAATGCTACCCCTTCTTTAGTGTAGCGCATCCGTATCGCGAAACGTCCTCCTATTAGCTCGATAGACTCAATGCCTTTTTGGCTTGATATGCCGGCCTTATGCGCTTGCTCGCTCCCCGCAGCCGCCGGAGTAATTTGTACGTCCGCCTTATCGGGTTGATCGGGAGTGAACCCGGTGCGGAATTCGCCTATAGGAGGTAAAGCCACAAATGGAAATGCCGCCCGAAATACTTGAAGCGCCTGCTCCTCTACCGGAATATGCCAACACCTCATAGTCTCGCTCCACCTGCGCCCCGGCACCTGCTTGATACGGTCAATATACGCTTGATCATAGGCAAAACTGACCGCCAACCGCTGCGATCCGCGGTGTTCAACGCATTTTAAGGTGATAGCCGGAGAAGCCGCTGTTTCCACAAAAAACACAATTGATTTTAAATAAACGCAATATAAAACATATAAAACTAAAAATCAAGCCCCCCATCGGATGTGCCTAGAGCAAAGGTGCCAATTGCCTGAACGGCTTCGCCGACCATAAGTCGCAGAGGCTTTTCCCAAAACAGACCCCTACGATGGACAGACCGTACGTCATCGCTTAAACATTGTCAAAATACACCTTTGATTCCACCTGCACAAAAAATCCCCTGACAAAATTTGGCAACAGCCATAGACAACCAACCGCCTTGCCCATCCGAGCCCGGCATTCGCGCCAGCCACATAAAGCACTAAGTGCACCTATCTCCCACTTGCCGTTAGAAGGGGCCTACCCCTGCCTGAGGGCAGGGGTCGCTATGCTGCGGGGCTCGCTGACCGCTCGGCCCTACCGGGCTTACACCCCTCCGCAGCGCTAGTCCGGCGCCATCCTGAAGCTAAGCCTGGGCGTGGCAACTCCCAGCGCACATGGCAAAATGCCGCCCCCCGCTTTTGGAAAACCTAAGTAGAAAACAAGAGGCAGTGTCAATCAGGAGCAGAGCCCGGAAAACCTGTGGGCGGTACAGCCGGAGCCTGCAGCCGGTAGCCTACGCCCCTGATATTGACAATCTTCACCTCAGGGTCGGCAGACAGTTTTTTGCGGAGGCGAGAGATGAAAACGTCCAGGGTGCGGCCTACATAACCGCCTTCGTCCCCCCACACGGCCTGCAGCAGCACATCCCGTTCCAGAGTCTGATTGGGAGAGGCGTGCAACACTTGCAGTAGCGCGGCTTCTTTGCCGGTCAGCTCCGTGCGCTGCCCGTTGAAGGCTAGCAGCAGCTGCTCAGGGTCAAAATGGAAATTGCCCAGATTGGGCTCGGCAGCAGCAGTTCCTGCAGTAAGGCTAGACCTTGCTGAGGTTTCGCTTTTGGAGCGGACCCCGCCCGAAGTGCGAAATCCAAACAAGCCCTTAATGGGCCGCCCGCGCCAGTACAGCCACCCCATCAGCGCTAGGGCAAGGGGCAGCAGGGCTTTGGCGAAGTTGCCGGCTGTGCTCGCACCCTTCACCGCTGCAGTGGAGTAGCCCGTTTCCGGAAAGGTAAATAGCAGGGCGTAGCAATCTTCTGGCAACAGGCGGTCTTGGCAGGGGATGATATCTGAAGCTTCCGATTGCCCAACCTTGAAACCGTAGACGGCTTCCTGCTCCCCGCACACGGCTACCTCCACCAAGTAAGGCCCTGTGAGCCCGGCCTTTTGTGCAGATGCCTCCACCACTGCCGCAAGCCTCCCGGGCTCGAAAGCAAAGGGGGCCGCAAAGGATAAACGGTAGCGCTGTGGCTCCTCTTGCACCACGGGCATAACGCGGGAGGTGCTGTCCCCCGTGCTCAGCAGCAGCTCATGGCCCACCATGCGCAATGCGATCGATGTTTGCACGGGCCCCGCAGCTTGGGCGTACAGCGCAAAGCTGTGGGCTGAAAGGGCAATCAGGCTGGCGATGAAGGCGGCCCGGGCAGAAAACCGGCTCAGGGCAAAAGGTTGTAAATAGCACACATTCAGATAGTTTTACAGTTTCGTTTACACTAATTTACACGGAATTCGTGCCTGCCCTGGCCCTTGCGGGTAGTTTTGTGAAAACATTAACCTAAAGATTATGGAACGACTACCTAAAAAAAACATGAGGAAAGAAATCGGCACAGCGGAGAAGCAGTACAGCCGTGTACAGCGGCCGCTTTTGATGGCCCTTTGCCTGGCGCTTGCCCTCCTGCTGCCACCGGGCTGCACCGGACAGGAAGCATTGCCCTACCCGGTGAAAGGGGAGCAAAATGGGGGCGCCTGCCTGCCCAACAACGATCTGTTGCATGTATTTCAGATGCAGGCGCCCCTCCCCCGCGAAAAGGATAGCCAGATTGGGGAGTATGTCCGCCGGGTATATCAGGACTCAAAGGGGCACCACTGGTTTGCTACCAATAAATATGGCGTGGCGCGCTACGACGGGGAGGCCCTTCAGTACTTCAGCGTAGACGAAGGCCTGGGCGGCCCCGTAGTGACGAGCATCGTGGAAAGCCGGAACGGGCACATCTGGCTGGCGACCAACGGGGGCATTTCCCGTTACGACGGGCGGGCCTGGTTGAATTTTGACAAAGCTGACGGCCTGCCTCACAGCTGGGCATGGAGCGTCTTTGAGGACAGCAGGGGCAATATCTGGGCAGGCACAGAGCAAGGGCTGGCCCGTTGGGAGGGCAATGGCTTTACCGCTGTGGCTGCGCCTGGCATGGAGGGCCGTACCGTTTGGAGCATAGCCGAAGGGCCCGATGGCAGCCTGTGGTTTGGCACTCAGGATGCGGGGCTGTTCCGTTACGATGGTGCGGAGTATGCCCGCTTCACCAAATCGGACGGCCTGCCGGACGAAGGCGTGACGAGCCTTTCCTTCGACAAGGAGGGCCGGCTTTGGCTGGGGACCATGTTCGGGGGGCTCAGCGCTTTCGATGGGCAGCATTTTACGAATTATGCAGAGCAGGCCGATTTCGGGGGCAAGGAAGTCTGGGCCACTTTAGCTGGCCGGGATGGCGAAGTGTGGTTCGGCGTGGAAGGGCAAGGGCTTTTCCGTTTCGACGGCAAGCATTACATTCAGTATGGCCCAGAGCATGGGCTGGAGGTCCGCGCAGTACAAACCATATTCGAAGACCAGCAGGGGCGCTTGTGGGTCGGCGGAGGCGGCGGGCTCTATCAGCTGGCGGGGCATCAATTTTTCCATGTCAGCAAGGAAGGCCCCTGGGACGGCTGCTAATGCTGCAGCCCTCTGGCCGCCTTATGGGGGCAGCTAGCCCGGGAGCAAGCATTGGCTTTGCTCCCGGGCTTTTCTGGGGTGGCCCTAATGCTTTGCACGCTGAATGCCGCCTGGCTTGAAGGCTGGCATCGGCCTAGCGATGTGTAGGGGTGTGCAAGCCCGATAGGGCCGAGCGGGCAGCGAGCCCCGGAACGTAGCGGCTCCTGCCCTCAGGCAGGGGCAGGCCCCAAAACATCAATATGGCTTGTGCCTGTACTGGATTACGTGGAGTGCGGGGATGAAGGTGCCATTCGGTTGGCCCTAGCAGCCAGCTATCCCCTCTGAGTGCCCATTTCATACAATATATGTATCTATATAGAAATATTCTTGATTGACAAATCAGCTATTTACATGGGATAAAAGCCTTTATTATTGGTTTTTTTGCTTTTTCCTGCCTTGACAAAGCGATAAAATCGTAATTGTATATACTGTGCTGCGGCCCCACCTTTGCACTACAGGAATCAAAAACGCGCTTAGTCATGATAAAAAAAATGTTTTACAGCATCTTATGCACAGCGGTGCTATGCGGTTGCAGTGCTGAATACCTACAGCCGGTATCTGGGGTCTGTTTTGAGTCTGAAGTGCTCCCAATTTTTGTATCGAACTGTACGCAGAGCGGCTGCCACAACAGCATAGACCGAGAGGAAGGTTATGACCTGACCGCTTACGAGCAGATTGTCCGCAAAGGGATTGTACCTGGCGATTTCCGCGCAAGCGAGGTGTACAACGTATTGCTCGAGCCATTGGGGGAAGAGCGTATGCCCCCTGCCCCAAACCGCATGCTCTCTGCTACAGACATACAGACGATCGCACTTTGGATAGAGGAAGGGGCACGGAACACCACCTGCGAGCCTGCAGACTGCAGCACCGCCGCAGTCTCCTTCGCCCAAGACATACAGCCGATCATGGCGAGCTGGTGCAATGGCTGCCACAGTACAGGTGCGCCCTCAGCGGGTGTTGTCACCTCAACCTACACTGGCATGAAAACCATTGCAGACAATGGCAGCTTGGCCGGCACAGTAGCCCACGAGCAGGGTTATCCCCCTATGCCAGACAATGGCGGGCAGCTCTCTGCCTGCGAGATAGCCCTCATCCGCCAATGGGTGGCAGATGGCGCGCCGAACAATTAAAACCTGCTCTGCCACTGGCATAGCCAAAGGGGCCATGCAGGAGTTTTGTAAAACCAAGGGGAAGGCCTCCCCAAAATAAGAATAGTATGTACCAGATATTTAGCTGCCTGATGGGGGTGCTGTTGCTGTGCGCTTCCCATAGTACCGGGCATACCCAAGAGCGTTTCTTCACCCGCGCAGGCACAGTCGCCTTCGATGCGGAAGGGGCAATGGACGATGTAGAAGAGATCAAAGCCATAAACCGGCAGGCCCTCTGTGTGCTTGACCTGGGGAGCGGGCAGATGGAATGGGCTGTATTGATGAAAGGGTTTCAATTTAAAAACGCGCTGATGCAGGAGCACTTTAATGAGAACTACGTGGAGAGCTCCCTATACCCCAAAGCACACTTCAAAGGGAAGGTGCTGAACCTGCCTGAGCGGAAAGCACTGGAAAAAGGAGGCGAATGGCCGGTGACCGTCAAAGGGGTGATGGCCCTACACGGCGTTTCGAAGGAAGTAGTGGCCAAAGGGCTACTGCGTTCCAGAGCGCAAGGCCAGCAGATAGGGCTGGAGTCTGACATTGAGCTTGCGCTGGCCGACTATGGCATACGCATCCCCAGTGTAGTAGGCAGCAAGGTAGCGGAGGTGGTTGCTATAGCCATCCAAGGAGATTTGGACCCATTTAAAAAGTAGACCGATGAAATACTTATGGATTATCCTCACGGGCATGCTTCTCGCGCGCACCGCAGCTGCACAGGAAGAAAGCCTGCTAGAGTTGATAGAGGAAGAGCCTGTAACGGAGGTGGTGACCAACGCGTTCAAGGGCAGCCGGGCCATCAATGCCCATAGTATGGAAATGATAGGAGCTGGCGTGTTGGATTTCCGGATATTGCACCGTTTTGGGCGCATCAATCAAGGGTATCAGCAGTTTTTTGGGCTCGACCAGGCTGCTATGCGCATGGGGTTTGACTACGGCCTCACGCCCAACCTGACGGTAGGTGTGGGCCGGTCTACCTATCTCAAGGAGCTGGACGGCTTTGTAAAGTGGCGTATCCTATCCCAGAAAGCGGGCAGCCGCCCGTTCCCTTTTGCGCTGATCGGCGTGAGCGGAGTGACGTACAATGGGCTCGAAAACCCATTTGCTCAAGCGGAGGTAGAGCCCACTGCGGCCCGCAGGATGGCTTATTACCATCAGGTGATCATCGGGCGGAAATTCAGCGAGCGCCTTACGCTCCAATTGGCCCCCACACTGGTGCACCGCAATTTAGTAGAAAACCGGCTACAGCCCAACCAACTGCTCGCGCTTGGTGTGGGAGGGCGGTTTAAGATAACCAAGAGGCTGGCCCTGGTCGCTGATTATTCGCATGCCCTAAACCGCTTTCCAAACAGCTGGGCCTACAATCCGCTCTCTATCGGTGTGGACATCGAGACCGGAGGGCATGTTTTCCAATTGCACTTTTCAAATACCAGCGGTATGAACGAGCGTGCTTTTATTGCCGAGCCCAATGGATCTTGGCTGCAAGGCGACCTACAGTTCGGCTTCAACTTGTCGAGGGTATTCCAGGTGCACAAGCCCAAACGCCCTTTTTGACCCCCCACATTATCCAATTGGGGCAGCTCGCCTGCCAAGATAAAATTAAAAGTATGATGAAAAAACGATTTAAACTGCTCGCAAGTACGGCGCTGGCCCTGTTTTCCCTTCTCAGCTGCCAACGCGAGCCCATCACTGTCGGAAACGGCAACAGCCCTGATGGCACAGGGGGCACTACCCCCACAGTAGGGGAAGGCCCTGTTTGCGACCCTGACTCTGTATACTTTGAGCAGCAATTGTTGCCCATACTGGTATCCAATTGCGCCATGTCGGGCTGCCACGATGTGGCTTCCCGCCGAGACGGGGTGATCCTTACGAGCTATGACTATGTGCGCAGCACTGGGGAAATCCGGTTGAACAACCCCACAGAAAGTGAAATCTATGAGGTGCTATTTGATAGCGACCCGGAAGACCGTATGCCGCCAGCCCCCCGGGCACCTTTATCGGCTGAAGAAAAAGCCTTATTGCTCAAATGGATAGAGCAGGGGGCACAAGACTTGTACTGCGAGGCAGCCTGTGATACCTCTGCCGTCCGGTTCAGTGCCAATATAGTCCCGCTCATACAATCGCAATGCCAAGGCTGCCATCAGGGCGGGAGCCCAAGCGGGGGCATAAGGCTAGACAGCTATGAACGGATAAAGGAGCAAGTAGATAATGGCCAATTGTGGGGTGCAGCAGCTCGCCTCTCGGGCTATGCCCCTATGCCCCCGGCAGGCACAGGCCTTTCAGCTTGTGAGCTTCGGCAGCTGGAAATTTGGATTCAGGCTGGAGCCGAAAACGACTGAGGCGGCCCGGGCCCAAACCAGATTGTCGTTTTTGTTTTTGCCTGACCAGACTGCTTCGCGGCAGGGGCCTGCCCCTGCCGCAAGGAGGGGGCCAGCAGGCAGGTGCCGCTATGCTGCGGGGCTCGCTGTCCGCTCGGCCCCTCGCCCTACAGGCGTCGGGTCTGGCCTTCGGCCACCCCTGCGCAGCGCTAGGCCAATGCCAGCCTATTGCCCAGAAAGCTTAAGACCTGCCTTGCTCGTGAGCTTGTACAGAAAAAGTTAGTGTGTAAGCTGCGCCCGGCAAACTGTAGTGTGCATTGCTACGCCGGGCGCTCCTTTTTGCCCTTACCACACCCCGGTAGAATGCCAGCCCCCGCCTTCGCGTTTTTCAGCTTCCCGCTCTGCTTTGGTCTTTTGGAAAGCGTCCCTTTCCAAAAAATAGCTGCCCGGCTCTTCAGGTGCATCCTCCCAGCTCCATTTTTTGCGCCGGTCTTCGGGCTCCTGCTTGTTTTTGAACCAGAAGGCCACAAAAATGCCCACGAGGGCACCGGCCAGGTGGCTTTCCCAAGAGACCCGCTCATCTGACGGGAGCACCCCCGCGAACATGCCGCCGTAGTACACCACGACGATGAGCGACAGCACAATGGAGCGGATGTTGCGCCGGAAGATGCCCGACCAGAACACGAAAGCGACCAGCCCGTAGATGACGCCGCTGGCGCCGATGTGGAACGCATTGGCACGGGCGAACACCCATACCGCCAGCCCGGTGAGCAAGTAGATGGCGCTCAGGCTGGCCACAGCTACACGCCGGTAAAAGAAGAACAACAGCCCCGATAGGACGAACAGCGGGGGCGTATTGGCCAGGAGGTGCTTCCAGCCGGAGTGGAGCAAGGGGGCGAAGACCACCCCTTTGAGGCCGAACTCCCGGCGCGGGTAGATGCCCCAAGTGCCCCAGTCCTGGCCGGTGAGCAACTGCAGCAGGTGGATGGCCCAGATGATGCCCACCGCCCAAAGGGCTACGGCCAGGCTTTGCTTAAACTTGAGGGAGGCTCGGTCGATGGCGGTGCTCATGCGGGCAGTTTTGAAAATTCAAGGCTGGAGATCAGGACAATATATCAACCATACCGAGCATCATAGGGTTGATGGCATTGTGGTGTTTTATAGCCTGGCTAAAAGGGGTGTAGGCAATCTCCCCCTTGACCTCCCCTATCATAACCCCGCTTTTACCGTCGAGCAGGGCCTGTACGGCGGCCACGCCCATACGGCTGGCCCTCACCCTTTCCATACAGGTCGGGCGGCCGCCCCGCTGCAAGTGCCCGAGTATGGTCACTTTCGTTTCGTAAGGGCAATGCTTCTGCACTTCCTCTGCTATTTTGAACGCGCCCCCGGCATCGTCCCCTTCTGCCACTACTACGATACTAGAGTTTTTCTTATTGGTATAGTTGGTATTGAGGGTATGTATGAGCTGCTGAATGTCTGTCTTGCTTTCTGGGACTAAGACAGCCTCTGCCCCGGTGGCCAGGCCAACGCTCATGGCAATGAAGCCCGCATCCCTGCCCATCACTTCCACAAAGAAGAGGCGGTCGTGGGCATTAGCCGTATCCTTGATGTTGTCGATGGCCTGCATAGCGGTATTGATGGCCGTATCGTAGCCTATGGTATAGTCCGTGCCGAAGAGGTCGTTGTCTATAGTGCCCGGGCAGCCCACCATTTTGATGTCTGGGTATTCTTCCATAAAAATGCGGGCACCGGTGAAAGTGCCATCGCCGCCAATGGCTACAATGCCGTCAATATCGTTGGCTTTCAGGTTGGCATAAGCCTTGGCGCGCCCCTCAGGTGTGCGGAAGTCTTTGCTGCGGGCAGAGCGCAGTATGGTGCCGCCCAGTTGGATGATGTTGCTGACAGAATACGGGTACATAGGCTGAAAGTCGCCTTCGATCATCCCTTGATAGCCCCGGAAAATGCCAATGGCTTCATGGCCTTTGTGGATAGCGGTGCGCACCACAGCGCGTATGCAGGCGTTCATGCCGGGGGCATCCCCTCCTGAAGTGAATACAGCAATTTTTTTCATAGTGCAGCTCGCAGTTTTGCGTGATGAAGAAAAGAAGGGCTAAATATCGGATATCTTGCCGGAAGGCGGGATGATGTAGGTCATTTGGGGGTATTCAGGCCAGGCTGTAGGCGATAAAAAACGCCGAGCAGCCATTTCTTAGCCATGCAAGGGGTAGTTGACAGCTCCTGCAAGAGGGCTGCCTTGCCCCTTGATGGCTTAGCGGAGTGCAAGAGCTCCGCCAACAGCCGTGTGATAAAATACTCTAATGCGAGGTAGCGCTGTAAGCGATTATCTGGCAGCTCGTGAGTGTTGCGCAGAAAAAAGGCACGGTAGGCTCGGCAACGGTTCTGCAGGTTCTCCAGTTCTTCCTGCCCTGAAAGGTAGAGCTCTAATGCAGTCCTGAGCAAAAGAGACTGCCTGCGGACGGCAAAATCTGCATTGACTTTGCTGCTGATCAGCTGCAGTTGTTGATGGGCCTGGGTATATTGCTGCCGATGAAAAAAGGCATAAGCTTGACAAAGCGCGATGGTGTCACCTTTGAAATTTACAGGAAGCAGTCCCTCGTACTTATCTTCAAGCAATTGGATCAGCATTTGGTGCCCGCTAAGAACGCCGCTGATATAGATGTTGAGGTAAAGCGTGTAGCTGAATGGGCTGCTTTTGGGAAAAGCCCCCTTTTGGCTGCAGGCCCAATAGTAGAAATCAGGCAGCCCCCCCGGAAATTGATCATCTGTCTGCAGGTAAGCCTGTATCGCATAATTACTGATGTACCGGATGATGATAAGCCGCTCTGCCTGCCCGATATCGGCATAGACCTTTTTAAATGTGGTAATGAGCGGCTCAACTAGAGCTGAGGTTGTCTGCTCTCGGAAACAAGCATACAACTGCGCCAACAGTAGCAGCAGGGGGTCCTCGGAACTCACCCTGCTAAGCAGCGCTTCTTCTTCTGATGTAAACCCGAGAAGGGTCGTACTGTTGTGCCTGAACCCTTTAGAAGAAAGGCTTTCGATATTGAATAATAATTTCCAAAGTAGGTTGTTTTTAAGCAGTGCGCTGTGGAGCTGGTCAAGTGTAAGCTGATCAGGGGTGTTAGACTTTGAATCTGGGTTGTACTGCTCTCGAAGATGCTGGCGAAAACGCCACCAATACTGCTCTATCTGATGTACAGATTGCTGAAGATGATGGGATAACAAGGCGTTATATTCCTGCCAAAGGAAGGGCTGTTGCCTGACAGCCATAGCCTTCAGCAGCAGATGATGGTAACTAATAGGGGAGGCTTTGAGCTGCCGGAATACGATTTGGTCTTCGATGATGCTTTTCAGCTTGTATTTAGCCGTGTTCAGTTTTTGTTTATCGTTGGGGCGGCCTGGGAAGGTATGCTGGAAAATCAGCAGATCATCCATTGCTTCAGGAGAGAAATCGGGCTTATATAAAAGCAATGCGCCGAGCAGGCGGTTATGAGTGGGGTAGTTTTTGCTCAAGTGGCGGCGAAGGCTGATGATTTCGCTTTGCGACAGGCTGCGCAGAAGCCTTAGGAGAGAGCTATCTTTCATCTGTGAATATTTGAAAATACAGCTCACGTGCTTCATGATGGAAGCGGTGCCCTGGGCTGGAAAGGAGTTTTTGCCCAAGTATTTGGGCGCCTTCCTGATGATGGTCCTGTGCGAGCAAACTGAGCCATTGAAAGAATTCCGCAAACGAGCGGAGGCTGTCGCCGGGCTGTGCATGTCCGGCGACTTGGCCAAAGGATTGGGCTGCGGCCTGGAAATCTCCGCTCAAAAAGTAGAGGTGCCCAAGAAGGTAGCTTGTATTGTGCGCTTGGCCGGATTGTGCCGCTTTATCTAACAGCATAGACGTTAGCGCTTGGAGCTCCTCCTTATTGAGGGTTTTGAGCTGCTCGTAGGACTGTAGCCCAACGTCAGCGGAGAGGAAGCCAATGGTAGCACTATCTCCCCTTTGAACAGATGACAGCGTAAGAGGCGCGCCCTCATAGGCTTCTATGGCCAGCGCTCTGGCATCAGGAGCGGGCAGGGCCACCCCACGATAAAGAAAAAACATAGCGGCTAAGAGTAGGGCAACCGCCGCCACTGCCCACCATAGACAGTACCCCTGCTTGCTGTTTCCGGCCTGGGCGTAGGCTTCGCTGACGTCTGCCGCTATCCGTTTTCCTGCTACCGTAGATATCAGCTGCTGTTCCAGTTGGTATAACGCTACCTGGGCACGGAGCTCTGAGCTTCGTGCCAATTCTGACTTGAAGGTCTCTAATTCCTGGGCAGTCATATCCCCGTTGAGGTATTTCCTGATCCGGAGCAGCTCTTTCATAAAAATTGTTTGATGAATTGAGCTGCAGCAGCATTCTCCCTTACGTATTTCCGCAGTCTATTCAGGCATTTATGCAAGCCCGACTTAGCACTGTCATAGCTGCTATAGCCTAGCTCAACCCCGATTTGTTCTAAAGAATAGTTGCTGAGGTATAAAAGCTCCAGCCCTTTTTGACAACGATCGCTCAGCAAGGCAAGCAGACTGCTTACCAGTTCGTCTAGTACGTGTTGATCAAGCCGGTGTTCCGTCTCTGATGTGGGGCCATCGGCCACTGCCAGGGCAGCTATAGGTTCAAGCGGCAGGTGGGGCGGCTTATTCTTTTGGGCTCTGCCCCTGTTGGCGTGCAAGTTTTTACAGACCCCCACAAAATAGGTACTGAGCTTACTGCGGCTTTCATAGGCCCCGGTCTGCACCGCCTTTACCATGATCACTGTCGCATCTTGTACTATTTCTTCTGCATCTTCTGGGCGGCACTTTAGCCGGTAAAGTACTCGCCGTGCCTTTTGAGGGATACCAGAGTACCTACAAAAGGAGAGCAAGGCCTTTTGATAAATTTTTCTTTCCCCGGTCTGTTTGACATCACGAAGAAAGCGTGCTTCAGTAAAATACATTGGGCAAAAGACTGCTTGATACAATGCTGAAATATAGCGTATTCCCTTTGTTCTGAGGCATTATTGCCCTAAAATTTTGGCAAACAGCAATTTAGCAGAAAAAGATAGAATGAATATTAACTCGTTACTGTGCAGAGGCGGAGGCGGCAGAAGGGCTTAAAGTAGAAGGGTGTTTCGATAAAAAACAAGCGGACAGCTGGTAATAATACTGGTTTTGTGTGATTGGAAAACAGAGCAGAAGAGGGTACTTTCCTTGCATAGAATCTGAACATCACCTGTTGAGTGGCTTGCTCCTTACCTTAAACCGAAAAGAATGAAGCCTTTTTCCTTCAAATATGGCCTTTTCATAATTTTAGCGGCATGTGCAGGCTTGTCTGCATGCACCCCTAATGATGATCCCCCCCCTACGTCTGGCCCAATTACAGAAACAAAAGCTTCCTGTAGTTTTTCTTTCCAAGGGCAGGGATATGGGTTTGAGGGCAATGGAAGCGCCACTATTTCAAACGATGATATGCCATTGCTGACTAATAGCGGGCTGGACACATTCAATTTTGACTTGCTGTCTTTTAGCATAGGCAGAGTAGAAACAGGCAGCCTTCTCCCATCAGAGGTATTTTCCGGCTCTATCCTCAACTATTCTGGGCCAGGCACTTACCCACTCTTAGATGCCGGATCAGTAGCAGAGGGAGGGGTATTCACTCTTTTATATACCGACTATGAATCCTCCGATAGCCTATACGCTATAGGCTATTTTTATAGCCCCTCTAGCCCTCAACAAGGCTCCATTACCATAACCCGAGATGACAGCCAGTTATTGGAAGCAACGTTCTCCCTGCCTTCGGCTGATACCTTTGGCGAGACCGGGCTCATGGAAGGAGCGTTCAGTATTGAAGTAGACTAAACCACTTTTGGGCGATCATAGCCCACTAAACCCCAATTTATTATGATGCACTACTTTTTACGAATGCACTTGTGGCAGCGTATTTTAGCACTGTCGATGCTTACCGCTGCGCCCGGGCTAGCCCAAGGCGAATTCAACCTCGATCTTGCGCTCGGGGGTACAGCTAGCTTGCCATACGGTGAATTAGTTGATCATTACCGATCATTTCACAGTGTCTCTGAATCAGGGACCACATTTGAGGGCAGTATCAAGCCACTGTTTTTTGGGACAGCCGGGCTTCGGGCCCGGTACTATCCATTTAGGGAAGGCCCACTGGAAAAGCTGGGGTTCATGGCTGGCATACAATACCTTCAGCGAGGCCTTGTCAATCACTTCCAAATGGAACACATACCAACAAAAGGGTATACGGATGTTACTTTTTATAAAGAGACGTACCGCCATCACTATGCAATGGTCCCATTCCAAGTCTCTTGGGGGTGGAACTGGTTTGCGACTATGGGGGTTGCCTACACCCGGCACATCAGCAGTGCCAAAAGCCAGTTGTTGGAGCGCTCTCAGTCTGGCGATAACGCTCTGAATGGTGGTTTCGAAAACACATCCAAGGAGCGCTCTGGCTTAGCGCCAAGCATAATGGCCGATTCTACTACAGACTTTCTGATCGGCGGAGGGTGCCTGATCGGCAACGGGGCTACCCTCGAGCTGAGGGCTAACATTGGAGGAGAGATATTCCAGAGCGAGCTCAGCAACTACCGAACGGTTACAGTTGACCTGACTTTCTTCATTGCAATAAACTAAACCCCATGAAAAATATAGGTTACATCATTTTGATAATGATGACTGTTTTCGCATTTAGCGCTTGTGAAAAAGAAGAAACGGATAGCCTTGAATATGGCCTCGCACCAGAAAAACAACTGGATATGCTTTGTAGGGCGCTCCGCCTCGATGGGCAGAACATCGAAGGGGAGATGCCTTCAGGGACAGGGCAGGGCAACGCACTGATCGTAAGCCACCCTGAAGCGGTAGAGATCAGTGCCGGCGTACTTTTGTTCATACCTTACACAGTACGCGACACCAATGACGTTTGCAAGGTCTTCCTGCAGGTAGACGGAGCCAATAATTACTGGGAAACCCGCCTTATTCAAGACCCGAGCTCAGGTCAGCCCTTTTTCGAAATACTTATCCCCAAATTTGTACAAGAAGGGGATTTCGACCTTGTGTTTTCTATAGAGGATTGCAATGGCAATGTGTCTCCGGTATACAGTACCCTGACCTCTGTACAGCCTGCTGGCGATTGCGACTCCGCTATAAGTGGAAGTGTAGGCATTACCGTACGGACTTTCGATTTGGGCGAGAAAAAAGGGGAAGCTCGTTTCCTGTACGAAATGTATAGTATCCGCGACCGGCTGGATATCCGCTATAATGGAGATTGGGTAGCATCTACGGGCTCACTGTTTTCTGATGCAGTGCGCATCCCCAATTGCGATGTCATGGATGGCTTTGTGAGCGGAGCTGGAATACTCACACTCAACTATGACCCTAGCGTAAGCCGCACCGTGGAGGTATATATATCCGGCTGTTTTAGCGGCACTCTTTGGGACTTAAGGGTCGACTGTCCAGAATAAAAGAGCCAGCGCAGTGCTCCGGCACTGCTTTTTCCAGTTTTGTGCACCTGGCTGCAGCTTTGCAGCGGAGGTGCATTTTTATTTTGAGCCGCTCTTCCTGAGCAGGGCAAGCATCGAGACGATCAAAAAGATGAGCCCCCATGGCCAGAGCGGTGGTTGGCTCAGGGGCTCAGGGTTGCCGGTAAGCGTAAAGGCTGCCCAGAAACAGGGCTCCTGATAGGGGGAATTGATCAGGTCTTTTTTGGCTTGTTGGAGTGCTAGGTGCTTTGGCTTGCCCTCGCTGAGAAGTGTGTAAAAAGTGTGCATAAAGCGGGAGGTCGATTGGTCAGGGATCGCCCAAAGGCTGGAAACAACGCTGCCTGCACCTGCATAAGCGAACCCCCTGGCCAGAGAAATCATCCCCTCTCCGGGCTTTAGCTCTCCACTTCCGGTTTCACAGCCCGAAAGGACAACCAGCTCGGCGGGGATATCTGCATGGTACAGGTCATTAGTGTACAGCCAACTTTGGCGGGAAGTATCATTGGGCTCCGGGGCAAGGGCTGCAAAACCTAAATGCCCCGCTTGAGGGTTGCCCTTACTGTGTGTCGCTAGATGCAAAGCTTGCCATTTGGAAGACATACTGTGAAAGGCGGACGCAGATGCGGCATGACCGGTAATGGCTTCCCCTCCTAATACCTCAACTGCCAAACGGGCTTCTTCCACAGCAAACGGTAGTTGCGCGAGAGGGCCAGGTGCCATTCTTGCCTGAGTTAGGCCATTAGCAGTAGTATCCCCAGGAGTAAAATCAGGGGCGAAGGCAAGCACTCCCCATTTTAACCCCGGGCGTTCTTGCCGCAATAGCATATCTTGGTAGGCGCTTGGAGAGAAGGCATAGCTTATAGGGTGCTGCTGAATAAGATAAGGAATGGCCCGCCAATTCTTATAGCGTTCAGGCGGGCCAGGTGCAAGGGCCTCAAAGGGCAGCTGCCATAAGATATCATCTGGCACAATCAGCAGTCGCTGCCTGGGCTTGAATGCCCTGCCCACCGGCTCGATCAGCAGCTCATACAGCCGAGCTGCTGATTGAACAAAGCGGGGCAAATGAGAAGTATCCTGGCCCGGGGGCATGCTCACAGCCTGTAAGAAGGAAGCCGCGAGCGCTGGCACTTTCCCTGCACCGCCCACTGCTACAGCCAGAGCGGTATCCTTTGTAACCGCAAAAATAAACAGGCTGCTGTCTCCCAAAAAGTAGTCCAAAAGGAGGTCATGTGGGCTATCCCTGAGGAGCTGCCGAACTTCCGAGAGCCCTAGTAGCGGTGAGGCCGCTCGGGCTTTAGTGTATCCGGGATAGGTATCATGCAGGTATTTGTCGTATGAAAGTTGTTCTTGCCTAAGGCCAAACAGGACTGAAGTAAGGCTATCTGCCAACGGAGCAGGAACATTCCTCAACTGCTGCTGCAACAGGGCTTGCTCAGTCATGGCAATACGCTGTTGCAATGTATCTAGCTTCTGCTGGTCCGCTGCATTTAGATTTTGCTGATTGGAAGAGGACAGCGCAAGCTGTGCGCTAATTTGCCGGGCACGGCTTTGGCCTGCCCACAGAAAGGCTTTTTCAAGATCTCCAGGGGCAGCCCGGCTTAGCAGCAGCCTGATGCCTTTTTCAAAAATAGGTTTACTAAGGCGGGTAAATTCAATTTGACGCCCTGGGTTGATACGGCTGCCCTGCAGGTACTTATCAAGTGCAGCAAGCGTTTCATATACTTCCAGCTGAGCGCCAATTGTATCTGTATGGCCGGGGTAGCGCCCTAGAAAATTTGCATAGATATTGAGCGGTTGGAGAAGGGATACTGGTAGGCGCACTTGTTTGAATGCCCGGGGCAAGGCAAGCAGGTCGTAATTTAGCCCGCTACAAGCTCTGGAGAGCCAGTAAACGGCCGAGTCAGGGGCTCCATTTTTAAAATGAGCTTCCCCTAGATTGCACATGGCATCAAAAGCACTGACGGCAGCAACTGGCTTAGCCCAGTCAAGGCTATTGAGTGCTGCATGATAGTATTGAAAAGCCAGCTCTAGGTCTCCTTGCTGAACGGCGGCTGTCCCCAGGTTGTTGAGGCTGATGTGCACTTGAAGATGCTTAGTGCCAAATAGTGCCAAACGGACGCGGAGGGCTTCCTGAAAACAAGCCTTCGCTTCATTTAGCCTGCCCTGTTCAAGCAGAATGCTGCCTTTATAGTTTTGATGGGTGCCGATCTCCGCGTGGACACTGTCAAATGAAGCATAAAGCGTGGCAAGGTTCTCATCCAGGATAGCAAGAGCGGTATCGCTCTGCCCCAGCTCATGGTGGAGTATCGCAAGATTGCTTTTTGACTTCAGGGTGCTCCTGTGGCCCGGGCCGCTCTTTTTTTGGTGAATCCGGATTGCTTCTTGCGTATGGTGGAAGGCGATTTCCGTTTCCCCTGCTTTTCTCCACTGCTGCCCGGAATTGTTGTAAAGATCGGCAAGGATACGGTCCTCTCTTTCTCCAGCAGCCAACATTTCGCTAATCCCTTTTTCATATAAAAGAACTGCCTTTCCCACTTCTCCCATTTCACCGTAGGCCTGCCCCATATTTAAGCGGAGCATGGCGATGTTGGGGTGCCCAGGTGGCAAGGTTTGGAAACGATAGGCCAGCGCTTCCCTAAACAGGGGGATAGCCCTTTCCTGTTGCCCAAGTTCTGTGTACATCGTCCCCATATTCGACAAAGCATTGCTGAGGCTCAGCCGGTCTTGCAACGGATGCTGTGCACGGAGTATAGCCGCCGCTTTCTCATAATTTTCCAAGGCTTTTTGATAGTTGCTTAGCCGCTGCCAACACCCACCGATATTCGAGTAGCTGCCGCCGATAAGCCCTGTATCGGGCTGCTCCGCCTTCGCCCTGATATTGAGGCTCCGAGTATAGGGGGCTATTGCCCGTTCAAATTGCCCAGCGTAGAAGTAAGTGGCGCCCAAGTTATTGAAGAGCTTGGCCACGTCTTCGCTCTCTGCCCCAAAAATAGTGCTGTCCATGGCAATCGACTTCAAAAGGTACTGTTCCGCTTGGTCAAACTGCCCCCGGAAAAGATGGGTAATCCCCATCGTGCCGTATGCACCGCTTGCAAGGGTATGGATTGAGTCTATTGATGCATAGCTGCCGGTAATGCAGGAATCCATCGCACGGTCTGCCTCATCAAAACGCCTCAATCGCCACAAGAAATCTCCACGGACCAAAACAGAGTAGAGCGTCATGGAATCAAGTGGGCCTAGCGCTTGTGCAAAATGGAAGGTAGCCCGGTTGGCAAGTGCCAAACCCTGCTCCAACTTGCCCTGACTGCCAAAGGCCTTAGAGGAGTCAAGCAGGGCGGTAGCGAGGGCTGTACCCACTAGATCCGGTTGTGCTGAAAAAGACGGGGCTGCTGGTGCACCAGGGGGGCTTGCTGGATAAATGCCCGCTAAAAGGCTTGCGCATAAAATTAGCGCAAAAAGGGGCAAAAGAAGCTGATGGGGTTGAATGCCTTTTTGCATAGTGCTTTGATAATTAGACAAAAAGGTACGAAAAAATATTGCACTATAGTAACCTAACTTTCGCCGGGCGCAAACCAAGCTGTCCTTTTTGGGCTTGCCCCTGCCGCAAGGATGGGGGGCCTGCCCCTGCCGGCGGGCAGGTGCCGCTATGCTACGGGGCTCGCTATCCGCTCGGCCCTATCGGGCTTAGAACTGTTCGGATTTTGCTTTTGGAGCGGACGCAGCCAAATTTTGCCCTGATCAAGGCGTGATATATTCAAGAATGGGACAAAGGGCCCCATTCTTGAATCCAATAGCCTAGCTACATGACCGAAAAACAACGAAGTGCAGGACAAAATTTGGCAAGAGCAGCCCGAAGTGTAAAATCCGAACAGCTCTTAAACCCCTTCGCAGCGCTAGGCCAATCCCAGGCTAAAGCCCGGAAAGATTGAATGCCTGCGATATTTTGGTTTACGCCCCTTTCGCCTTTTGATTCGGCCCGCAAAAAAGCCGCCTTCCTGGGTTACCTGAGCCGATTTCTGTACACCAATAGCAGTAGAGCCAGCCCTACTCAGCTTCAAGCATTGGCAAAGGCTCCACTATTCTTTCATGCAACCTTTTATGCAATGCTCTACAAAATAAATGTTGTGCTTTTCAGTTTGGGCGGAGGAGAAGAGGGCTTTGGGTCCGATGATATGCTCGATGGGTAAAACCAAACAAGCCCTAACAGCAGAACCCGGGAGCTTACTCCAGATCTGCCATTAGGGCTTGCCTTTAGAGGGCTACAGCCCGGTATTCATTTTTTTGCCGAAAGGCGGCCGGCCTGCTCAAAGCGTGCCCCTAAGCTCCTGCTCGCGCTCAATGGCCTCGAACAGCGCCTTGAAGTTCCCTTTCCCAAAAGAACGTGCGCCCTCCCGCTGTATGATCTCATAAAAAACTGTTGGGCGGTCTTGCACCGGCTTGGTGAAAATCTGCAGCAGGTAGCCTTCCTCGTCCCGGTCGATCAGGATGTTGAGCCGCTTGAGCTCTTTGAGGTCCTCGTTGATCTCCCCTACACGCTCCATCACCGTATCATAGTACGTGTCTGGCACCCGTAGGAAATCTATGCCGCGGCGCCTCAGCTCATCTACCGTATGTATGATATCGTCTGTTGCAATGGCAATGTGCTGTACGCCTGCACTGCGGTAATAGTCGAGGTATTCTTCAATCTGCGACTTCTTCAGCCCCTGAGCCGGCTCGTTGATCGGGAATTTGATGAAGCCATTGCCATTGGATACCACCTTGCTCATCAGGGCGGTGTACTGGGTAGAAATGTCCTTGTCGTCAAAAGTGACGAGCAGTTTGAAGCCCATGACGTCCTGGTAAAACTTGACCCATTCGTTCATCTGCCCAAGCTCTACGTTGCCTACGCAGTGGTCTACGTATTTCAGCCCGATAGGCTGTACCTCCATGGGCGAGGCTGCCGCCTGAAAGCCAGGAAGGAAAGCCCCTTCGTACTGCTTGCGCTCCACGAATGTATGCAAGGTCTCCCCATAAGTGTGGATGGTGGCTACCGTAACTTTGCCCTGCTCATCCTCAAGCACTTTGGGCGCTTCGTAGGGGCGGGCTCCCCTGGCCACGGCTTTTTCGAAAGCATCGCGGGCATCATCTACCCATAGGGCCAGCACCTTTACCCCATCGCCATGCTTGAGCACATGGCGGGCCACTTCGTGCTCGGGCGACAGGGCTGCCGTCAGCACAAAGCGGATTTTCCCCTGCTCAAGCACATAGGAGGCCGTGTCTTTGCTGCCGGTCTCCGGCCCGCGGTAGGCAACGAGCTTGAAACCGAAAGCAGTTTGGTAATAATGGGCCGCCTGCTTGGCATTGCCCACATAAAATTCAATATAGTCGGTCCCGTTGATCGGGAAGGTATCCTGCTGTGTGGCAGTATCTGATGAAGTGAGGGTGTCCATAAATAAAATGGTTTTATTGGTGAAATAGGCGGGCGGATCAGGATTTGCCGTCTGTCAGCCAGCTTTGGTAGTAGTCCGGGTCTTCAATCCCAGCAGCATCTGCAGTGAGCTGCAGCGGGCGGAAAGTATCCACCATGACCGCCAGCTCGTGGGTCTCCTTGGCACCTATGCTTTTTTCCACTGTGCCGGGGTGTGGCCCGTGAGGGATGCCGCCAGGGTGGAGCGTGATCATGCCGCGCTCCACATGCTTGCGGCTCATGAAGTCGCCATCCACATAGTACAGCACCTCGTCGCTGTCGATATTGCTGTGGTTGTAAGGGGCAGGGATAGCCTGAGGGTGGTAGTCGTACAAGCGGGGCACAAAAGAGCAGATGACAAAGTTGCGGGCCGCAAAAGTCTGATGCACGGGCGGCGGCTGATGTACCCGCCCGGTAATGGGCTCAAAATTGTGTATGCTGAATGCATAAGGGTAAACGTAACCGTCCCAGCCGATGACATCAAAAGGGTGGTTGAGATAGTAATAAGGATAGATCTGATCTTGTTTCTTGATGTAAAACAAGAACTCGCCCTGCTCGTCGTGGGTCTCCAACAGGCTGGGCTTGCGGATATCGCGCTCGCAGAACGGGGCGTGCTCCATCAATTGGCCATAATCGTTGCGGTAGCGCTTGGGCGTAGTGACCGGGCTGCTGGACTCTACAATGAAAAGGCGGTTGTCGCTGCCATCAAACTCCAACTGGTAAGTGGTGCCCCTTGGCACTACGACATAGTCTCCATATTCAAAGCCGACGATGCCGTACATGGTTTTCAGCCGCCCAGTGCCTTGGTGGATGAAGATGACTTCGTCTGCATCCGCATTTTTGAAAAAGTAATCCGTCATGCTTTTGCGGGGCGCCGCCAAAATGATTTTGCAGTCCTCATTGACAAGCACAGGCTTGCGGCTTTTGAGGTAGTCGTCCTCTGGCGCTACGCTGAACCCCTTCAAACTGCGGTGTTTGAGCTGTTTGTCTGCAACAACCTCGGGCGCTACGGAGTAAGGGTCGCCCACTTGTACAATCTGTGTGGGCGGGTTGATGTGGTAAAGCAGGGAGTGCAGGTCGCTAAAGCCCTCGGTGGAGAAAAGCTCCTCGTGGTAAAGCTCACCGTTGGGCTTGCGGAATTGGGTGTGCCGCTTTGGGGGCACCTGCCCCAGGCTTGAATAGTGCATGTACGCTGGTTTTGATTTGGTAAATGGACTGCCCCTTTGGGCTGAAAATGCCGGGCAGGAACAGGGCGGTAGCCAAAAGGGCCTTACCCTTCCTCCGGAGCCAGGTTGTCGAACAGCTGGTTGAGCGTATCCATGAGCTGGTCAATTTGCTGGTTGCCAAGCCCATCCCATGCCTTGCGCCGGGCATGCTGAATGATGGGGAGGACTTCGTCGATCTTCTGCCGCCCTCCAGCTGTGAGCTCAATGCGGAACTTGCGCCGGTCATTCGCGTCGGTCACCCTTTCGGTAAACCCCTTTTTGCAAAGCAAGTCGATGATGCGGGTGATGGTGGGCGCATCTTTGTACGTGGCCCTGGCAATCTCCAGCTGGCTCAGCCCATTCTGCTGATTGAGCACCTGCAGCACCACCCATTGGTCAATGGTGATACCTGTGCCGGCTGCAGCCAGGGTCTGTTGGAAAAACTGCTTCATCCGCTTGGCTGTGCGCTCGAGCGTAAAGCCCGGCATGTCCTTGCGCTCAACGGACGCTCCTCTTGATTCTTCTACCTTTGGCAATAGTCAAAAATTAATTTCTGTAAAAATAATTGTTATACGAACTAAAAGCAAGGGCTGCCACAGATAATTACCGCAGGGCACTGCGGATAGCCGCCCGCTGCAGGTAAACGACATACTTCCCGCTCAGCAGGAGGAGCTCTTGCTCGGGCTCTGTAATGGTGTACTTGGTCCCGATATGGGTAAGCAAATCATAAAGGATTTGTTCATCCCCGTCCGTCAGCGGACCGCCCGCCCGCAGCAGCCCGATGAGCCGGGCCTGCTCTTGGGCAACATCTATTTTTTCTGGCAATGGGGCTTCGTTCCCTTCTATCAGTGCATTGAAACTGAAAAAAACCGGGCAGATCTGAAAAGGGCCGCAGGCGTCGGCTATGTCCCTGCGCAGCGTAGCCCGGCGGGCGTCCAGCCCGCTCGAAGGCAGGCGCACCGCTACGCCAAGGGAGAACAGCGCGCCTTCTTTTGCTGAAAAGGTGTACCGGTTGCCGGCAGCATCGGCATCAACTACAAAGATGACCTTCCTCCTGGCCGCTTCCTGCTTGAGCACCTGCAGGGCCGTATAATAGCCGGTGTTGTCGGTCATAGCCCCGTCAAAGAGGTGGAGGAAAGGCCGGTCGGAGCTGTAGGCGCTGCTGAGCGTGGTATTCGAAATCAGGACCGGGAAGCTGCCGCTGGATTTGATGCCTACAGATAGCGGGATATGGAAAGTACTGTCTGGGCTGACCCCCTGCTTGCGCATGCGGTGGGTATAGCCATCAATTTGGTACCGGGCGAGGATATCTGGCGTAAAAGGGAAAATGTTCATCGTGCTGACCGTAGAGCTGTTGGTGATGTGCATGGGGAACAGCACAGGTGCAGGGCTGCCGGCAGGAATGAACAAATCGCCCAGCCGTATGCTCGAGGCAGAGCGCCCCAATTGCCGCTTCCGGTTTTTGTAGCCGAGCACCTGGTCGTCTATAGCCCGCTCCAGGGCATCCCCATCGTCCACATGGCTGAACCACAGCAGGGGGTTGAAATTGGCCCGGATCAGGGGGCCAGCATAAGAATAAGCCAAAGCGCTGGCCACTCGTTTTTCCACCGCCTGCTCAAAGGAAAAAGGGGTGCCCGGCCGCTGCCGTTGGTGATCAAACAGGGCTGAGATATAGCCGCCCCCTGCGAAACCGCCCCCCGAAACGGTCGAGAGGTAGTCTACTTCCCGGAGCAGATTGCTGGCCTCTGGGCTTTGGAAGGCCTCCAGCCCCAGCATGACCCCGGTGCCAAAATTCGCTGCCCGGGAGCCGCCCCCCGAAATCGCTAAGGCTAGGGCCAGGGTGGAATCTTGGCCCGCCCGCAACTGGACACTCTTGTAATAGGACAAGTCAATTGTAGGGGCCAGCTCGCCATCTTTGATGAACTGGCTTCGGTCGGGGTAAATGGCCTTGCTGCAGGCGCTGGCCAACATCAGGAGCCCGGCCAAAAGGAGCAATGTGTGCCGCATTGGGGGTTGATTTAAGTGCATGGTGCAAAAATAACAATTCTTGCAGCCCTTACAGCTGGGTTTTGGTTTTGTCAAAATCGGGATACTGTCGCCAAGAGTGCAGTAGGCAGCCCCGTGCAGCCCGCCCGATTGGCTTCCGCATACCTATATTTAGGTTCTTTGCAAACCATGCCTAATCACATTACAACATTAATATGAAAAAGAGACTTTTACCTCTGTTGTCCATCGTGGCAGCAGCCATCCTTCCGCTGGCCCTTCCAGCACAGCTTAGCCAGCCTGAAGAGGCAGCCCGGGCCATTCTGGCACGCCAGGCAGAACAGCTGGGGCTTACGCCCAATGATATTGCTGCCGCGCGCTTGAGCCATATGACAACCTCCCGCCACAACGGGCTGTCCCACCTTTATTTCCAGCAAATGCACGAAGGGGCTCCGGTCTACAACGCTGTATTGAACGTCTCCCTGTCTGAGGAAGGCGAAGTGGTAGCCCTGGGCAACCGTTTTGTGCCGCGCCTGGCCGAGGTTGCTGGCCCTATGGCCCCGCAAATCAGCCCTGAACAAGCCTTGCTCGCCGTGCTGCAGTACCATGGCTTGCCTACCATAGCCCAACCTGCCCTGCGCAAGGGGAGCGAGCCGGGCACCTGGATAGCAGATGCCCCGGGCATTGCCCTACAGCCGGTTGAGATCTACCTCGCCTACCAGCCGGTCAGCGAAAAAGAGGTGCGCCTGGCCTGGAATGTCAACCTCTATGAAACCGCTGCCCAGCATTGGTGGGACGACCGCGTAGATGCTCTGACCGGCAAAGTCCTGAATAGCCAGGACTGGGTCGTGCATTGTGCATTTGACCAGCCGCACGCCCATTGCGAAAGCCACCACCGCCTTGGGCTGAATGCCCCCAATAGTGCTGAAGAATCCCCGCTCGATGGCAGCGCTTACCGCGTTTACCCGCTCACTGTGGAGAGCCCCAATCATGGCAGCCGGGCTTTGATCGCTGAGCCGGCCGATTCCACAGCTTCCCCCTTTGGCTGGCACGATACAGATGGGGTGCCCGGGGCTGAGTTCACCATCACCCGAGGCAATAATGTGCATGCTTACCATGATATTTTCAACCTCAACAGCTCTGCCGGCGATGAGCCGGACGGGGGCGAAGCCCTTCAGTTCGATTTCCCGCTTGACCTCGCCGCCAGCCAGCCCTACACTCAGATAGACCCGCTAGTGACCAACCTGTTCTATTGGAACAACCTCATGCACGATGTCTGGTACCAATACGGCTTTGACGAGGCATCGGGCAACTTCCAAGCTACCAACTATTCTGGGCTGGGCGACGCCGGAGACCATGTCCGCGCTGAGGCCCTCGACGGCAGCGGCACCAACAATGCCAACTTTGCTACGCCTCCAGATGGCAGCAACCCTCGTATGCAGATGTACCTGTGGGGAGGCACCCTGCCCAATCTGAGCACCGACTCCCGCTTCCAAGTTAGCGATTCTGCAGGCGTGCTCGACAGCTACCTCTTCGTGCAGGCAGGCTTTGGCGGAGACCTCCCTGCTGCAGATGAACCCCTGAATGCAGCCCTCGTGCTGGTGGAAGACGATACCGACCCTGCCAGCGATGGCTGCGATGGCCTCCTCAATGCAGAAGCCCTTGCGGGCAAAGTAGCCCTTATCGACCGCGGCTCCTGTGAGTTTGGGCTGAAAGTGCTACAGGCAGAAAATGCCGGGGCGATCGCGGCCATCATTTGCAACAACGCCCCAGGAGACCCTATTGTCATGGGCGCTGGCCAGGTAGGTGGCCAGGTGGGCATCCCCAGCATCATGATCACGCTCGAAGATTGCAATGCCATAAAAGCAGCTATGCCGGGCCTCAGCGTATCCCTCAGCGCACCAGAGCTGAACGTGCCCAACCCCGGGCCGAGCGGGCTCAGCAGCGACCTGGACAACGGGGTGATCGTTCACGAATATACCCATGGCATTTCCATACGCCTCACCGGCGGTGCGGGCAACAGCGGCTGCCTTAGCAATCAGGAGCAGGCCGGGGAAGGCTGGAGCGACTGGTTCGGGCTGGTCATGACCACTACTGCGGATATGACCCCCGGGCAGCCTCGTGGCATTGGGACCTACGTTACGGCTCAGCCTACTAACGGCGACGGCATCCGCACGTACCCTTATTCCCGGGATATGGAGGTCAACCCTCATACTTATGCCAATATCAACGGCGAATCTGTCCCCCATGGTGTAGGCTCGGTCTGGTGCGTCATGATCTGGGACCTCTACTGGAACCTCGTCGAAGAATATGGCTATGATGAAGACCTCTACTTTGGGCAAGGCGGCAACAACATCGCCATGCAGCTCGTGCTCGACGGGCTGAAGCTGCAGCCTTGCAACCCTACCTTTATCGAAGCCCGGGACGCTATCCTGCAGGCTGACCTGGCCAACAACCAGGGGGCCAACCAATGCCTCATCTGGGAAACTTTTGCCCGCCGTGGGCTTGGCTTCTCTGCTCAGGCCGGCGGACAGGAAGCCTTTGATATACCTGATGCCTGCAACTTCACCTTCCGGGTCAACAAAACCGCGGTGGCAGAAGCCAATGCAGGCGATATCATCACCTATGAGCTCGAGATCATCAATGGCCGCACTGCTGCCGTTGACAATGGCACGGTGACCGATATTTTGCCGCAAGGCGCCACCTTGGTCGAAGGCAGCGCAACCTGCCCCGTCAGTGTGGCCGACGGCGTAATGACCATTGGCCTGGGCGAGGTGCCCAGCGGCCAGGTCATCAATTGCAGCTATCAGCTTCAGCTGCCCGAGGCGCCCTTCACCTACGCCAGCTTTACGGATGGTGCGGAGAACGGGCTCGCCAACTGGAATGTAGATGCCCCTACCGGCAGCCAAAACTGGCTGGCGACGGCCAACGATTCGTACGCCGGTGCCTCCTCTTTCTTTGCCCGCAATCTGGCAACACCGACAGAGCAAGTCCTGACCATCGCTGCCCCCCAAAGCCCAACGGGAGAAGTGCGGGCCATCTCCTTCTGGCACCGCTACAATACCGAAGACAGCTGGGACGGGGGGATCGTAGAAATTTCCCCCAACGGTGTATTCTGGCTCGATGCGGGCACAGCTATGATACAGAACGGCTATGAAGCACCGCTCAACGATAGCGAAGACAACCCCCTGGCCAACCAACCGGCTTTCCACGGCAATAGCGGGGGCTGGGTCAAGACCATCATCTCCCTGGAAAATTTGAGCTGGCCCAACGTGTTCATCCGCTTCCGCTTTGGCTCCGATGGTGCCGTAGGCGGAGAAGGCTGGTATGTGGATGAGGTCGAATTCCTGAGCGACTTTACCCAGGCCCGCAACATCGCCTGCGTGGGGGATGAGGCAGAGCAATTGTGCAGCGAAGCGGTGACCATCGTGTATGGCGAAGCTCCGGTCAATACCCGGGAGCAGCTTTACGAAGGGGCATGGACCGTTTCGCCCAACCCTTCCCCTGGCAAGCTAGAAGTGGCCTTTGCTGAAGTGCTGCCCGCAGGCGCTAGCCTGCAAGTGGCCGCTTCCGATGGCCGCATCTTGGGCACCTATCAGGCGGCTGGGCAGCCCGTGCTCGGCCTTGAGCTAGGGCACTTGCCGAAAGGCGTTTATTTCTTAAGGCTGAGCACGCCTCAGGGGCAGGCAGTGAAGCGCGTTGTACTACAACCGTAAGCCTCGTTCGACTGCTCATTGCTACTTACTGCCCGGGCCGGCTCAGATGCTTGCCCGGGCAGTTTTTGCCAAGGCTTGTTTTTCCATTGCGGGCCATCGGTTTTCACAGGGCACAAAGCTGGCTTAGCGGGCGTAGGCCAAGCTTTGCATCGGCCTAGCGCTGCGGAGGGGTGGGAAGCCCGTTAGGGCCGAGCGGTGAGCGAGCCCCGCAGCATAGCGGCACCTGCCATCCGGCAGGGGCAGGCCCCATCACATTGTGCAGGGGCAGGCACCAAGTTTACTTTGCGATGGGCTATATGGCCGCTCGTACAACGAAAAAAGCAGCCAAGACCTAACTTGACTGCTTTTATTCGAATCTTTTTCACTTAACGGCTGCTGAAGCTTTTTATCTTCGTAACTCGTTGGGTAGCAGTTATTCCGTATGATTTTTAGTAGACCTACTAGGTCCACATTTCGATACAATTATACGGGGTTTTCCGGTATTTCGCTGAAAAAATGGCAGATTTTAGCCGATTTTTTGCAAAAACGCTTAGTATGGCGGAAAAGACTGGAACACTGACGACTGCTAAAACGACTGCTAGGAATTAAGGCTTCGGTTGGAATATTTTGGTGGTAAACCCAAAAAAATATGGGCAAATTACCAAAACCAAGATTCAACCTCAAAGCCCCAAATGCCGATTCGGAAACGCTTATCTTCCTTGTTTTACGCTACAAAGGAAAGCGGCTCCAATACTCTACCGGACTCAATATCCATCCCCAAGATTGGGATGGTAGGGCGCAACGTCCTTTCGCCAGAGAGCGACGGAATGACCTCTTTGTCATCAAACGCAAGTTGGATGACCTAGCGACCTATTGTATGGACATATTTATTGCCTCAGAATATGGTCGAATTTCGCTGGAAGCGTTCAAAGAGGAGTTAGACATCAAAATCGGCAAAACGGAAACTCCTGAGCAGGAAGAGGGCGATTCAGACGATAGAATTCCCTTCCTTAAATTCCTCGACCTCGAAATAGCCGAAATGAAAGCTGCCAAGATGAAACGCGGTAGCTGGAAGGTCTTTGAGACCCATGCAGGCCGCATCAAGAAGTTTGCCGCTGAGGTGTATGGAACTCGCGGCTTCACTTATGAGGATGTAGACTGGAACCTTCGCCTCAAGCTGATCGATTGGCTTGCCAAGCAGAATACTCAGCTTGCCTACGGCAACAAGACACTGAAAGTATTGAGGCAATTTTTGGAGCGGGCGCGACGGAAAAAGCTGCACTCCCATACGGACTACCTCGGAGAAGGGTGGGTGGTATCCAGAAAGAAAGCGGAAGGCCAACTGGTCACGCTTTCTAATGATGAACTTGGTATTCTGGCAGAAATGAAACTCGCTGGCTTTTTGGCGAAAGTCAGAGATATATGCCTGATCGGGGCAGGAACGGGGCAACGATGGAGCGACTTTTCGCGCTACAGCCAAGACCACTTCTACCGCACCCTAAAAGGTGCAACCATTCTTTCGGTCATCTCTACTAAGACCGATACGCCGGTCAAGGTTCCCGTTAATCTCTTCCCCTGGCTACTTTCAGTTTTGGAGCGGAACGATTACGCTACGCCCAAGATGTCGATGCAGAAATTCAATGACGGCCTGAAGCAGCTTTGCAAGCTGGCAGGCTTCGATGAACGCTTGCTCATCGTGGAGCAATATATCGGGCGCAAGGCAACGGTAACCAAGTCTTTTGCGCATAAATATGAACTGGTTTCCTCTCATATCTGTCGTCGCAGTTTTGCGACCAACCTCTACCGCATGGGCTACAGCCTTGCCCAAATTATGCCGATGACCGGCCACGCTACCGAATCGCAGCTACGACAATATATCGGCATAGACGGCGAAATGAACGCTGAGGAAATTGCCCTCAACATCATGGCACAGCAAAGCCGTCAACCCGACGGCGGTGCTAAGGCAAAAGCACTGGGTGCTTAATTATTCATTGCTCTTGAAAAGAAAAAATCCATGCAAAACATACTCTTCAATAACGACTTCGGAAAGTCCATCAAGAAACTGCGGGCGATACTCCCGAAACTGTGCTTTAGCTTGCTTATTGCTACCTATCTTATCTCGGCCATCATCATGGGCATCTTCCATGCTCAGAATGCGGCAAATATTGGCTTTATGATAGCGGCTTTTCTAGTGCCGCTGGCTATCCAAGCGGGCAGGGGAACGCTGGTATTCTTCTTCCAGCTTAACCCCGCTCAGATTCAGGGCAAGTTGTCATTCGGGATAATTGCCGCTACTGCTTTGCTTATCCTTTCCCTGATCGAGGCGGTGTTGGTACTCAAGCCTTATGGCTATACCTGGATAGTTTCCGTTTCTACCCTCATGCTAATCGGTTGGGTGATTGAAATAATGATACTGCGCGAAACTATACTAGCGACACAAATGGAGCTATTTTCGGATAAGGAACGGTGGCAGGAAGTAAAAGCTTTCTACTTGGCAAAGGCAGAGCTTAAGCACTTCATCGCCGAACTAGAGGCAGGAAAAATGCCGGAGATAACACCACAGGTATTGCTGCCAGTAAGCGATGAACAAACCTATCCTCAAGAACCGGAAGCGCCAACCGAACAGGAAAGCGACCCAGCCGCTGATTTGCTCAAAGAGTTAAACGAGCATTTGCGGGGAAAGGGGAACCGCCCTTTTCCATCGATGGGGAAGGGCGAATAAGTGCCACCTTTTACGGGGTTCTGCTGGATAGTGATGACCCGTTCCTTGGCCATAATCTCGACCGATTAGAAAAACGATTTAGGGAAAGATACACGGCCTCACTCGAAAAGCACCAAGCGCGGGAAGCAGAAAGCAAACCACCTCACCAGACCGTTTTGAAATCCATGCAGGAGAATGAAAAACGGCTGCTTATGGTACGAATATTACGACATCAGCTACTAGATGAACCGCTTAATTTGGAGATTTGAAAATAGCCCTTCCACTTCGGGAGGGCTTATTTTTTGCCCTAAAATGTTAAAAAGTGTTAAAGTTTGCTTTGGATGGAATTTCCCAGATTATCCCATTTGATTTCACTTAGTTCCAAGTGATATTCCAGATGATTTCATATCGTTTCAAATCGGCACAACATGGACACAAGTCGCTGTTTTATAGTTATTTGTGCGCAATTGTTCTTTTCTATAGATTGCCAAAAATTAAACAATTCACGATATGGAAATCAGAGATAACGGGGTCGTGCTACATTCCGTCACCCCACACCAATTGAAGGAGATTTTGCGGGAAATGATCCGCGAAGAATTTACCAATGTTAACGAGGAAATTCAGCGGGTTATCGGGGAAGATGACCTGGTTAGCACCGGCACGGCTTGCCGCTTGCTCGGTATGTGTTCTAAGCAACTCCGTTATTTGGTCAATGAAGGGCATTTTACAGTGTTTCACCACATGAAGGAAAAAAGATATATTCGGGCAGAGTTACTTGAGTTTCGCAATAAGCAACGAATCAGTAAGCTATACAAGAAATAGCTGCATTGACCGTCAAGTAATATTGCCGACTTTAAGATGATTTATCTTTTATTCCCGCTAGCAACGAAAACTCTTCCTTTATATGAAAGAAGAAGAATCTAACGGGGATATGCTAGCAAACGCAAGGCATTTGCAACTACAACCAGGGTCGACCCTTCATGTGCAACGACCGCCGGTCCGATTTGTGCGACACCAAACAGAGTCAGAGGAACCAGAATAGCCACCATGCCAAGGCTGATCCAGAGATTCTGCTTAATAATCCATTTTGCTTTTCTACTCAACCCAATCGCAAAAGGTAGATTATCCAATCGGTTTGCCATGAGCGCAATATCTGCTGTTTGAAGTGCTACATCCGAACCCGCCGCTCCCATTGCTATACCAACCGTACTTTTTGCCATAGCAGGGGCATCATTAACACCGTCACCGATCATTGCTACTTTCCCTTCTTTCTGCTTCAAATCTTCAATAGCATTGACCTTGTCTTCAGGTAATAGATTTCCCATAGGATCAGTAATGCCGATGTTTTTTGCCACGGCATTTGCTACTTTTTGATTATCGCCAGTGAGCATTATCATTCGTTGAATGCCAATCTCCTTTAACTTGCCTAGCGTGGCAGCAGCTTCCGGGCGAGCAACATCCATTACTGAGATTATTCCTAAATATTGACCATCACGATGGACAATCATCGCAGTATGCCCTTCCTCCTCAAGCTCTGTCATCTTCTGATCTATTCCCTGTGGTATTTCAGCCCCCGTTAGTTCTTTGAATAATCTGCGATTACCAATGTGAACGATTTTATTCTCAAGCGTTGCCTTAATGCCGCGTGCTGTGAGAGCTTCCAGATTCTGTGCCTTTGGAAGGTTTATATTTTTCAATTCTGCCTGTCCACCTTCTACTATAGCTGCTGCCAAAGGATGATCGCTCAGTTCCTCGACGGCAACAGCAACACTTAGCAAAGTTTCCTTATCTATCGAATCAAATGGTATGGAGTGAGTTAACCTAGGCTTTCCTTCCGTCAATGTTCCGGTTTTATCGAAAGCAAGTGCATTCAAGCTACCCAAATCCTCTAACGGACGACCTCCTTTTATGAGTACGCCCTGTCGGGCTGCCCTTGCTACTCCGGCTAACACAGCACTGGGTGTAGATATAGCTAAGGCACAAGGTGATGCGGCAACCAGCACTGCCATTGCCCGGTAGAAACTATCGGCAAAGGTTTCATCCAGTACTAAAAAAGCAAACAATAATATTACCACCAAGATCAGTACGGCAGGTACGAAATAGCGTTCAAACTTATCGGTCAACCGTTGCGTAGGTGATTTCTGAGTTTCGGCTTCCTTAACGAGTTCGACTAGTTTAGAAAGAGTGCTATCTTTCGCCAATTTCAAGACTTTTACCTCCAGAGCACCACTACCATTTATCGTCCCCGCAAAGGCTCTGTTTTCAGCCGGGAGCTGATCAAGTTCGTAGGTTACGGCAGTATCAGCAACCGCATTTTTATCAACGGGTACGCTTTCTCCCGTTATTGGCGCTTGATCAACAGCACTGTTTCCGTTGATGATCACCCCATCAGCGGCAATCTTTGTATTAGGTTTGACGATTATGACATCCCCAATTTCTAGTTCCTCGACGCCAAGCTCTACTACCTCATTATTTCGTCGGACTAACGCCGTGGGAGGAGCAAGATCAGAAAGAGCTGCTATGGACTTTCGGGCCCGACTCATCGCATAGTTTTCCAATGCATGCCCCAAGCTGAATAAAAACAGCAATAAAGCTGCCTCTTCCCATTTTCCTAGGGAAGCTGCTCCGGCACCAGCAACCAGCATTAAGAAATCAATTTCAAATTGCCCCTTACGAACGGTTGCTATCGCTTCCAGAAGTGTAAAATATCCACCCAGGAGTAATGCTACGACGAAAAGTCCAATATTGAAATGTTCGGCAACACCAGATTGAAATGAGAGGATCAAGCCCGCTAACCAGAACACACCGCTTCCAATGGCAAAATACAATTCGGTGTTCTCACCCAGTATTCCACCGTGAGTATGGCCGTGGTTGTGATCCTGGTCGTGCTCATGGTCTTTTTCACCATCATGAGGGTGGTTAATTTGTGAAAGGGTCTCAATTTGGAGTTTGGCACTTTCAATTGTTTCAAACACCTCTTTTTCGCCGATAATTTCACTATCCCACTCTAGGCGTAGGACGCCAGATACGGAGACGACCGCTTCCAGAATACCTGCTTTTTCAAGCAAAGCCACTTCGATTCGGCGTGCATGTCTTTGATGCCGGACTCCTTTTACATTCAAAAGAGTATGCCGAAAACGGTGCGTTAAAGCTGCTCCCGTTCTACTAGCGATTTGCTTGACTTTACTCAAAGTGATCAGTTCCGGCTGATAATGTATACAGATAAGCGATGGTTCTGCTTGCTCGATATGAACATATTCTATCCCCGCTTCACCTGTCAGGCTTTCAACCAGACGATCAACACAATTATCCTTTTGATCAGGAAGGGAAGGTAATAATACTGGTATTTTAATCTTTAGTTTTTTCATTAGGCTAATCGGTTGAAGTGCAAAATTGGTTAGCGTTCTAAAGACATGCTTTCCGTTCTCTAGAGCGGGACGGAATGTCCCGCTCTAGAGAAATTTTAATGTTCGTGTTCAAGTTCGCCCTTCATCATCTGGGCAGCCAGATAATAGGCCTGATCGGTGACAAAGCGCGTACCATCTGGCAAAACCTCCAGTGGTTCTACGGCAACAAATCCATTATCCTTTTCCCCCACCTTCACTGATACGCGCCGAAAATGTTTGCCATCTGGAGTTTCCTCTTCCTGAATGAAGATATAGTTGAGGCCACCTTCTGAAATGACGGCCCCTTCCGGAAGTGCCTTTACGGTGGCTGCGTCATTCCAGATTTTTGCCTCGACATAGGCTCCACGTATAAAATTTGGGTTTTTGCCGTCAATATGCCCATGTACCCTTACTGTCTTGTTTTCCATATTAAAAGAGCGTCCCACTAGTCGGACTTCTCCTGCAAACACTTCCGAACTCAAGGAAGGTAGGGTGAAGCTGATGGGCATGCCTTCCTGTACTTGAGAAATATTGCTTTCAAAGACATCCAATTCCAGATGAACATGCTGATTATTCACGATCTCGTAGAGCATTTCCGACGGCTGCACATAGCGTCCCTGATTAATGTTCAGGTTGGTAATATAACCTGATATAGGGGCAGTGATGCCAATCGTTGAGAAGACCTTTCCACTGGAGACTTGTTCAGGATCGATTCCCAAATAGCGAAGTTTGGCTGCCAGCCCTTTGGCTTGCGCCTCTTGTCTTTTTAATACACTGGTGGCCTCCTGCAAACTTTTCAATACACCTGCATTAGCACCACTAAGTTCCTGCTGGCGGGATACTTCCTGTCGGGAAAATTCCAGTTGAGCCACTACTTCCAGATAATCCTGCTGTAGTTGCAGATAGTCTGGATGTTCCAGGCGGGCTAGTACCGTTCCTTGTTTCACATAGCTTCCTATGAGATATTCTCCTTTGGTAGACTGTACAAAGCCGTTAGCCGGTGCAGTAACAGTAGCGATTTCATCAGGAGGAAGGTCTAAAACACCGTTAGCCTTAATAAACCCAGTGATCTTCAACTCTTCCATTTTTCCAATAGTAAGACCGATGGTTTTTATCTGCTCATTGGTTAATTCCACTTCTGTATCTGAATGAGATTCTTCTGCTATCTCTTGCTGCTCTGTGTGGGGTTCTCCGTGGTCATGGCCATCTTCAGCATGGGTGTGATCTGAACTGCACGCAAATGCAAAAATGACTATGGAGAGAAGAGGTAATAAACATTTATATGTAATAGACATGGTATTTCAAGATTAGAGGTTGAGATAATTGATGAGCACTACTGTACGATTGTACCGCCTGAGATCTTCCAGATATTGGAGTTCCAGCAAAAACGCCTGTTCGAGTGCCTGCACGAATTCGACATAGCCGATTTCTCCTGCTTCGTAACGAAGCCGTCCAGTGCGCAGTAGCTCTTTAGCGTATTGCTCTCCCTGCTCATCATAGAAATCAAGCGCCTGCTCCGCTTGTCGCAAATCTTGCTGTAACTCCAGCAATTGCCTTTGCAAAAGAACGCGACTCGTCTGTTGTTGTGAGCGGGCGATCTGTTGCTGGGCCTCAGCGGCATCTATTCGCTTGCGCTGTGCACCCTGGAAAATGGGAATACTCACCCCCAGACGCACGCCACTCAAGCCGTTTACACCACCGAATTCTTGATAAGCATAACCGATGTTAAATTCCGGTAGGAGTTCATTGCGCTCTACTTCCAGCTGCTGCCCTGCAACTACTTGCAATTGCTCATTATAGGCAAGCAGTGGGTGATCCGTTAAACTATCGGTATTATTGATAGGAAAGCGTTGACTTTCATTTACACTGGGTATTAGGTCATCCGCAGAATTGAGCAACAATTGCAATTGTTGTTCCAGCATCACTACCCCTTCATTATTCTGCCGATACCCGAGCCGCAGATTTTCCAGTTTATTTCTGGCCGTCAGCAATTCAAGCGGTGAGGTAGCACCGGTTTCCACTCGAACCGTTGCCATGTTCACAAAGGATTGATAAAGCGTATCGAAATGATCGTAGAGTTCGACTCGCTTATAGAGGCTGAACCAGTCTGCATAGATGGTAGCTGCCATTTGCTCGACTTCTCTTTCGGTGAGTGCCTGACGCTGTCGGGCTAAGTCCGTTTGGCTCGACAATAAGTTGTTCCTTGCACGGTAGACCTTGGGTAAGGCAAACGATTGCTGCACACCAAAACCGTGTTCGGCCAAACTATTCGTTCCTCCCAAGCCGTCACCATTGTAGAAGAACTGTGTTTTGGGTAGTTCAAAACCGCTGCCCTCCAACATTTGGCGTTGCATCACCGCCAATTCAGCCGCTTCCAACGCAGGATAATTGGATTTCGTTTCGTTCACCACTTCTTGCAAGGATAACGGGCGTTGTGCCTGCGCCGACCAAGGAAAGGCTAACAAACACAGACCGATCATTAGTGTCGTATTCATCCGTCGTTGCTGCCATCTAGCCAGCCAACTATATAAAATAGGTAGCACCACCAGTGTCAGAATAGTAGCGGTAATTAGGCCTCCGATCACTACGGTCGCTAAAGGACGTTGTACTTCCGCACCACCCGAAGTAGAGAGAGCCATCGGTAAAAAACCAAGGGAGGCCACGGCTGCGGTCATTAGTACAGGGCGGAGCCTTACACTTGTTCCTTTCAATATCCGTTCACGGACATTGCTCATCCCTTCTTTTTCCAACTGATTGAAATAGGCAATTAATACAATACCGTTCAATACTGCCACTCCGAATAAGGCAATAAAACCTATTCCGGCTGAGATACTAAAAGGCATGCCTCTGAGTGATAGCGCCCATATACCACCGATTGCGGATAGCGGAATAGCGGTAAAAATGAGCGCGGATTGGCTAAGCGAACCAAAGGTGAAGTAGAGTAGTATGAAAATGATGGCTAAAGCAACCGGTACCGCAACGGAAAGCCTTGCTTGGGCTTTAACCAAATTCTCAAATTGACCGCCGTAGGTAAGATAGTAACCGGGCGGCAGCTGAAGCTCTTTATCAACAATGGCCTGCATTTCCTTTACCAGTGTTTCTGTATCCTTGCTGCCAGCGTTCACGCCCACTACGATCCGGCGTTTGGTGTCATCTCGCGAGATTTGCATTGGGGCCTCCTCGAAGCGAACTTCTGCCACCTCCTCCAGCGGAATTTGCTGCCCATTATCGAGCGGAATATAGAGCTGTTGTACATTCGTTATTTCTTGGCGATAATCAGCTTGTAATCGCACCACCAGATCGAAACGGCGATCTCCTTCATAAATAGTGCCTGCACGCTCACCGGCGAATGCCGTGCGAATGACCCGGTTAACTTCCCGAACCTGCAAGCCATACTGAGCTAGCTTATCATATTTGAAACGAATAACGATTTGTGGCATACCGACGATCTGTTCGGTTTTAATGGAGGCAATCCCTTCAATGCTATTAAAGAGTCGCTCTGCCTCTTTTGCCTTTTGGAAGAGTACATCAAGGTCTTCCCCGTATATTTTGACGGCAATGTCCGCCCGTGACCCCGTAAGTAACTCATTGAAGCGTAGTTGGATGGGTTGAGAAAACTCATAATTGACACCGGGGATTTCGGATAACACCTCTTCAAAGCGCTCAAACATCTCGGTTCGGGAAGATGCACTGCCCCATTCTTCCTTTGGCATCATCGTAACTGCAAAGTCACCGATTTCAATAGGCATGGGATCAGTAGGAATTTCAGCGGCACCAATGCGAGCGACAACATCGATCACCTCCGGGAAAGACTCTTTCAATTTAGTAGCTACCAAATTGGATACTTCTACACTCTGGGATAGAGAACTGCCTGGAGCCAGAATTTGCTGTACCGCAAGGTCACCTTCATCCAATGTGGGAATAAACTCACCACCCAGTCGGGAGAATTGCCACAAACTGATGCAAAACAAAATAAGGGTCAGGGCAATGACAAGTGTTTTAAATCGTAACGCAAGTTCAATGACTGGTCGGTAGATACGTTGAAAAAAGCCCATGATCCGATCAGCGATGGTGCGCTTGTCGACGACCTCTTTGTTGAGTGCCAGGGCAGTCATCATCGGGACATAAGTGAGCGACAATATGAGCGCGCCAAGAATGGCAAAACCTACGGTCATCGCCATGGGACGAAACATTTTTCCTTCAATGCCAGTGAGTGCGAGAATAGGAATGTAAACCATTAGGATAATGATCTCTCCAAAGGCGGCGGATTTACGGATACGGATAGCACCTTTTGTAATCTCCTCATCCATCTGAGCTTGAGTAAGGCGCTGTCCGGCAAAACCAAGTTGCAAGCGATGCACCACCGACTCTACAATGATGACTGCCCCGTCAACAATAAGACCGAAATCAATAGCCCCCAAACTCATTAGATTGGCGGAAATGCCAAAGACATTCATCATGCCCAAAGCAAATAACATTGCCAGAGGAATGACCGAAGCAACGACTAGTCCGGCCCGTAAATTCCCGAGTAAAAGCACCAAAACAAAGATGACAATGAGTCCACCTTCCAACAAATTCTTTTCCACGGTACCGATAGCGCGTTGCACGAGATTATCACGAACCAAATAAGGTTTGATGGATACACCTTCTGGGAGTGATTTCTGGATTTGTTCTACCCGCTTACTCACGCGCTCTGTCACTTCACTGGAATTGGCCCCTTTGAGCATCATGACCACTCCTCCGACAACATCACCCTGACCGTTAATGGTCATCGCTCCGTATCGGGGTGCATGACCGTATTGAACCAGAGCTATATCCTCAACCAAGATCGGAATATTATCTACCGTTTTAACAACGATATTCTCAATGTCGGGCAATTCCTTGACCATCCCCTCAGAGCGAATGAAATAGGTGTTAGGGTTCTTTTCGATGTATGCGCCTCCGGTATTTTCGTTACTTTGCTCCAGTGCTTGTAGTACCTCCGTTACAGTGACTCTTTGTGCGCGCAGTTTTTCGGGGTTTATCGCTACCTCGTACTGCTTTAAAAAGCCTCCTACCGTATTGACCTCTACCACTCCCGGAATTCCCGATAGCTGCCGTTTGACGAGCCAATCTTGGAGCGTTCGTAACTCCATAGCCGAATACTGTGATTCGTAGCCAGGCTCTGCCTGAAGCGTATATTGGTATATTTCGCCTAAGCCTGTTGAAATCGGTGCCATTTCTGGGGAGCCGAGCCCATCAGGAATGGCTTCATCAGCTTCGCGGATTTTCTCGGCAACCAATTGCCGAGGCAGGTAAGTGCCCATTTTTTCCGCGAAAACAACGGTCACTACGGAGAGGCCGAAGCGACTGATCGAGCGTATCTCTTCCACCGAAGGAAGATTCTGCATCGCCAGTTCCACTGGCGTAGTAATAAATTGTTCCACCTCTTGAGTGGCCAGGTTAGGAGAGATGGTGATGATCTGTACCTGATTGTTGGTAATATCCGGCACCGCATCAATAGGTAGCTGGGTAGCCGAATAACTACCCCAACCGATCAGTGCCAATACCATGACACCGATGATGAACTTATTCCGCACGGAATAAGCAATTAGATTATCTATCATGTTGCTAAATGAAAATTAGTTAAACCGAAAAAGATATGCCGAGGCGTACTTTGCCTGCGGATGTTTGGTTTAACTAAACTTTGGCGGCTGCCATATGTCATCCAAGCACAATGAAGTGTATATATCTGCTTGGATACGAGGTTTTTTTACAGCAGCTTTCAAAGGGAATGCAAGCTGCCAATCCAGTTTTACAGGAGGGCGAATCGTAATATGGCAACAGCTACAAGAACACAATGGAGAGCAATGGTCCATAGTGCTTTCATGATCATGGCTGTCAGTATCAGGTAACTCAACAGCTAGAGAATTACCAATAGCAGAAGTATCCCAAGTTGATCCATCAGCACAGGGAACGATGGCTAACGCCAAAAGATAGATGCTCAATATGATACTTACATACTTCATGCAGGTCACAAAAGTAGAAAAATTACTAATACAACACAATAGCAAATAAAATGAGGTTTGGCAATGCAGCATAGAACCAGGGTAGCAACCGGCCACCTCTTCTTATCAAATATTTTGGACTTTTTTATCTTTGAGAATATAATTGCGACAAGCGTTAGGGAGATCAAAGTGAAAATTACGGTACAGACCGCCGTTTAGGCGGTCGCGAGAATTTCGAATGTCACCAGATTGCTAATACAATTACTAGTGAGGCAGAACAAGAGAGACCAGCTCTCGCTCTTTACATCAAATCAACCATCAATAATAAGTGTTGAGTCTTACGGACTAGGCTAGTGGCTCGGAAGAGGTGTATTCGTCGCCAACTGTCCAGGCTTCTATAAGTTGGTCTTTGCTATCCAGCAAAGCAACTGTAAGCGGGTAGGCGGTACAGCCATTTTTGAGCAGGTTGAAAAACTGGCGGGCTTCGGCTTCGCTATCGAAGCACCAGTAGCAGACGGTTAACTCTTGCCCGTCTTGGTTCATTTCTACCGTATAGGGGCTGGGGGTGGTTGTTTGGCTTGGCATGGTCATAATATTATAAGGTGAAGCGGGCAGGGAGTTTTTAGGCTCCCTGCATTACCTTTCGTTGCTATTGCCCTAAAATGTGGTTTACGGCTTTCTGGGCATCGGCGGCAGCTTTAAAAATCAGTTTGTTATCCTCTTTCAACACTTTTAACCAGCCGTCCAGATAGGCCGCACTATTTTCTAATTCAGTTTCCCCGCATATTCCGACGTAACCCGCTAAAAAAGCGGCTCCCATCTCTGCAATCAGTTCCTCGCGGCTGTATCGCTCGCTTTTGAACTTGGCCGGCTTTACGATGCCTTCACGGTTCAGGCGGGAGGCGTGGCCGGTGCTGTGGGTGAGTTCGTGAAAGAAGGTGAGGTAATAGGCTTCGGGCGTTTGGAACTGCTCCAGCTTGGGCATATTTAGCTTATCTGCTTCGGGTACATAATAGGCGCGGTCTGCATCCTCAAACACATATTCGGGCGCGTCGGGGTAATTGCTAATAACCTGCTCACAAGCAGCTATTTGCTCGTGTGGGGTGAGGGTTATTTCAGGCGTTTCTATTTCTACGCCTTCCACATCTGCGATATTAAAAACGTGGTAGAACTTCAAAAATGCGATGCGTTGCGTTTCCTCTCCCATGCCGCGCAGGGCTTCGGCTTGTTCGTCGCTGATGCGTTTGCCTTGCTCGTCCTTATGGTAAGAGGTATAAAAATAAACCCGCTCGGCGGTGGCTCCTTTCTTGATTTTGCCCCCCATCGCTTTGGCTTGCTTAAAGCTCATATAGTAGGGAATGGGATGCCCGCAAAACAGATTAAGGATAAAGGCATTTATTCCCGTGTAGATATGCCCCGTGGCGGCATTTCGGGCTAAACCGTAACGGCTCCAAGTAGGTTGCCACGGTTTTACGCCTGTTTCCAGTTTGGCAATAATGCGGTCGGTGAGTTCCTGATAAATGTCTCTTTTTGTGGCTTGCTTCGTCATGGTTACAGTCCTTTTATTAGTTGTTATTGAATGGTTCTTAACCGTTCTGCCTTTCGGCGAGAAAAGGGGGAGCAGGCGCAACGGGTAGGGGTACAGCGTGAGCTGTCACCGTTTGCACAAATGAACTTTTGAGAATGCGGAAAATGGGGATGCCCTTGCGCCTGTGGGGGAGCGATGTCCCCCTAATAGCTTTCAATGGAGGGCTTAATGATTGATTAGCCCTTCATCAGCAAAGGAATAAAAACCACCTTCGGGGGCTAGGATCAGGTGATCCAGCAAAGGAAGGTCTAAAGCCTTTCCAGCAGTGAATAATTTTTGTGTGAGTTCGCTATCTGCCTTTGAGGGGTATAACTGCCCGCTAGGATGATTGTGGGCAAGAATGATAGAACTTGCCCGTGCTTTGAGGGCAGTAGCAAAAATTACCTTTGCATCAACAACAGTTCCGGCCATACCACCTTGCGAAACCTTATACCAGCCCATTATTCGATTGGAGCGGTCAAGCAGAAGCAAAAAAGCTTCTTCAAAAAACTCTATGGTGTCTTCATCCCAGATTTGGCGAAAATAGCGGTGGGCATCTTCGGAGGCTCTGACCTGTGGGCGGTCTGCGGCATAAACCTTGCTTTTATAGGTTACTCTTACTTCTGCAATTTCTTTTGGCATTTGTAAACTCATGGTCTGCTGATTTATCGGATTCATAATTAGGAAATTCCCTTTCACGTGAGCGGCGGGTATTCCGCTGGGGCAGTTTTACTTGCTGCCGGATATCGTAATTGAGGTTGCTTCCCTTTTGCGAAAGCCGGAATCACGCAGGATGTGGAGACGCTAGCCAAGGGTGGAGGGCTTATTTTTTATTGGAGCTTGTGAAAAGAAAAAATCAGTCTGGAAAGGGAGGTACGACCGACCCTTGATAGGGTTCGGAGCAGACCAGTTTCTTGGCGACAGCAAAAAAGAGGGAAGGAAACAGCAATTACGGGCTGACAAGGAAAATGACAAGACCGAGAGGGATACCCAAAGCGAAACCATCAGCACGCCGAACATTCCCCTGGTGCCTGAACTGGCAGCGGTTTTTGATGTAAAACCGTGACAGTTTAGGGGGAGTGTGAGGTGGGGTGAACATTCTGAAGAATCTTGAAAGAAGAGTAATTATCGAATGATAGCTTGATAGCTAATAATACCACCAAGATTATGCAAACATCTACCAAGATTATACAACACCTCTATCTGTGGGATTTCGTACCTTTGTATAAATTTTGATAATTGCTTGCCAAACTTCTCCATATAAGCCTTGCTATTTTGGTGTTTCTTAGCACCAGTGGATTAGTATTGAGTAAGCATTATTGTGGTGGGGTTCTCAAGAATGTTGCCCTATTTGGAGAAGCTGCTTCTTGTCATGAGAATAATGCAATGGAAGCTTGCCCGCTTCATAGTAGCATGAAGATGTCGGAAGACGATACTTCGGAAGACAGCAGTAGTTGTTGTGATACGAAAAGCGAGTTACTTAAAGCCGATACTGAAAAGGCGGAAATAACTGTCGACTTTAGCCTTACGGATTATCCGGTGTTATTGGCAGTTTTACTCGTACTTAGCGGCGTAAGTCCAGTAGAAAGTGATAGTAAAACAACACATTACCTTTCCTATAAACCTCCTCTCCTAGTTTGTGATCTTCCGGTAAGGTTCCAGACTTTTCTTTGTTAGCATATACTTCAGTTTTTCGCCACTGTTGCCATGAGCAGACAGGGGCTAAGCCTATTTAGGCACTTGCTTACTAACAAGTGCTAAGTATAATCGAAACTGAAGGTTTGAAATATGTTAGCAAAATATATCCGTTTTTTTCTGGAGAATAAGCTGGTCGCTTATCTCCTTCTGCTCCTCTTTGTAGGCTGGGGGTTAGTTACCGCGCCATTTGACTTTGGTGTGGAGCAGCTCCCCCGAGACCCTGTTGCAGTAGATGCGATACCGGATATCGGCGAGAATCAGCAGATTGTGTTTACTAAGTGGATGGGGCGGTCTCCACAAGATGTAGAAGATCAAATTTCCTATCCGCTTACGACGGCCCTATTGGGCATACCCGGTGTTAAGAGTATACGCAGTAACTCCATGTTCGGTTTTTCCAGTATCTACATTATCTTCAATGAAGAGGTAGAATTCTACTGGAGTCGAAGTCGGATTCTCGAAAAATTGAATTCTCTTCCGGCCAATACGCTACCCGAAGGCGTACAACCTACCCTGGGACCAGATGCTACTGCATTGGGGCAAATCTACTGGTACACCTTGGAAGGTAGAGATGGCGACGGTAACCCTACCGGCGGGTGGGATTTGCACGAGCTGCGCACCGTGCAGGATTTCTACGTGCGCTACGGTCTGTCTTCCGCTGAAGGAGTAGCGGAAGTCGCCTCTATTGGTGGTTTCGTCAAAGAATACCAAGTGGATGTAGACCCAGACGCAATGAAGGCTAATAACATCTCACTAGAGGAGGTGATGCGAGCCATCAAGAACAGCAATATTGATATTGGCGCGCAGACGATTGAAATTAATTTGGCCGAGTATTTTGTACGTGGCTTAGGGTATGTACAGAATATTGAAGATATCGAAGCCAGCGTCATCAAGGTCAACGACAATGTACCTCTACGGATAGCTGATGTAGCTCAGGTGAACATTGGCCCGGCAACCCGCAGGGGTATACTGGATAAATCAGGAGCAGAGGCGGTAGGTGGAGTAGTAGTAGCTCGTTATGGAGCTAATCCGCTGGAAGTCATTGAGAATGTAAAAGCTAAGATCGCGGAAATAGAACCGGGCTTGCCCACCAAAACACTGGCGGACGGCACTATCTCACAGGTAAGTATAGTACCATTCTATGACCGCACCCAACTCATTAATGAGACTATTGGTACACTTCAAGAAGCTATTACCCTTCAAATTTTAGTGACCATTATCGTGGTTATTCTCATGTTACTGAACCTGAAATCTTCGCTGCTGGTTTCAGGTACACTTCCCGTGGCGGTATTGATGTGCTTTATCGCGATGCGATATTTTGGAGTAGATGCTAATATCGTAGCCCTCTCTGGTATTGCCATTGCCATTGGCACGATGGTAGATATGGGAATTGTACTGACGGAAAGTATGGTTAAACGGCTGGAAGATGCCCCCCCCGAAGAAAGCCTAATGACCAGTATTTATGAGGCCACTGTTGAAGTGGCATCGGCAGTGATGACTGCCATTGCTACTACTGTAATTAGCTTCATTCCGGTGTTCACCATGGAAGCGGCAGAAGGTAAATTATTCCGTCCGCTAGCTTATACTAAGACCTTTGCGCTGGTCGCCTCCATCATAGTAGCGCTTACGATAATCCCGCCACTGGCCCATTCTATTTTTTCGATCAAGACCAAAAATCGATCCCTAGCATTTATCGCGAACTTATTGGCTGTAGCCGCCGGGATTTTCGTAGCTGTTATGTATACTCCTTTCCTTGGTGCTATTTTGATCATTGTTGGTCTTACCGGCAATCTCACACTCTGGCTACGAAATCGTGGGCAAAGCAAGCAGCGTCTGGAAATCATCAGCTGGATCACCAACATTGTTTATGCCCTGATCATAGCATGGTTATTAGCCACTGTATGGATGCCACTGGGCGTAACCAAGAGTAGTGTTACCAATTTTCTGTTCGTGACTTTGCTGGCGGGTGGCCTGATCGGATTTTTCTATATAATCATCTACTTCTACGAAAGAATTCTCCGCTTTCTATTGCGGTTCAAAATACTCTTTCTCTTAGTAGTAAGCTTCATTGTTTATCAAGGATTCTTAGTCTACCAGGAAACGGGAGAGGAATTTATGCCATCGCTGGATGAAGGCTCTTTTCTTTTAATGCCCACCTCTATGCCACATTCCGGCATGCAGGAAAACATAAAGAATCTACGACTGCTAGACATGGCTGTTACGGCCATTCCTGAAGTGGAGTCAGTAGTAGGGAAAGCCGGTCGGGTAAATAGTGCGCTGGACCCAGCCCCCATGTCGATGTATGAGAATGTTATTCTCTACAAATCGGAGTACAGAACCGACGAGAGTGGTCACCGCATACGCTTTCGCTATGAGGACGGTGAGTATATCCGCGATGAGCGGGGAGCATTGATTCCCGACAAAGACGGACAATATTTTCGTCAATGGCGTGATCATATCAGTAGCCCTGATGACATCTGGAACGAAATCGTGAAGGCGACTAAGATTCCAGGCGTCACTTCTGCACCCAGGTTGCAACCAATTGAAACCCGACTAGTGATGTTGCAAACTGGAATGAGGGCACCAATGGGCATCAAGGTACAAGGGCCTGATCTGGAAACTATTGAAGCTTTCGGCCTAGAGCTGGAAAAGCACTTAAAGGACGTGGATGGCGTAAAGGACGCCGCCGTTTTTGCCGACCGAATAGTAGGAAAGCCCTATTTGCTGTTAGACATAGACCGAGAGGCAATTGCCCGGTATGGTCTAACCGTCAACAAAGTACAGCAGTACATCCAGGCAGCGGTGGGTGGTATGGCTATGACGACTACAGTGGAAGGTAGAGAACGCTACGCCATACGGATACGTTATCCGCGCGAGTTGCGGGACGACCCCGAGATGCTTAAACGGATTTATATTTCAACGCCCGCAAAACAGCAAATCCCGTTAGGTGACTTAGTTGAGATCAAATATGAAGCAGGGGCGCAATCCATAAAGAGTGAAGACGGCTTTCTAATCGGATATGTCTTGTTTGACCGCGAGAAAGACTACTCTGAGGTTGAAGTTGTTAATAATGCACAAGAACATCTCACGACGCTTATATCACAAAGTGAGTTGCAGGTACCCGCCGGAATCAGTTATCGCTTTGCGGGTAACTACGAACAACAGGTCAGAGCTAGCAAGCGACTAGCTATAGTGGTTCCAATTGCTCTGGCTATTATCTTTTTGATCCTCTATTTCCAGTTCAGCTCCGTTACGATCTCCTTGATGGTATTCACCGGTGTATTCATTGCTTTTGCTGGAGGGTTTATCATGATTGGTCTATACGACACTTCCTGGTTTTTAGACTTCGAATTGTTCGGTACCAATATGCGTGAACTATTCCAGATTAGAACGGTGAATCTAAGTGTGGCCGTCTGGGTAGGGTTCTTAGCACTTTTTGGTATTGCTACTGATGATGGGGTACTAGTAGCTACCTTTTTGCGGGATAGCTTCAAGCGAAACAAGCCCGATGACATTGCCGGTATTAGGGATGCGGTGGTAGAAGGAGGTTTAAGGCGTGTACGTCCTGCCATGATGACTACGGCTACTACAATTCTTGCCCTGTTGCCGGTTCTGACCTCTACGGGGCGTGGGGCAGATATAATGCTGCCCATGGCTATCCCCTCTTTTGGAGGCATGACCTTGCAGATGATTACGATGTTTACCGTTCCGGTATTGTATTCGCTTTGGCAAGAGTGGAGCTTGCGCATCGATCAGGGACTGAGTAAGCCTGGGAAATGGGGAAAATTCCTTGGAATAGGCTTGGTATTGATATTTGGCTTTAGTCCTATGGCAACAGCACAAAACCTGCCCCAGCTTTCTGAACAAATAAGGGAGGCTAATCCTAGTTTGAAAATGCTGCAAACGGAACATCAAGCTGCATTAGAGCGCATCCTACAAGTTGGGCAGCTACCTGATCCGGAGGTGGGAATCGGCGTTTTTCCTATGCCCGTAGAAACTAGATTGGGGGCACAACAAGCACGCCTGAGTGCTACCCAGATGTTTCCGTGGTTTGGCACCTTAAGTCAAAAGGAGTCGGTAGAAGCAGCAAAAGCAGCCGCTCTTTACGAACGAATCGATGTACAGGCACTCAATCTGATCTATGAGGGAGAACAAGCTTACTATAAGCTCTATGAAATTCAGCGTAGTCAGATTATCATTCAGGAAAACATCGATATCCTGCGTGCTTTGGAGCAACTGTCATTGGCCAAAGTAAAGAGTGGTTCAGCAACGGCCGCTGATGTGCTACGCGTACAGCTAAAGATAGAGGAACTGACACAGGAATTAAGTATCCTGCAAACAGCTGAAGCTGCACCCTTAGCTACAATTAATCAACTAAGGAACCAACCGGTGAACGCAGCTTGGACCATCGACGATAGCCTGTCATTTGCCATACTACCATTTGATAAGGACACTTTACTGACCAATATTTCAGCCTATCATCCGATGATTAGAATGCTGAACAAGCAGCAAGATGTAGCACGCGAAGCACTGACTTTAAATACGCTGAATGGCAAGCCTTCCTTTGGAGTAGGTCTGGACTATATAGCCGTTGGTGAACGAACAGATGCTCTTCCAGAGAATAATGGTCGTGATATTCTACAAATGCGGGCGACGGTTAAGATTCCTTTATTCCGTGAACAGTACGCGGCCAAGGAACGTGAGGAAAATCTACGTATCCAGGCGCTTAGTCAACAGGAAGAAGCCACCATAGACCAGTTTGCCGCGCAAATTGAACAGGCCTATACCCAACACGAAACCGCACGCTTGCAATATGAACTCTACGAGCAGCAAATAGAGATAACTGCTGCTGCGATCCGCATATTACGAGAAAGTTACAGCGCAGATGGAAGTTCATTTGATGAATTGCTTCGCCTAGAAAGCGAACTCATCAATTACGATCTTAAAAAGCTTCGGGCAACGGTACAAAGTCACCTAGCCAAGAGCAGCATTCAAAGATTTATCATCCAATAAGAAGAAATCATGAAAAGCAACATAAAAATAATCCTCCTAGCCTTAGCCATGTTAATTGCCGGGTTGGTCATAGGGTATCTAATCTTTGGAAATTCGGGTACCCCTATGGATTCGATGGAACCAACGGCACATCAACACGACAGTGTTGAAACGGCTGCCAGTGGAGAAGAAATCTGGACTTGTTCCATGCACCCACAGATTCGTCAAAACGAGCCGGGAGACTGCCCCATTTGCGGAATGGATTTGATTCCGCTTTCAGAGAACACATCTAATGACCCACTGGTACTGGAAATGACATCAGAAGCCGTCAAACTGGCCAATGTACAGACTACGATTATTGGTGGAAGCACAGAGGTATCAGGACAAACCTTGCGTTTATCCGGCAAAGTACAGGCCGACGAACGACGGGCATCCAGCCAAGTGGCCCATATTCCCGGACGGATTGAAAAACTGTATGTTTCTTTTACTGGGGAGCAGGTACATAAAGGGCAAAGGCTGGCCGATCTATACTCGCCGGAGATGATAACCGCTCAGCGTGAATTATTGGAAGCTAAAAAAATGGCTAATGTCAGTCCGGAGCTTCTAACTGCCGCCCGTGATAAGTTACGCTATTGGAAAATACCTGAAGCTACCATTCAAGAGATCGAAGAAGACGGACAGATCAAAGAGACCTTTCCCATTTATGCTGATGCTACGGGTATCGTCACCAATCGGCGAGTGGCCGTAGGGGATTATATTAAACAGGGAGGCGTACTTTTCGACCTTGTCAATTTGAGCAAGGTCTGGGTACTATTTGATGCCTACGAAGAGGATTTAAGGAATATCCGTTTAGGTAGCCAAATATCATTCACTACACCAGCAATACCCAATCAGACCTTTACCGCTGGCGTTTCATTTATTGACCCGGTCATTAATCCGCAGACCAGAGTGGCGGCCATTCGGGTAGAAGTTAGTAATCCCGGTGGTCGACTGAAACCCGAAATGCTAGTGTACGGAACACTGGAAAACCGGCAAGCTTCATCCGTTGCGCTTACGATACCCAAGTCTGCGGTGCTTTGGACCGGCACGCGTTCTGTGGTATATGTAAAGCTCCCCAACACCACCGTTCCAAGTTTTCAATTTCGTGAAATAGAACTTGGCGACCGACTGGGCCAGAGTTACCAATTAATCTCTGGTTTAGAGGCTGGTGAAGAAGTTGTCACGAACGGCAACTTTGCTATCGATGCTGCCGCCCAGCTAAACAATCAGGCCAGTATGATGAACAAAGATGTCTTGCTGAAAGGAGCAGATCATACCGAACATTTACCAGATTACACCGAAAGCACGCCAATAGACTTCAAACAACAGTTGATGGACCTCACTCAAAGCTACCTAGCCCTTAAAGATGCCTTTGTAGCCACTGCCCCTGAGCAGGCAGGCACTTTTGCGGCGACCATGATTGATAAACTTGCGCAAGTTGACATGTCACTGGTAAAAGGTGATGCTCACTTGTATTGGATGGAGCAACAAGAAGCATTGCAGGCACACGGCCAGCAAATAGTAGAGTTGACCGATGTAGAAGAACAACGCCGACAATTTGATTTTCTGTCGCAAGCATTGATCAAGACCATCAAGGTTTTTGGCATCCCCGACGATACCCTCTACATCCAGCACTGCCCTATGGCATTTGATAATGAAGGCGCAGAATGGATTAGCATTGCGGAGCAGATACGCAACCCTTATTTCGGAGACCAGATGCTGAGCTGTGGCATTGTGCAGGAAACTATCGACAAAGACTTCAAAAACCCACCATCAGTAACGCCTGCGGCTAAGCCGATGGCTGGACATAATCATTAATTTTTTATCACAAATCAATCGAGATGAACAATCTGAAATTCTTTTTCACCGCAGCTTTGCTGTTATTTTTTACGGTAGGGGCTTACTCCCAAAGCTGCCACGGCAACAAAGCCGATAATTCCTCTGCTGAAAAGATCCAAACTGTGGATACTGATGCTGATTTGGCAAGTGCCACCTTCCGCGTTTCCGGCAATTGTGGTATGTGTAAGCGCACTATTGAAGGGGCAGCTACCAGTTTGGCAGGAGTACACACTGCCACTTGGGACCAGGACGCCAAGGTAATCACCATCACCTACGTTGCTGAGACGACCACGCTCCTACAGATCAAAGAAAAGATCGCTGCCTCAGGCTACGACACAGAAAGTGTACGGGCAAATGACCAGGCTTATCAGGCACTCCATGGCTGTTGCCAGTACGACCGAGTAAAGCTGTAACGCAGTTTTACTATCACGAATGAATACTATTTACGAAAACGACGAACTCGTCTATCGTGTTTAATTATTAAATCTCAGGACTATGACTTATTTAAATTCCAACGATTTATCCTTTAAGATACGCCCGTATTTGATTGGGCTTGTCGCCTTGGTCTTTCTGTTTACTGCCTGCAATGGCGAAACAAATACCAATGTCGAACGGAATTCACCGGTTGAGGTGAAATCCGAAAAAGAAAACACGCCCGATAGTTTCGATGCATCTTTTGCGGACGGCATTACGGAAGCTATTTTCCAAGACTATCTGCATTTGCGCACAGCTTTCGTGCATGCGGATATGGACGAAGCTAAAGCGGTCGCTCGGGAACTGATCGAACGTCTGACCGCTGAAGAATCGCAAGCGCTGTCAGCGGCCAAGGAAATCGCGGATGCACAGGACATCGAGAAACAACGTGCGGCTTTCTACCAATTGTCCGAAGCTTTGGCACCAATCTTTGAAGAAGGGCTGACGGGCGGAACTATCTATGAGCAGTATTGCCCTATGGCCTTTGATAATCAGGGGGCATCATGGTTCAGCGATTCGAAAGAAATTCGCAATCCATACTTCGGTGATAAAATGCTCACCTGCGGTAAAGTGAAGCGTACCATTCAATAACCAAATTAATAGCTAACGATGAATCAATATGCGAAATTCGGATTAATGATGCTGACCAGCTTCATCATCATGTATGCGGTCATGTATCTGAATGTAGATCAACTCGACCATATTTACACGGCTCAAACCCGGACTTATATGACAATTCTCATGATCGCTCCGATGGCGATCTCGATGCTGCTGTTCATGTGGAGTATGTACGAAAATAAGCGACTCAATTACTTAATATTAGGAAGCGCGGTGCTCGTTGGCGTTTTCACATTTTACATTTTGCGAGAGCAGACCTTCGTAGGCGATAAAGCTTGGATAAGAGCTATGATTCCCCACCATAGCTCGGCGATAATGGTTAGTCAAGAGGCGGACCTGCAAGATCCCGAAGCTATTCAACTGGCCAAAGAAATCATTGAAGCACAAAAAAGGGAAATCGCGGAAATGAAAAAGATGCTTTATCGATTAGAACAAGCTGAGTAAATAACCACTCAAACTATCCATAATGAAAAGTGTCAGTTTATTTTGTTTAAAGATTGCTCTGTTATCACTAAGCATTTTCAGTTTTACTATTCTTACGGGACAAGCAGATCCGAGAGTTTCTTCCGTATACGATCAGATTCCCGGTCAGTCCGTGACTGCGTATCGTACGGGAAATATCGTTACTTACCGACTTACGGTAGCGGATACCATTGTCAACTTTACGGGTAATCCCACTCCGGCTTTGGCGACCAACGGCAGCATCCCAGCACCGACTCTGAATTTTACTGAAGGGGATTCTGCGCGTATCTACGTTACAAACCGAACAAAACGCACCGTTTCTTTCCATTGGCACGGGTTGTTGCTGCCCAATGAGTACGATGGTGTTCCGCTATTGAACACGGAGTTGATCGAACCGGGAGCAACTTACTTAGCTACTTTTCCCATCATTCAGAACGGCACTTATTGGTATCACTCGCACACCGGCTTTCAAGAGCAGAAAGGTTTGTACGGAGCAATCGTCATTGAACCCCGTGAGTCTTACGCTGTACCGTCGCAGGAAGTGGTACTCTCGGATTTTACGACGCAGCGCCCGCACGAAGTACTCCGGCAAGTAAAAAAACATACCGATTGGTATGCAATACGAAGGCAAGCTGTACAAAGCTACGGAAAAGCACTAGTGACCGGCAATCTGGGTAAACAAGCTTGGCTGGAATGGAACCGTATGCCGGGAATGGATCTCGCGGATATTTACTACGATGCTTTTTTAGCCAACGGGCAAGAAAGTATGGACCTGCCCGAACTGAAAGCAGGGGAAACGATTCGCCTGCGGATTATAAACGGTTCAGCTTCCTCTCATTTCTGGCTTCATTTTGCCGCCGGAAAAATGCGGGTAGTTGCCGCTGACGGGATCGAAGTAGAACCCATAGAAGTGGATAAGTTGCTAATTGCGACGGCTGAAACCTATGATATTGAAGTAAGCCTGCCAGTCGAAGAAGGCGCTTATGAATTTCGGGCGACTTCCTGGGATCGTTACCGACATACGAGCGTTTGGCTGGGAAGCGGTAAAAAACACGCCGTGCAAGACTTGGGACCAATTGATTATTATCAACTGACCGAAGAAATGCGCAATATGATGAAAATGATGCCGGGTATGGTGATGGGCCGAGCTCCTGCAAGCATTCCTGAACCAGAGGTGTTTACAGCCGGGGAAGCTCCCAGCCCGGAAATGATTCAGATGCGAGCCATGCAGGATATGGGAATGAATATGGGAGCTGAAGGAGAACAGCAGTCCGATTCCATGAATATAAAGATGGATGCTAAGCATCATCACAAAATGCCTAGGAAACACGAGCACGAAGAAGGCGTAGACATGGAAGGAAAAGTGATAAGAGCTTCGGATGTAGACGGCATGACCATGGATATGCAAGGACAGCAAATGAGCATGAGCAAAGGCACACCTCCCATGGGGGTACAAATGACGGGATACCAGGAGCTTACCGAACGGTTTCCGGACGACACCATCTTTGATTACACCATGCTACGCTCCGAAAAACCGACTTCTCTCAAGGCCGACAGCCCGGTGCGGATAGTTCATCTCTATTTGGGTGGTAATATGCTACGCTATGTTTGGTTAATCAATAATATACCGCTCTCAAGAGCAGATAAGATTATGATTGAGCGGGGAGAAACCGTACGCTTTGTGTTTCATAACACAACCATGATGAGCCATCCTATGCACCTCCACGGTCACTTTTTTCGGGTCATTAATGGACAAGGTGAAAATGCCCCCTTAAAGCATACCGTAAATGTTGCCCCTATGGAAACTACCATTATCGAATTCGCTGCCACTGAAGATAAAGACTGGTTTTTTCACTGTCATCTTTTGTATCACATGATGAGTGGCATGGCGCGCATTATTGGCTATCAGGGCTCCAAGGATTTGCTTATTGCTGACCAGAAGGACTATGATCAATTTGCCATGGAAGACCGCAAATGGTGGGGAATGGCTAATCTTAGTATACAATCGAATGGCCTGTGGGTAGATGCCAGTTTCTTCAATATTTACAATGAGTTAAGCATAGAAGGTGACGCCAACTATGATGGTGATTTTGAAACGGTGGCAAGAGCGATCAGATATGTCGGCCCTCGCCAGTTTTTTGCTCCGTACGCAGGCCTGCGGGTTGAAGGAAAGCGAAGTTTTAACCCTGACACCGACGCAACTGAGACTGAGATAGAAACGAATGCCCAGTTTGGTTTACGTTATTTTTTACCAATGATGATTTGGTCAGATGTAAGCGTTGATCAGAAGGGTGATTTCAGGTTTGAGATCGAACGGGAAGATATTCCACTGACTAGTCGCTGGCGGGCTTCTACAAGACTCGAATACATCTTAGCGGAAGACACCTGGGAATATACGATCGGCACCAGTTATATACTGGGGCAGTACTGGGGGGTCAGTGCCAACTATGATAACCGCTACGGTTGGGGTGCGGGATTGAAAGTCATGTGGTAGTTTTCACAACGGAGGTTTTATAGATTTTGAGAAAAACAACAAACTAGCATGGAATCGATCATTTTTCTTTTTTCGATCTTTTTCTTCTTACTTGCTTCGATTAACCCGCTTTTGTGTCACGGAGACGATTGTCACGACGATTCACAAATAACCAAATCATGAAACAGTGTTGTCAGAATAACGGTAAGCCGTCTTTATTTCGCAGGGTTTTCAATGGAAGTGTTTATCTGATTATAATATTCTTGGTTTCAGGAATGCTAATTTCAATTTTTTCATAACAGGATAATAGGTTGCGATGGAACATACTAATCATAACCATACAGAGGCAATATCTGAGGGAACCGAAATGAAAGGTCATACTCATCATAAAAACAATGGGCATCATAACCACCACGATCATCATCGCATGATGATTGAAGATTTTAAACGAAGGTTTTGGGTATCCATTTTTTTAACGCTACCCGTATTATTGCTATCTCCCATGATTCAGGATTGGCTGGGATTGAATTGGAGTTTCTCCGGAGATAGATGGGTACTTTTCGGACTCTCTTCACTCATTTATTTCTACGGTGGATGGCCTTTTCTTAAGGGGTTAATAGAAGAAATGAAGAAGCTAAAGCCCGGAATGATGACACTTATTGCGGTAGCTATCTCCGCCGCTTATTTGTATAGTTCCGCAGTGGTGTTTGGATTAGCAGGCAAGACCTTCTTCTGGGAATTGGCTACGCTGATCGACGTGATGTTGTTGGGGCATTGGTTAGAGATGCGCTCCGTTTTAGGTGCTAGTAAAGCCCTTGAAGCATTGGCGGCTCTCATGCCTGATGAGGCCACTGTAGTACACGATGACCATACCATGAAAGTGAAGGTCAGTGAACTGAAAGCCGGAGATGCCATTTTAATCAAACCCGGAGAAAAGGTACCCGCCGATGGAGTGATCATCGAAGGAGAAAGTGAACTTAATGAAAGTATGCTCACCGGCGAAAGCAAACCTGTAAACAAGGGCATTGACGACGAGGTAATTGGCGGTGCAGTTAATGGTAACGGGGCTATAAAAGTAGAAGTAAATAATACGGGTGATGAAAGCTATTTGTCAAAAGTAATTGGCATGGTGCGCGATGCACAGGGACAGAAATCGCAGACGCAACGGCTGGCCGATAAAGCTGCCTTTTGGTTGACTATTGTGGCTTTAACAGCTGGCTTTGGTACTTTTTTCATTTGGTTAGCCTTGGGAGAAGAACTCTCCTTCGCTCTGGAGCGTATGGTAACGGTCATGGTGATCTGTTGTCCGCATGCACTTGGCTTAGCCATTCCGCTTGTTGCGGCTATCTCAACTAGTATATCAGCCAAAAACGGTTTGCTTATTCGCAACCGGACCGCTTTCGAAAATGCGCGAAAAATCTCCACAATTGTTTTTGATAAGACCGGCACCCTCACCAAAGGTTCACACGCGGTTACCCGCATTGTATCGCTGTCAAATGCTTATTCTGAACAGGATATACTCCGCTACGCAAGCTCCGTAGAAAGTCCTTCGGAGCACCACATCAGTAAAGGTTTGGCGCGCAGAAGTGAGGCAGATGGAGTTGAGCTATACCCAGTCTCTGATTTTAAGTACGAATCGGGAGTTGGAGTCAACGGAACGGTAAATGATAAAAAGGTGAAGGCCGGAGGTTTTGTGTTATTAGAAAAGCTTGGAATAAGCCCACCGGAAGATCAGGAGGATGGCGTAGAAACCAAGATATTCACCATCATTGATGACCAGCTTGTAGGCTTTATCACCTTCGCTGACGAGATCCGAGAAAGCTCCGCACCGGCTATCAAAACTTTGCAGCAAAATGGCATCAAAGTATCTTTGCTTACCGGAGATAACGAAAAAGTAGCGGCTGCGGTAGCGAAGGAGTTAGGAATGGATGATTACATGGCGGAAGTATTACCCGAGGAGAAACAAGAAAAAGTAAAGGTGCTGCAAGAGAAAGGAGAATTCGTAGCTATGACCGGCGACGGAGTAAATGATGCTCCTGCATTAGCACAAGCTGATGTGGGCATTGCCATTGGTTCCGGCACCGATGTAGCCGCTGAAACAGCGGACATCGTACTCGTAGATAGTGACCCTAAGGATATTGCAAACCTGATTCTTTTCGGTAAAGCCACCTATCGTAAAATGGTACAAAACCTAGGCTGGGCAACGGGATATAACCTGATCGCTTTACCTCTGGCAACTGGCTTTGTTCCAGGGTTAATAATTAGTCCAGCTTTTGGGGCTGCACTGATGAGTATTAGTACCATCATCTGTGCAATCAACGCACAATTGTTAAAAGGTAGCATGGTTACTCAGTAACTCCTACTTACATTTCGACTTATGAAAAAACATTTTTATTTGATCGGCCTATCGTGCCTATTATTTGCCGGTGTCCTACTGACTACCTGTAACACGGATAACGCTACAGACGGTTCTCCAGGACCGGTAGCCGATCCGGAAATTGTGAGCCATGATTCTACTCACAGTGCAAATATTGCGCGAGCCAAAACAATTATAGACCAAGCGGTGTCAAAAGCAGGATTGTCCGGCTTTAATTCAACTGCCGTTAGCTTTCGTTTTCGAGATAAAGAATATCGTTATCAACGTAACGCCGGTAAGTTTAGATATGAAAGATGGTGGCAGGATACGGTTAGCGGAGAACGGATTCGAGACATCTTGACCAATACCGGACTGACTCGCCTTATTAACGATGAAGAAGTAGACCTGCCCGATAAAAAAAGAAAGGCCTACAGCAATTCAGTAAATTCCGTGATTTACTTTGCTTTTATGCCTTGGGCACTAACGGACCCAGCAGTAATACCTGTTTATGAGGGACGGGAAAACATTAAGGGTGAAGTGCTAGACCGAGTTCGAGTTGGTTTTGAGGAGGAAAATGGAGGAAGTGATAATAAGGATGAATTTCTTTATTGGTTCTCACCTGAAAACCGGCAATTAAAGTATTTGGCATACTCCCATCCCGGAGGAGCGATGCCACGCTTTCGGGTGGCCTACAATGAACGAACTGTGGATGGCTTTACCGTCAGGGACTACCATAACTTTACCACCGCGGATAAATCAGCCCGCACCATTGATAAACTTTCTCAGGATTATCAAGAAGGCAAGTTGGTGCTTCTTTCGGAGATCAATCTGGAAGGGGTGCAGATAGTTCCGACTGAAGAATGAGATTTAAAATAGGATATAAAGACTTCGCTAAAAAAAATCTGACTTATGAAGAAACTACTCATTAAAAACATGGTTTGTGACCGTTGTGTGACCGTAGTCAGGGAAAGACTCGAAGAATTGGAGATTTCCTTTGCCAATATAGAATTAGGAAAAGTAACTTTTGACCAAAGCATAACTCCTGATCAAAACGCAGCTATCCAAAAAGTTTTAGAACTAGAGGGGTTTGAATTGTTAACCGGAGCCGATGCCCAAGCTATTGAACAAGTCAAACAGTTGATTCTGGCTCATATTTATGGCCGCCAGGTTAAGCCGGAAGGGATAAATTTTTCAGATTATTTAGCTAAGTCCATTGGGACCAATTATTCTAATTTGAGTAAGTTGTTTTCCTCTACGGAAGGCATCACCATTGAAAAATTTATAATTCATCAGAAGGTGGAAAGAGCAAAAGAGTTACTGACCTATGACCAGCAAAGTCTGAGTCAGATCGCTTTCGATTTGGGCTACAGCAGCGCAGCGCATCTATCGCGTCAATTTAAGAGTGTTACTGGCCTCACCCCCAGTACATTTAAACAAATGGGGGGACGGGGCAGGAAACCTTTAGATCGAATAACAAAGTAACCCAAAATGATGCAAAACATAACCAACACACTATAACACATCTGCCCTAAAACCAGCTGATCTTTGCACTATAAATAGTAAAAATATGAGTGCAGAGATTATATTGAATAATAATACCAAAGAGACAAACACCACAAAAAATCGTTTCCCGGTGACTGGCATGAGCTGCGCCTCCTGTTCAGCAAGTGTCGAATCCATTCTCATGAAATTGCCGGGTGTACACGCTGCTTCTGTTAACTTCGCGAATGCGACAGCTGCGGTAGAATTTGATAATACTGTAATCAGTCAAGAAGAGCTTCAATCTGCTCTACAGGCAGTGGGGTATGATCTGATCCTCCCCGAAAGCGGTGCTGATTCTTTTGAGGAGCAGGAGAATCGAGCTAGTGAGGCCTACCAAAAGGCATTACAGAAGACCATCTGGGCGACAATACTGACCCTCCCAGTCTTCATCCTGGGTATGTTCTATATGCACTGGGTTCCAGGAAGGTGGATTTCGCTCCCGCTGAGCGCAGTCGTATTATTCTGGTTCGGGCGCGACTTCTTCATTGGTTCTTACCAGCAAGCCAAATTTGGGAAAGCCAATATGGATACGCTGGTTGCCCTGAGTACGGGAATAGCATTTCTGTTTAGCGTATTTAACACATTCTTTCCGGAGTTCTTCCTTTCCCGAGGCTTTGAGAGTCATGTCTACTACGAAGCTGCTACCGTCATCATCACCTTCATTTCGTTTGGGAAACTCCTAGAGGAGAAAGCAAAATCCAACACTTCCTCTGCCATCAAAAAATTGATTGGCCTACAACCAAAAACCGTGCGCATCATACAAAATGGGGAAGAGTTAACTATTCCCATTGAGCAAGTTGGGCAAGGACAAATCATTATTATCAAACCCGGCGAGAAAATCCCTGTAGATGGGCGAATCGTCCATGGTAACAGTTTTGTTGATGAAAGCATGATTACCGGCGAACCCATTGCCGTAAATAAAAGCGTGGGCGATGCAGTATTTGCAGGAACCATCAATCAAAAAGGTAGCTTTCAATTTGAAGCTGAGAAAGTAGGACAAGACACACTACTGGCTCAAATTATTCAAATGGTGCAAGAAGCGCAAGGGAGTAAAGCTCCCGTTCAGCGCCTGGTGGATAAGATAGCCGGAGTATTTGTTCCTGTGGTGATAATTATCGCGATTATAACTTTTGTGGCCTGGATGATACTAGGCGGTCAGGATGCCTTTTTCCATGCCCTATTAAATTCCATCGCCGTGCTTGTTATTGCCTGTCCGTGTGCACTTGGGTTAGCAACACCTACAGCTATTATGGTTGGAATTGGAAATGGTGCGGAACATAATATCCTCATTAAAGATGCTGAAAGTCTGGAATTAGGGTATAAGGTTAATGCTATCATTCTGGACAAGACCGGAACGATTACTCAAGGCCATCCGGAAGTTCAAAATGAGTATTGGCTACCAATAGCCACTTCTTATGAGAAAGGGGTTTTACGCCGCATTGAAGAACAATCCGAGCATCCACTAGCAGAAGCGATCATCCAGTACTTGCAAAAAGAAAATATTCCATCGCAAGCGGTCGCCGATTTCAATAGTATCACGGGTAAAGGTGTGCGTGGTACGGACAAGAACGGAATACACTATTTCGTAGGTAATTATAAGCTAGTGTTAGAGCATGGCATAACCATCTCACACGAAGTAAGTACTGCTTATGACCAATGGAGTGAGCAAGGAATGACGGTTATTTTCTTCGCCAATGACAATGAAATCCTCGGAATCCTCGGAATAACCGACAAAATAAAACCTACATCTGCTGAAGCTATCACCCTTTTACAAAAGCGTGGAATTGCAGTGCATATGCTAACTGGAGATAATGCAAAAACGGCAGCGGCCGTTGCTCAACAAGTAGGCATTACCAAATTCCAGGCAGAGGTCATGCCCGGTGATAAAGCAAAATATGTGCAACAACTCCAGCAGGAAGGTTACACGGTTGCAATGGTAGGAGATGGTATCAATGACTCACAAGCCCTGGCGCAAGCAGATGTAAGTATTGCCATGGGGAAAGGTTCGGATATCGCCATTGATGTAGCGAAGATGACCTTGATTACTTCTGACCTTATGGCTATTCCCCAGGCATTGAAACTATCCAGAAAAACGGTGATTGGGATTCGCCAAAACCTGTTCTGGGCCTTTATCTACAATCTAATTGGTATTCCGATTGCAGCAGGTTTTTTATTTCCGATCAACGGATTCGAACTAGACCCTATGATTGCCGGAGCCGCAATGGCATTAAGCTCCGTATCGGTAGTAGCCAATAGTTTACGTCTAAAACAAATAAAAATTTGAACCGACTATGAAAGAATTGAAATTTAAAACCAATATCAACTGTTCAGGCTGTTTGGCCAAAGTCACTCCTGTGTTAGATGCTAAAGAAGGGATTGAGGAGTGGACAGTTGACTTACAGGACGATGAACGTACCCTTACCGTGGAGACCAACGGATTGACCGAGGAAGAGGTACAAGCTGCGGTAGCGGAAGCTGGCTTTAGTGCGGAAGCGAAGTAACTATTTCATTACCGTCCGCAAAATGACAACTGACAATGGAGCTACTTTTGAAGAATCAAGTAGCTCCAGTCTTGTTATCCAACTTGGACCCCTCTATATTTTAACAGTTTGTAGAAAGTACTTCTAGCTATATCCAAGTGCTGGCAAATTTGTTTCACTGAAAAACCACCTTCCCTATACAGCGTTTCGGCGATTATCGCTTTATTCTTTGCCTGCTCTGACAAACCTTTCGGCCTCCCCCCTTTCCGTCCACGAGCCCGAGCCGATTCCAAGCCTGCTTTCGTTCGCTCACTAATAATATCCCGCTCAAACTCCGCTAGTGCCGCAAAGAGGTGAAAAGTAAGTTTCCCCTGTGGTGTCGTAGTGTCGATAGAATCATTAAGTGATTTTAGACCTGCTCCCTTATCTTGTATCTCAGTAACGAGATTAACCAGATCGCGAAGTGACCGCCCTAGCCTATCCAGTTTCCAGATAACAACAATATCGCCCTTGCGAAGCTGGTCGATCATCCTGCGGAGTTCCGGCCGGTCGGATTTGGCACCGCTGGCTTTTTCTTCAAAGATGAGTTCGCAGCCTTCTTTTTGCAAGGCATCTTTTTGTAAAGAGAGGTTTTGGTCTTTGGTGCTTACTCTGGCGTATCCGATCTTCAAGATAATGTCTCCTAAAAGGGTTCACTATCGGCTTTATCATACTTTGATTAAGTAAACCAGTTTTTTGTACGGCTGGTGAAAAGAAAAAAGGGAATTGGGGTTTGGGAGTATTCTGTTCGGGAAAACGGTCGTTTTTTCAGACTGCTTCATCCTCATCATTTCTAAGACTATTCGTTAAAAAAGGATAAGTTAAAGCATATTTAAGCATTTGCTTAAATTATTAAATAACCCTACTTTTGCCGCATGAAAAAAGATAGTAATACCTGTATCCGAGTCAAAAGGGACGGAAAGCAAATTGATCGGTGTAAGGCGAAGATAGAGGAAATAAGAGTTCCAATTTCTAGCCTTGCCCGGATGATGAGTTTAGTCAGCAATGAGGTAAGGATGAAAATACTTTTCCTGCTTCGACAAGAAGGCAGGCTTTGTGTTTGTGATCTGAGTGAAATTCTGGAAATGAAAATTCCAGCGGTGTCTCAGCATTTAAGAAAATTGAAGGATGCAGAATTGGTTTATTTTGAAAAGGAGGGCGCCACAATTTATTATCACATTCCATCTGACATAAAATCAAAACTAGAAATTATTTTCGGCCTGCTTCCTGAAGCAGAACTGGTTTAACTTTTAAAATATGAACGTACAAAAATCATCAATAGGATTAGGGGCGATCACGGCAGTTGCCTCTTCTTTGTGTTGCATAACTCCTTTACTTGCAATATTTGCAGGAACTAGTGGTCTGGCATCTACTTTTTCATGGATAGAGCCTTTACGCCCTTGGCTAATCGGTTTTACTGTTCTAGTCTTAGGGTATGCTTGGTACCAAATGCTGAAGCCCGTTCCAAAGGATGATTGTGACTGTGAAGTGCAAAAGGTTTCGTTTTTTCAAACGAAGTCATTCCTAGGGATCGTAACCGCTTTTGCTTTATTAATGCTCACTTTTCCGAGCTATGCCCATATATTATATCCAAGTCAGGAAAAGGAGGCTGTTGGGATAATTGATGGAAGCAATATTTCAGAAGTTGAATTCGAAGTGAATGGAATGACTTGTGCCGGTTGTGAGGGACATGTAGAGCATGCTGTGAATGAATTGGAAGGGATTATTGAGGTGAAAGCTTCGTTCAAAGATGCCAATGCCACAGTCAAATTTAATAGTGCTCAAACAAATCTTGCTGAAATAGAAGAAGCGATAAAGTCTACCGATTATAAGGTCGGAGAATCAAAAATAATAGAATAACAAATGGAAAAAACGATCATACTGCAATCCGTAATAACCTGTCCGAATTGCGGGCACCAAGCGGAAGAAACTATGCCTACTGATGCCTGCCAGTTCTTTTATGAGTGTAAAAACTGCAATACCATTCTTCGACCAAAAGAAGGTGATTGTTGTGTGTATTGTAGTTATGGTACTGTAGCTTGTCCGCCTATTCAAAATGACCAAAGCTGTTGTAACAATTCAAAATAGGTTATGCCAGAAGCTAAAGATGTTAAAGTATTTGTTCCTACTAAGAACTTTCAAGAGAGTCTGACCTACTATCTAGCTCTGGGCTGGAAAAAACACTGGGGTGATGAGAAGCTTGCTGAATTGGAATTAGGCAACACCAGGATTTACCTTCAAGCTCACTATAATAAGGGATGGGCTAATAATTTTATGATGTATATAAATGTGGATAGCGCACAAGAATGGTATGAACATATCCAGAAGGTATTAGGTCAACATAATTACAAATATGCCAGGGTAAAACCACCAAAAGAAGAACCTCATGCCATTGTGACTTATGCTTGGGACCCTTGTGGGGTTCTATTACATTTCGCCCAGGATAAATAACTTTTTCTCTTCGCAACCATGCAGACAGAAGTAGATAAATAACAACTATCGTCACTGCCATACAATTCAGGTTTTCAAAATCGTCCATAGACTAGATCAAATAAAAAGAAAAATCCGCCCTAAACAGGACGGAACACATGACCATCTTCAAAAAAGTACCCATCAGCGTCAAGGTCACGAGCGAATGCGCTGTAATCAATGTAGTAGCGGAGGTTTTCAGGAATAGAATGAGCGTATAATTCATCAAAGGTCTGTGTGGCGTAGTCGAGGAAGGAGTCATACTCTCCCTGGTAAGCCTCTTCAAAGTTTGAAATAGCTGTCTCCAGATCACTGACATCATTGTAATAGATTGCGAAGGCTTCACCGTGTTCGGCTAATGCTTCTACTATGCTGACGATAGTGTCCAGGCTTTCATATTCGGAGATGCGAATACCGCCTAGTTCAAAATCGTGGATAGCCCATTCTTCGGCTACCTCACCGTATTGCTTGGTGTATGGACTGGTACGGAGAATTTCGTTGATTTCTTCTTGAATCTCGTCAGTGGTGAGACCTTCGACATCAACCCACTTACCGTGAAGAATGCCAGCATTATAGTCGGATAAAGAAGCGATGTAGATTTGATAAGTCTCTGATGATGATTTTTTCTGATTTGACATGGTTCAA
>NZ_VOOR01000033.1 GCF_007993045.1 Phaeodactylibacter luteus
CACTCTATTTCTTTTTCTTAATTGAGGGGAAGGTTTATCTAAATATAGAGCTTTTGCTTCACCCAATCGCTCAGATATTTGCGTTACTAATCTAAAAATTGTGGGTGTAAGATTATATGGAGGTTTCACTGATACTATCATTTGATACTATCAAATATACTGACTTTCTTATAGAATTGGAAAATTTAATCGATAATTAGCTCATTGGCCCCAACGGCCCGGCTAGCCGCAGTACGGAGCATCGCGGAGTATTGTCGGCTAGCCATTGTTGCATGACGTACCATTTAAAACAGATTCAACTAAATTTCACTAGCTATCTGAGCCATAGTAATTGTAAGAATATTTTCTAAATGCTTATTAATATTTCTTTCTTTTGAGTCAATATCGTCGGAAACTGAAATAATATGTGGCTTAAGGTTTAAAGGGATTGTCGAATTGGAATCATCTTCTATATTAACTCCTTTATATTCTAGGAATGCTCCTATCGCAATTGCAGAATCATCATATCCGTAGTGATGAATAGAAATACCTAATTCATATTTTTTGCCATCTTTCAAATCTATACCAAAGATGAAATACGACTTAGGTAACTGTCTGTTGAAAAAATAATTATGCTGAGAAGCATATGCTACAATCTGGTGATAATAATAATGCTGTTTAGATGTATCATCAGGTTTACCGCTACCGATATAAAAATCGACAGAATTATCAAATTCCTGTTCTAAACGTAATTTATAATCATTCAAAAAGTCAGAACAAATCGAGAAAATTTGCATTCTTTTTCCAGCCAACATTGATTGATATGCAAGGCGCTCTTTTTCTCTTTTGTCCTTAATCTTTCTCTTGAATATATTTGTAACTTCCTCTAATGAAGTAGAAGCAACTTCTCTTAGATTTAATGCTTCTTCTATATTCCTTCTTTGGATTTCTCCAAAATATGTTACTAAATCTTGAGGCTCACCTGTGTCTGCTTTTTCTAATGCTTTAATATATTTTTCTTTTGCCTCCTCCCGAAGAACTGTAATGGGGAAATAGTTATATTTAATAAGAATTAGGCTTGCTATGAGTCTTACAACTCTTCCATTACCATCTTGAAAAGGATGAATTGTTGTAAAAGCATGATGAAACCATGTTGCAATAATCAAAGGATGTACTCCTTTTTCTACTAATTCTTCATAAAGAATCATTAAGCGATCCATTTCGGCTTCAACATGCTCCGGTGGACAGTATAATATTTTAGTCCCGTCATTGCGTGTTGGATTGTTTTCTCGCTCTTTGAACTTACCTTTTAATAGCGGGATTTTGGTTTTGTTTCCGAATTGATCCCTTCCTTCAGCAAATTCTTGATTGCGAGTTGTCAATTGATGTAATTCAAGAATAAAACCTTTTGTCAAAGGTCTATTTTCTTTGACTACATCGAATACAAAGTCAACAGCTTCTAAATGATCAGTTAAGTGACCAAACAGTTTGCTTTTATCAATATTCGAATCTCCATGGCTTACTAATGAGGAGACGAAACCTTCCTTAATTAATGTTTCGGTCACTCCTTTATCTAAATCATACATCCTTTCTACAATACCCGTCTCAATAGCATGCCTTCTTTTTAGTCTGGACATAAACTCCTCATACTCTTTGGAGTTTTCAGCTAACACCTTTCTTCTTGAAAACCAAGATTGGGATATATCATCGACTATAGAAGTGTCAAGGTTTCCCCATTCTTGACCAAAAGAAATATAGTTCCAAATACGATTGACTTTCATTATTCTTCAGATTAGCTTCATTTAAAAACGGAAATTCAAGATAAGAGTTTCATGTTAGATATTTATATTTATGTCATGCAACTCGCTAATACACGCACTTTCCCCCCAATTTGTTACCCTTTCCCCACTTTTCCCTAGTGGTCTGTCAAGTGTTAATTTATGGGTTGAGTGGGAGCGGATTTTGAGGCTAAATCAAGGCGGATGTTCCCGCGCATAGCAGCGCTACGTAAGGGGTTGTCCAACGAAGAGTAGCCTCAAAATCCGCCGCAGGCAACCCCTAGTTTTAGCCTTGACAGACCACTATGCTGAGCCTAACCTACTTGCAGCGCCCGGCACGCCACGCTACAGCCCAGACAATGCTACCTACCTGCCAACAGGAAAACCTAGCCCGGCGGTGGGCTCATAAGGCTATCCGGCGGTAACATGCGGAAGCCCTGACGCCGGACTAGCGCTGCGCAGGGGTGGCAAGCCCGATAGGGCCGAGCGGACAGCGAGCCCCGGAGCATAGCGACCCCCTGCCTACCGGCAGGGGGAGGCCCCAACCTGACAGCCGGCGGCTACAATCCGAACCTTGCCCCTTCCTGGCTTATCCTTAGCCCGGCCTCTTCTACTGCCCGCTGCGCAGGGCTGCCCGGCGCTCCGGTAGGCACTGAGCGCTCACAACTGACAGACATCAGCAAGAAAAAGGGGCACAAAATGCACAGCAAACACAGTTTTTGTTTTTTGGCACAGTTGTTGTAATTGATTAATTGGTTAAAAAAGTCTGAATTACGATTTGTTTGAAAGTAGCCTGCACCTGTTGCAGGCTTTTTTATGCCACCTCAAGGATAGCCTCCTCCTGCCCATTGAAGGCCACTTTATCCCCTGCCGATTTCCCAAGCAATTGCTGCGCCAAGGGGGCCTGAGTAGAGATGCAATAAACGGGCTCCCCCTCCAGCAGCACTTTGCCGAGGCTGGCCGACAGAAAGTAACGCCTATGCTGAGTGCGCACGAGGCTGCCGGAACGGATGTTGGGCCCGCTGTAGTCCGGCAAGGCCTTGAGCTGCTGCAGCTGAAGCCTTGCCTGATCGAGCTGCGACATGATTTTGTCCTCTTCCATCTGCATCATGGCACGGCCGGTCTCGTACTTATCGCCTGCACTGCTCTTGGTCTCGTTATTGCGGGCCGATTGTATGGACTCCACCGCCCGCTGCAGCTCCTCCGCCCGTTTTTGCAAAGCTGCCAGGCATTGTGCCTTTAGCCGCCCCTTCATCGTATGCCCCCATTTTTCCATGGCTCTTGATCATTGATTTTACAAAACTGCCCGCCGCCTTTCGTGGCGCGCAGGTTACTTCGCCCGCCTGATAGCTTCCCAAGTTTCATACAACGCCTCCTGCCGTGGGCGGTCGGCAGGCACCGCCCTCAGGGGCTCGCAAGGCTTGAGGTGGCTGTGGCAATCTGCAGGCAAGGATTGGTACAACTGCGTGCCCTTGGTTTTCCAAGCGATCATCTCATCGCTGACCCGCTTGATGACCTTGGCAGGGTTGCCCAACACGAGGCTGCGGGGCGGTATGACTTCCCTCGCTTTTATGAAAGAAAGGGCGCCGACAATGGACTCCGCGCCTAAAATGACGTTGTCCATCACCACACTGTTCATCCCGACCATACAGTTGGGGCCTATGTGCGCCCCATGTATGATGGCCCCGTGCCCGATGTGCGCAGCGGCTTCTAAGCGTACCGTGACGCCCGGGAACATGTGAATAGTGCAGTTCTCCTGTACGTTGCAGCCATCTTCGATGACGATGCCGCCCCAGTCCCCGCGGATAGCAGCCCCAGGGCCGATGTAAACGTCTTTGCCAATAATCACATTCCCGGTAACGGCGGCTTGCGGATGTATGAAAGCCGACTCGTGCACGACTGGGATGAAGCCTTTAAATTCGTAAGTCATATTTTTTGGTTAGGTTATTCGCAAGCTTGCGTAACAAAAAGGCAAATTAGCCATTATAAAGTGGACGGACCAAAAGCAGGGCACATTCTTGCAGCGGTGCGCCCCGACCGTTGCCTCCGCTCCTTTGGGCAAGGCTAGCGCGGGCGGCACCTCCCCTGCCCTTTTGCTGAAAAGGCTTTACACTAAAAAGCATGCCACCACACCAAATGACTTGGACCTACGTGAGCGACAGCGGACAGCAGTACGTTGTCGGCCTTTTCCACAGTGTGCAGGAAGGCCATTTCATGGTCTATGTCAACCAAAAAGTCGTCCTGATCGATTTTCAGGTCTTCGCCACCAAAACCTATCCCCTATTCTTAGAAGACGAGCTCTTCGAGATAGAAGTGGAACGGCGCAACGGGCAGTACTACTATGGCTTCTCCATGGACCGGGAGGCCGATACCCCGCGCAACCGCGCCCGCAAAGTCATGGAACGGCTGCACTGGAAACAGACCTTGATCTTCATTGGGGCACTGGCCATCGGGGTAGCAGCCATACTGGCGCTGGGGAAACGCCTTGCACCAGAAAAAGGGCCAGACGAGGAAGAGCTCGCCCTGCTGTTGGACCTCGAAGGGCGGGCCGACTCCGGACGTATAGAAGCCGTGTACCAGCACGAAGGCTTTATGGCTATCCGCTATGCTTTTGGGCCCGATGGCCAAACCCGCCAAGGGCGGACCATGGTGGAAGGGGCAGATGCCCCCATTTTGCCCAACGGGCTGAGGCTCAGCCCAGGCGATAGGTTTGAAGTCCGTTACTTGCCCAACAACCCCGGGCTCAATCAATTGGACATTCATTCCCCTACGCCCGCACAATTGCAACAGTACAAGCTCCAGGCCTTAGCAAAACAAATGCTGGCCCACCCCGGACAAACCAAGGCCTATGCACAGTGCCTGGTGCAGCAAGCTTATGAAACCGAAGGGCTTCAGGGGCTGGCCGCTGTATTGGAACAAGAGACCGATGTGAGCGAAAACCCCTGGGCCAATTCACAGCGCTACCTCCGCCTACTGCGCAGCCCCGATTTCCGGAAACGGCTGGACGAACGGTGCTGGTAAGGGCGCCAAACAGATGGCCCTTTTGGTTTGGGGGCTTCCCCCTGCCGCCGGGCAGGGGGCCGCTATGCTGCGGGGCTCGCTATCCGCTCGGCCCTAACGGGCTTGACACCCCTCCGCAGCGCTAGCCCGGTGCCATCCTGGAGCTAGCAAGGCTGCCCAATTTGAGCTTCCGCCCGCAAACAGCCGCTAAAAACAACCTGCCCCTCCCTCTTCTTGCCCCCTTCCCTTATATTTGTGGGCTGGCAATTTTGCCAGCAGCCATAAGCTCTTTTGCATTGGACCCTATCACCACCCACATTGAAAGCCTGATTTTTGCTTCCGATCAGCCGGTTTCCCTAAAAGAGATCTGCGCCTGCTTAAGAGAAGCCCTTGAGGCCCATATACAAGAAGAGGAAGCACTGTCCCATATCGACACCCTACGGGAACGGTACGCCGGAGATCATTTCGCATTTGAGCTGGCAGAAATTGCCGGCGGCTTTCAGTTCCTGACCAAGCCGGCCTTCCACCCTACGGTAGGGGTATACCTCAAACAGACTACCCGCAAACGGCTGTCCCGCTCCGCTTTGGAGACCCTAGCCATCATTGCCTACCGGCAGCCCATCAGCAAATCAGAGATGGAGCGCATCCGGGGCGTCAGCTGTGATTATGCAGTGCAAAAACTATTGGAAAAGGAGCTTGTTGAAATTAAGGGCCGGGAAGAAGGGCCGGGCCGGCCACTGCTCTACGGCACAAGCCCCAAGTTTATGGACTACTTCGGGCTAAAGTCGCTGGAAGACCTGCCCACGCCCAAAGAGTTCAAAGAAGCCGACTTTGCGATCGGGGAGAAAGCCCCTATCGAAGAAGAAGTGGCGGAAGGGCGGGGCACAGCCGAAGAAGAGGAATAAGGGATCCTAGGTTTAGCATCTCTGAGCCGGCTTTTCCATTACCAAAAACAAACAGAAAATGTCACACCCAACCGAAAAACCATTGGTCAATAGGATTGCTAACAGCGGCCTGATCACCATCAAGATGGAGCAATTTTTCCCTGAGGCGCCAATAGCACACTTCGATATCAAAGATTATCTTTTCAAAGCGCTGCTGCTGAAGGAAAAAGATTTCAGAGCCGCTATGCAGGCTCATGACTGGGAGCAGTACAAAGGTAAGATACTGCTGGCCTACTGCTCTTCCGATGCCATCATACCCATGTGGGCCTACATGCTGATCGCGTCCTACGCCGCCCCCTTTGCCGAAGATGTGTTCGCAGGGCAGCCGGAAGACTACTACCGCGCTCATTTCACGAAAGTGTTCAGCAGCTTAGACCTTGCCCCCTACCAAGATGGCCGGATCATCCTGAAAGGCTGCACAGAGGGCAAGCCCATCCCCCCTCAAGCCTACCTGGAGCTGACCAAACGGCTGCGCCCAATCGCCAAGAGCATCATGTTCGGAGAGCCTTGCTCTACCGTGCCGATTTATAAAAAGCCCAAGAACAATACCCCCTAGCCGGGCGGGCACTGACCGCTCAACAGAATGTTAAGGAAGCCCGGTGCGTTGCTGATCGCCCGCAGAAATTGTAAATTCACTGTCCAGCGATTACAGGAATTGATTAACACGCGCTCCTCCGTTGAGCAGAAAACAGCGACCATGAACACAAAAATGCTAACCGTTGTCAACCTAGCCTTAGCCGGCTTCCTTGGCTTTGCAGTACTGACAGGCACCACCCCTGAGGCGTCCCCCGGATCAACTGCCGGGGCCGTCCCCCAGATCATCAAGCCCGTAGATTTAGACCGCTCTTTCCACTTTGCGGGCGAAGCCCTCCCCATGGACAATTTCGATGTAAGGGAGCGGCTAGACCGGGAGCTCCTCGTCAATACTTACTGGCACAGCAATACAATGCTCAATATCAAGAGCGCCTACAAGTTTTTCCCAATGATGGAACAGACGCTCAAGGAGTATGGCATACCTGAAGATTTTAAATACCTGGCTGTTGCAGAAAGCAGCTTGAGGAATGCCGTCTCCCCTGCCGGAGCCCGGGGCTTATGGCAATTGATGTCGCCCACCGCACGCGAGTATGGCCTGGAGATCAGCGACGATGTGGATGAAAGGTACCATTATGAGAAAGCCACCGTAGCGGCATGCAAAATGCTGAACAGCTATTACAAAAACTTCGGAAGCTGGACCACTGTTGCCGCAGCCTACAATGCCGGCTACGGGCGCATCAAGAGCGAAATGGAGGCACAACGCGCGGAGTCTTATTACGACCTCAACCTCAATGCAGAGACCTCCCGCTACGTTTTCCGCCTCGTTGCCATAAAGGAAATCCTCAGCCGGCCATCTGACTTCGGGTTCTACCTCGAGGAGGAAGATGGCTACCCGCCTCTGGACAACTTCAAGACCGTCGAGGTCTCATCGTCCATCCCCAACCTTGGAGATTTCGCCCTGGAGCAAGGCACAACTTACCGGATGCTCAAAGTATTCAACCCTTGGCTCATCAGCTCCAGCCTGACGGTCAGGCCCGGAAAAACATATGAGATAAAAATCCCGAAATAACCCACAAGGAACCCCAAACTAATAAGAGGCTGCCCCCAAACTGATGGGGCAGCCTCTTATTAGTTGGCAGGGTGGCAGGCCTCTAATCTGCTTTCACAAAACGTAAGGCCTCGCGGCTACCATCTGCCGTGCGCACTTCCATGAAGTACACCCCAGAGGACAGCCCGCTGACGTCCCATGCACTGTGCTGATGGCCAGCCTGCAGCACGCGGTGGCTCAGCGCCTGTCCCAGCTCGTTGCGCAGGGTGAGGGTTGCCCCAGCTTCGTATTCCGCCCCAAGTTCCACAAAAAGCTGAACGGCGGCAGGGTTGGGATATACTTTGGTGCTCATGGCCGCCTGGGCAGCAGGCAATACAATGTCTTCCCGGTCTGAACGGGCCGAGCGTGGGCGGTAAGCAGGCGCCACTGCATCCACTTCCTCTGCCAGTACCGGGGCCGGGCCGTTACCGCTAACCGCCACATCGGTGAAAACTGCGGAAGCAGTGCCCAATGTACGGCCATAGGCCAGCATCCCTGCTTCAATACAGCTGTTCATCGGCAGCAGCCGGCTTGCAGCCAATTGGAACGACACACCATTCATGCTCGTAAAAGTCCGGAACACATTGCCGGTGCGCTGTATGCGCAGCCAACGGTGCTGTGGGCGGGCCATAAGCTGAGCCTGCACCGGGCCGTTCATCGCTGTGCGCACCATATTCATGGCGTAAGGCAGAATATTGGATACCACCCCGATCTGCTTTGCCCCGGCATCTGTCGTCTCGCGTGCAGCAACACCGCCAAAGGCGCCCGGGCTGACGTTGTCCAAACGTACAGTGAGCGTAAAGTCGCCGCATAGCGTTTGGTGGATGAAGCCGTAGCTGTCGGCAGTAGCGCCAAACGGATTCGCGCCCCCACTGCTCACAGTAAAAGCGCCCTCATCAAAGCCATAGCTGTTGCCACCCCCAGCATTGCCTATATCAGCAGATGCCCAAGGTGCCGGGAGGCCGCCGCCTCCTTTGATCAGAAAAGGAAAGCCTTGCTGCCCTAAATGCCCACCATCGTTTGCTGTACCCCAAACACCATTCAAGGATTGAAGCCCATTACCCGTCACGGCCTGGCCATTTATGGTGATAGGAGGAGCCCAAGGCCCAGAAGGGAGCGTACCTACGGCTGTATAATCAAACCAATAAGTCCCCTCCGTTAAAGTAACATCTACATCCGCTTCAATCGTAAAGATTTCCCTTAAATTGTCCCCCGAGGTCGTTTCTGTGACCCGGTAAATATTGGCCGGCAAACTGCGCAGCAAGCGGTTGGTTACCAAATCTCCAAATATCACACTGCTCCCCGGTGCTCCGGGCACACCGTCCCATATCTGTACGTAAACCTCTGTGTAAGAAGATACCCCCGTGGTATTAAACGTTTGGTAGCCATAAAAAACGACCTCGTCTATATCCCAAGATGCGCCGCTGGGCACCGTGAAGTCATCCGCAATCCGGTTAGCATTGCTAACCTGAAACCCAAAACCAAGGGTGCTTGCGCTCAAAGATGAGGATTGCAGAACGGACTCATCGGCACCTCCGACACCCGTTCCTAGAGAGTTCACTAGAGGCCCGTTGTCGTAAATCACTTGGCTGTGCACGGTTGCCATAGACAGCAGTGCCATTACAATAGTCAGTAACTTGTGTTGCATAAGGTATGGTATTAGTTGAAATAAAACAGCCTGTACAGGCGCCTAGAGGAGGGCACCGCCTGCTTCCCCCTGATGAAGGATACCTCAATGGGGAATGTTGTGCGAAGAGAGAACCGAGAGTGAGTTACGGTAAAGAGTAGGAGGTTATTACTGTAAAGCTAACACTAATTATCAGAATACCAAATATTTAACCAACAGAAAAACAAAGCTTAGCAATTAAAGAGAGCGGGACCACTCTCCGACATGGGAAAGTGGGCCCGCTCATTTTTTTATATATGGCTAACTGGCTTAATCAGCTTTCACGAAACGCAGCGTCTCGCGTGAGCCATCTGCCGTGCGCACTTCCATGAAGTACACACCAGAAGACAGCCCGCTGACATCCCACTCGGCCAGGTAGTTGCCAGCTTCCACCACTCGGCGGCCCAGCTCTTGGCCCAGCTCGTTGCGCAGGGTAAGGGTTGCCCCTACTTCATACTCCGCGCCCAGCTCTACGAATAGGCCATCGGTAGCAGGGTTGGGGTAGAGCGCAGTGCGCAGCTCCTGAGCAGCCGGCACGACAATTGCGCCGTCCTGTGCAGCTGCGCGGGCATCTGCTGCCGCCGCTGCTGCGCCGTCCTCCTGAGCAAGTGCATTGCCACCGGCGTTGCCGCCCAGTACAGTCACATCGGTAAAGCCTGCAGAAGCAATGCCAGGTGTGCGCCCGTAGGCCAGCATGCCTACTTCAATACAGCTGCCCATTGGCAGTACACGGGCTGTAGCCTGCTGGAAGAACATGCCGTTGAAGCTGGTAAACGTGCGGAATACATTGCCAACGCGCTGTATGCGCAGCCAACGGTGCTGTGGGCGGACCATAAGCTGTGTCTGTACCGGGCCGTTCATCATGGTGCGCACCATGTTCATGGCGTAAGGCGAAATATTGGATACGATGCCAATCTGCTTCGCTCCGGCATCTGTCGTCTCACGTGCAGCAATACCGCCAAAAGCGCCCGGGCTGATGTTGTCCAAACGTACAGTGAGCGTAAAGTCGCCGCACAGCGTTTGGTGGATGAAGCCGTAGTTGTCGGATGTAGTGCCAAACTGATTGACGCCCCCGCTCGAAACATTGAATGTGCCAGATGGGTCGAGGTAGCCAAAGCCGTTGCCATCACCTGCGTTGCCCACGTCGTTGGATACCCAAGGTGCAGGCAGTGGCCCGCCCAGGTCAGCACAGTCGGCAGGGCCTTCATAGGCAATGCCCCAGCTGAAAGAACTGCTGCTCCAGCGGTTGTCCCACTCAATATAGTAGGTTGTGCCCGCAAAGAAACACGCTGTCACACTAGAAGCCAATGTACTCCCGCCAATAAGATCATCGTTGCTGGCATAGCACTCCAAGTTATTACAATTGCCAGTGTAAATGGAAAGGCGGGTGTCATTAAAGGTAAAACCTGCAGACTCGATGGTGTACTCGCCGGTCACAGCCGGTGTCCAACGGAACCACCGTGCATGGCTTGCATTTCCGGACAGAGGGAAAGCACAACCGTTCTCAGCGCCGTTCCCAAAACTGATGGAGCTGGTGCTGTGGGTGCCCAAGCCTACTACCTCTGCGTTGGAGCAAGCCGTATTGAAGATGCAAGAGCCGTCATCTGTAGTTGCCGTAGGATCGAAGTTTTGCGCATCGGGGTCCGTACAGCCGGGGATGATTGGCGTGCAGGATACGTCGAGCGTAAAGCTGCCTGAAGATGCATTAAAGCCGCTTACCAGTATATAGTAGGTAGTGCCGGGCGCACTTGCAAAGGTAACTTCTGAGCGGGTGCCGCAGAAATCGTCATTGCCCGTCACACAGGAGAAGCTGCCACAGCTTCCAGTGTACACATTGATTTTGGTATCGTAAGAAGACCCGCACAAGCTCAGGTTGATTTCGTCCCCGGTGCCCAAGAAAGTGTACCATACCCCCTTGCTTCCAGGAGAAGTAAAACAGGAAGGTGCACCATCGGATGTGGCATCACTGGTATTGCCGGTCACGGTATCATCGCATGCGATGCCGATGGCGCCGGAGCAGTCATCATTGGCGGGGGGGATGATGCAAGAGCCATCGTCCTGTGTCGCATTCGGGTCAAAATTGGTGGCCAGTGGGTCCGTACAGCCTACGAAAACACAAGAGCCGTCGTCTACGGTGGCGGATGGATCAAAGTTGTCTGCCAGTGGGTCTGTACAGCCTGGGACAGGGTCATAGGTACAGGATCCATCGTCTACAGTAGCCGATGGGTCAAAGTTGTTCGCGCTAGGGTCTGTACAGCCTGGGACCGGTACTACGCCAGTCAGACAGAAAGTAAGGCCGAAGCTTTGAAAGACCCCATCATCGCCGAAACCATCATCTTCGATTTCTAGTACCCAGTTGCCATTGATGGCTTCCCCATCGAAAGTAGCAGCGAAGCTGCCGCCTTCCGGAGCAAAAGTGCCCGTAAATGGCGCACTCGCTGACGTAATGTTGGCTCCGCCATCTTCGAAGACCGTATTGGTGTAATTATCGCCAGACGAACCATTATCGGTGGTCAGCTCTAGGGATGTGCCTGCGGGGGAGGTGAGCGTAATGTCTACATCACCCGTGTACGTATGTGTCAAATTGAGCGTAGCGCTGCTGATAGAAGCATTGGAGCCTATTGTGCCCATTGCCGGCACATTGATATTAGCAGTAACAGGTGAGCCCAAAGTGATGGTAGCTCCTGTATTGCCCGCATTGTAGGTGAACTCGCTGCCTTGGCAAGGCACAATGCAAGAGCCATCGTCTTGTGTAGCTGCAGGATCGAAGTTAGTGGCTAAGGGGTTCGTACAACCTAATATCGGGCATGAGCCAGACCCAACGGAAAAAGTAAGCCCTGTTTCCGGTGCATTGCCAGAGAGCACAAGGTTCCCTCCTGAACTGATTTCCCAGCTGACTTCGGCAGGGAATGTACCTCCGGTGACGTTGACAGTATAACACCCATCGGGCAAACACAATTCTGCATCATTAAAGTCTCCACTTGATATGGTGTAGCTGTCAATTGTACTTCCACCAAATTCAGAAATGGTCAGGCTTGCTCCATTCCATCCATCTCCAAAGCTATCAAACAACTCTAACAAAACTAAATTATCCGTACAAGGAGCAGCAGCACAAGCTACACTCCTTGTCCGGCTTGATTCCTGCTCTCCACAACTACTATTGGTGTGATTGTACATCCGCACCGTGCCTGTGAAAGTAGCTGTCCAGGTGACCGGGGTAGTGCCGAAAGCAAAAGCAGTAGAACCCGTATTATCTGCAATAGTCAGGTAATCTGAAGAGTTTGAGCTGCTGAAGGTATACTCCGTGCCGGAGGTCACCGCTACTACAGAGTATTCGCCAGCCCAGCCCAAAGTGGTAATGGATTCAGCACTGCCCGTACAGCTCGGAGAAAAAGTGCCCGAGGGATATTGCCCATCAGAAGCGGTCAAACACTGCCCCTGAGCAGTAAGGCTCATTGCCCCGAGCAGTAAAATCATCATGAATGGCCGGAGCAGAATGCTCAGGCGTAACGTAGAACTTCTTGTCATGTTGTCTTAAGTTTTTGTCAAATTATAGTTCAGCCTCGCTAGGTAAGGAGGGTAGCAGGCAAATCAAATACAGTCTGGAGTTGGTATATAGTAAAAAGAGGGGGGGAGCGTCTTACAAAGCTTTGAAATGTCGTCTCTAGTACATCCTATCTAGCCTGCAAGATAAACAAAAATCATAATTTAAAAAATATATAGCGCCAAATAGCGAGCGCCACGGAATACACATCGGCAGCACCAAAACACAAACCACTAAAAATCAACACACTACGTCACATAATAAATGAATAAATTCTTCCAAACTCATTCTTGGCAAAATAAAACGCTGCCCGGCGGGCGCCAGCCTATTTCCCAAGAAAGCGCATATAAGCAATAGTCAAGTCTCTTACATCGTTTCTCACGCTCGCCCCATCTACGACAAGCGGGCCAAGCTGCTCCTGCTTGTAGTCTTTGAGGAACTCCAGGTTGGCTTCGTTGCCAGCTGCGACAAAGGCAGGCAAGACCACAGCATAGCGCTGCCCGGCTTTCAGCGGCTGCCCATTGATCAGCCAGCCCTCCCCCTCTTTCTCTGCCCGGTAGCGCTGCAGGTACCCCCCTTCGCCCCTATTTTCCCCTTCGCCAATATCTAAAACCTTCTTCAGCACCTCTCCCGGCAGCGCCATACGGACAAGGCCTCCGCCAAAGGGCAAAGTCCGTAAGACATCGTACTGCGTTACGGCACCTGAGATGTTGTCATCCAACCGCATTGAACCGCTATTGATGAGGTATACATCGGCTCCGGGGGCAGCTGCCTCAAAAGCCCGGAGCACCAAGTTGCCATAATTGGTCTGCCGGCGGCGCACCACCACTTCCTGACACTCCAAAGGGGGATCAGCGTCCATCAGTATCTCCCCCGGGGAATAGCCCTGATCTCCCATGATCCGGCCCACATTTTCCTGCCACTTTTCCACTACAGCAGCAGTGGAGGGGTCATCAGGCAGTGCAGGGTTGATCGGTACAAGGGTGCTGTTCACCTTGCTCACGCCAGAAGAAGGGTACCAAGTAATGCGGTGGACATAAGCCGTCTTGGCGTTGGCATCAGCTTTGGCAATGACGGTCTCCCCCACGTAGTGGCTCATGTGGTGGTGGTCGTGCCCGCCCATAAAGAGGGCTACGCCGGGCACTTCCTCTGCCAGGGCCAGATCGTCCGCTTCATTCAGGTGGGTCATCGCTACAATGACATCCACTTTGGGGCGCAGCTCTTCGACCGTCTCCCGGAAGGATACTACAACAGGCTCATAATGAACATAATCAGCCTGATTAAAGGGAAGGACAACCCCCAATATGCCGACTTTCACCTCCTGCCCCTGAGCATTTCGGAATGTACGGATAAGGAAAGGCGGGACGAGCTCGCCCGCATCATTTTGCACAAAGGGCCGTACCCGGCTGCTATCGGCGCGGAAGGCATTGCAGACCGTATATTCAAAGTTGCTCTGCAAAATGCGCTTTTGCAGCAAATCCGCTGTCTTCAGATCAAACTCGTGGTTGCCAAAAGTGGCGTAGTCCAGCCCCATGGCATTGAGGGTTTCGACCATCTGCTGCCCGGCGATGCGCTCCCCGTCTTCCTTTTTGAGGTTGCCAATGAGGGAGGGGCTCAGAAAATCGCCGGAAAGGAGGGCAATGGTATTGGGGTCCTCCCTGAGGAGCTGTTGCTTGAGCGTAGCCACCCGTGCCAGCCCGCCGGCTTGCCCGCCTTCGAGGGGGGAAATCTCGTACACGTCGTTCAGGTGGAGGATGGTCAGCGTGACCGGCTCTACAGAAGGAGCCTGACGGGTGGTGGCGCAGCTGCTAAATACGAGCAGGAAGCTCAAGAAAAGCAGGAAGGAAAAACGGGGCTGAATCATGATGGCAAATAGGTTTTACAGTTTCATTGTCCAAAATCGCGTTTACCGGCGAGAATAAGAAATGGGGGCGGCAGAAATAAAAAGAGCGGAGACTAAGCTCCGCTCCTACCCAATAAATCACCCAACTGAAAATATTCTTTCGGCTGTAAAAGCCGGCTTGATCTTAGCGCAGGTTCAGAACAGGCGCAAACCAGATGGCCGTTTTTTTTGAGGGGGCCTGCCCCTGCCTGCGGGCAGGTGCCGCTATGCTCCGGGGCTCGCTATCCGCTCGGCCCTATCGGGCTTGACACCCCTGCGCAGCGCTAGGCCGATGCCAGGGCAAAGCCGATAAAACCTGAGCACCTCCGGCATTTGGTTTACGCTCTTCAGAGCGCTTAGTGAGGCAGGTAGCGCATGACCACACCATACGTAAAGGTGCCAAGGGTTGCGCCTCCCAATATCAGCAGCATAATGGAATACCCGCCACCGAGCAGGACGTACATTGGCCCGGGGCAGCAGCCCACCATTGCCCAGCCAAGCCCAAAGATGGTGCCGGCAATCAGGTGCCGCTTGATGTTCAGGTTCATGGGGTTATAGCCCACATGCGTGCCCCGGAGGGTCTTCATTTTCGTCTTTTTCATCAGCCACATAGAAAGGGCGCCCAGCACCACTGCCGTGCCGATAATGCCATACATGTGGAAGCTTTCAAAGCGGAACATTTCGTGTATGCGGAACCAGGATACGGCTTCCGACTTGGCCATCACAATGCCAAAGAATACACCTACTATAAGGAATGAAAGGTTTTTCATAGTCGTTTTTGCTTTTGGATTCAAATGCTCAGCGAGCAATGGTCAATTTGGATCTACAGCCCTGCTATAACCGGGAACAGGAAGTGCGTCATCAGCAGGCCGCCAATGAAGAAACCGATCACGGTAATGAGGGAAGGCAGCTGAAAATGGGCCAGCCCTGAGATGGCGTGGCCGGAAGTACAGCCATCGCCGTAGCGGGCGCCGAACCCAACCAAGAACCCACCGCCCACGGCCATGAGTATGCCTTTAAGGCTGCTGTAGTTCAACAGTTCTGTAGGGACAAAGCCAATCCCCCGTGCGTCTGCTTCCGGGTAGCTGATGCCTATGCTGCTCAGGTACTCCACAGTGGAGGCACTGATGGCCACAGGCTCAGGGCTCTGTAGGAAATTCATAGCGATGTAACCGCCAATCATGCCGCCCACAGCAAAAGCAATGCGCCACAGCTCGTCCTTGACGTTCATTTTGAAAAAATCAGATACCCGGTGTGCGCCGGCAGCGCTGCAAAACGCCTTGAAAGTCGTAGACACGCCGAAGCTCCTGCCCATCCACGTCATCACTGCCAGTACTAAGGCAATCGCCGCACCGGAAACCGCCCAGTGCCAAGGCTGACTGATGAAGTCAATAAAGGATGGTGAAATAGTTGCTAATTCCATTGTTCTGTTCGATTTTTTACTTTTACCACTGTGGCCGGGCCTACTGCCCGGCCTGCTTCTTGTTCTTTAGTTGGCCGCAAATTCATTGATGACATGCGTAAGCTGATGAGCGGACTGCATGCCCGACTGACGCCACATCACTTCCCCGTTCTTGAACAGGACAAAAGTGGGCACCCCCTGTATCTGCATTTTTGAAGCCAAAGCCCGGTTGCGGTCTACGTCTATCTTTACAATAGATGCTTTCTCGCCGACCTTGCCGGCTACCTCTTTCAGGATCGGGGCCATCGCTTTGCAAGGGCCGCACCACTCTGCTGAGAAGTCAATCAGTACCGGCTTATCGCCGTTTATCAGATCATTGAAGGACATTTTCTTTTTTTCCATAGCGTAAAGGTTATTTTCGGTTCGATCACAATGCAAAGATGCGGCAGGCTCGCCCTCTATTCAGTGACGGCCGTCACATTCTAAAAAAAACCAAGCCCCCCCTATTTCCTACTCATTAGATAGGGATACAAACGGGCACAAAAAAGGTTGCCCGCGCCTTACCGTGATCGCGGTCACCAATACTTTATTCTGGTTTTACGATATTTGAAGTGTATTTGCCAAATAAGAAAACGGCGCCCAATTTCAATGCCAACTGAACTTCATCAACTGTTTATACATGAACCATACCATATCCAAAGCAGCACAGCCTGCTCAGCGCATCGAAGACCTTCCAACATCCTTGCAGCATATCGCACGCCAATTGTCCGGCTCCCGCGAGCTGAAGCCCGCCGAGATGCGGCGGATTGTGCTCGACGCTAAAGTCTCAGAAGAAGATATCCGCCCTTGGGCAGATTTTGGGCACCCGCTGCAGGACAGCTACGGGCGCAAACTCATTTACCAAGGCGACCACTTCGAGATCATGGCCATGTCCTGGCTGCCAGGCGATTTCTCCGGCATACACGACCACGGCCACACAGAGTGGGGGGCCGTACAGGTTTTTGGGCCTGCAGAGCATGCCACCTTCCGCATAGACGAAGGCCGGATCACTACGCTTGCACGTTTTCAGTTCGCCCCCGGCGATGTAGTTGGCGTAAGCCACACCCTTGTGCACCAGATGGGCAACCCGGCCAACGAGCCGTTCATGACCCTACATGTATATGGCCAGCCCAAAGACATCGAGAGCGTAACCGGCGATGCCAGAGTCTATGACCTGGAGAACAACCTCATTCAGCGAGTGGACGGCGGCGTCTTTTTCGCCCTCCCCGAAGAGGAGGTCAAATGGACAGAAGCAGGGCCTGAGCCTGATTTCCCTACCCGGCTCAGGTACCAAGTGGAGCTGACCCGCAGATTGCAGCGTATGGTAGAAGCTGGCATTGACGGCGCGGCAGAAAAACTGAAGCCCCTCCTCGAAAGGCTCTTTTCAGATGCCGGGCAAAAAAGGCTGTTAGGTTGCCTCAAGGCCAATGTGGACGAAAAAGGCCATCAGCAAAACTCAGTGTACTGGCGCATACTCAATCAGGAGCTAAAAGCAGCTGCTGTTCTGCAGCGCGAGATCAAAGGGGAAGCGCAGGGGCCCGATCAGTTCCATCAGTACGCTGAGATGTACGATGCCCTGATCTGCCAGCCCAGCATGGAGCAGTTCATCGCCAAAGGGCTGCAGTTTTTCAAAAAGGAGTATGCACCAGACCTCTCTGACAAGCGCATCCTTTCCATAGGCGCAGGCACCGGCTTAGTGGAAAAATTCATGATCGACAACCTGGGGGCTTCCTACGAACAGATGCTCGGCATGGACATTTCCGAGGCTATGGTTGAGGTAGCCCGAAAGCGCATCCGGGCCGAACAAGGGGATATACTGGCCTTTGACCAGAATGGGAAATCTTGGGACATCGCTTTCACAGGGCTCAATGTATTCCACTATCTGCCTAGCGGGCGGATGCAGGAAGCGATTGAAAAAACCGCTGGCCTCCTGCCCGTTGGCGGCTTGTTCTTCGGCGATTTCATTACCCCTGACCACATCCGGTGGTACCCCAATACCATGTACTCTGCAGACCGCAACATCATCTCCCTGCGCACGCCCCGGCTGATTGAGGACGAGGGCAGGATGTACCAGGAGAGTGAAATCTTGAATATTGCCTTCCGCGACGGGAAAATGGAGCTCAACTATGCCGGCCGGCACAAGCGCTTCCTGCCGCCACTGAACCGCGTGCGGGCATATTTTGAAAAAGCATTCGGCGGGGAGGTAGCCCTCTATGACGCCCACAGCCTCGAGCTTATCCCTGAAGAGGCCGATAGCTGCCCCAGCACCCGCTACTTCGTAGCTGCGCGAAAAGGGTAAACGGAATACATAAGGGGCTGCCACCCTCCTGCATCTCATAAAAAATGCTGCCAGTGCTTTGCACTGACAGCATTTTTTATTGGCAAAGCAGCCTATGGGCCCGCAACAGCAGGGCTAGCCTCAGTTCTCATCGATGAGGTCGCCACTCCCGGTGATATCGACATCCAGCTCCGGGTTGCCCATATAGCGGACGTCACCGCTGCCACTGATGCGCACGCGCAGCCACTCTTCCACGCGTACCTCTGTGCCGCCGCTGCCACTGATATTAACCTCTGCAGTACGACACTCCAGCCCGTAAGCGCGGACATCACCGCTGCCGCTCAATCGGTAGTAAGCCTCATCCGCCACACCTTCTATCAGCAGATCGCCGCTGCCGCTGATGCGCACGTCCAGGTCATCCATGAGCGCAGTCAGCCGTACATCGCCGCTGCCGCTCTGATGAATATCAAGGTCGCCCGTTTCGAAAGTGTTCTCCCCGACTATATCGCCAGAACCGGAGCTACGGATAGAACGGAGCTCGGGCAGGGTAATGTAAATCTGCATCGTGCCCAAGTCGCGCACACAGCGGTCAAACTCAATATCCCATACGCCATTGTCAACGTCGAGCTCCAACTGATCAATCGCATCTTCTTTGCCTTCTACGATGACCTCCTGCTCTTCGCCCTGCCGGATAAAGACTTCCACAGAAGTTTCTTGGCTGATGCCAGAAAAAGGCGGCAGGCTGAGGCTCCGGCTCACATAGCTGCCGTTGGCATTGATGCAGCCGATAGAGAAGCTGTCGTCGTCGTCAAAATCAAAAACACACCCTGTGCTCAACAGGGCCAGCGCCAGTGCGCCAAATAGCCATTTGCTCATAATACTTTAAGTTTTTTGGTGTCAAAATCTAAGCGCCTATTTGGAATGCTTATCCACCCCGTTATCCCCTGTGCCAGCCAAACCAGCCGAAGCGGAAGGTCAGATTTGCCAAAGTGCCGCTGAAGTCATCTGCCCGGTAGCCCCGGCCTGTTTCCACTCCGTCTATAAAGCGGTAGCCGACGGTGCCTGCCACGCGGAACCATTTAGTGACATTGAGCTCTACCCCAACCTCAGGCGTCACAACAAACACATTGTCAGTGTCATCGGGGAAGGGGGAGTTGTCTGTAACATCAATGCCGATACCGCCCCAGCCTAGACGGGCACTAGTGTATAAGTGGAGCACCCGGTGCGGGGCCAAGGTGTAGCCCAGCCAAATCCCTCCGTGCCCGAGCTCGATTTCTTCGATGTCCTCCTCTTCAATGAGCCGGTCGTAATCTATGCTGCCCACACCATAAGCGCCCAAGAAAAAATTGCGGAACACTAAGCCTCCGCCTCCGCCAACGGCAGTGGTCATATCCCGGGCATCTCCAATGCCCATTTCCACGATTGGCCCTCCAAATGCGCCAGATAAGCGGGCATTGCTAAACAAGGTTTCATGCTGTGCCTGTACAGCCAGGGCCAAGAAGAGCCCCATCAATCCAAAAATCAACTTTTTCATAGTCATCATTTGTCTGGCAAGGGGTACACCTGTGGCTTCCGCCTGCCGTTTGGTTTGAGAATTACAATCGTCCCCTAGAGCTGTTGCAGTGCATCAGCCTAAGCGGTTAGTGAAAAATATGATGTTGTGCCCCTTAAAAAGCGAGGCCTGCCTGAAACCCGACCCAAGCATTGAGGGCAACCCTGTCTCCAGTGCGGGACCATACCGAGTACGGGGCCCTGAGCCCTTCATCAGCAGCATCCCCTCCCCGCTGCCCGGCAACTGTTACATTGAGCACAGGGCCTGCATAGACCACCGTGCGGCGGCCCGCGCCGTGGAAGCCGCCAAGCGCCCGGAATTGATTGAGCATATTCAAGCGGTTGCCCCAGCCTGACGCGCCTTCGCTTACCTGCATAGCCACCAGTTCGTAATTGACCTGGAAATGCGGGCCGTAGTCCTTGATACTGCCCAGCCCATACCCTAGTGCCCAGCTGTATTGGCCGGAGCCAAGCTGCCAGGGGCAGTCAGACAAGCGGAGCCCAGCTTGGAAAATATTGTAAAACTTGCGCGCGCCCAGCTTCAGCGCTAAATTGGCATGCAGGGCTTCGCCTGTAGAAAAATCAACCCGGTTGTAGCCATGACGGACGATGTTGATGAGCCCTACAGGCACGCCCGTTATCGTATCACTGATGTTGATCAGGCCGACCTGAAACCCGGCAACCGTATCTGCTTTGTTGAACAAAGGGGCGGCCTGCCCTCCAGCCACATTGCCTGCTGTATTGAAAAGGCCTGCAACCTGAGACTGTATCTGTTGGTCTGCCCTATTGAACAGCCCAGCCACTTGAACCCCTGCGCCCTGACCTTCGATGATGTTGAAAGCCCCGGCTACCTGCACCCCGGTGAACGCCCCGGCACTGTGGTTGAACAAGCCTGCTGCCTGAACAGCATCTGCTTGCCCTGCCTGATTGAACAAGCCCGCTGCCTGTACACCCTGTACATTCCCGTAGCCAACGTTGAACAAACCTGCGACCTGAGTACCAGATACCCTGCCATTGACTTTGCTTCCTAAGCCTGCAACCTGAAGGCCGTTGACGTCATTGATGACCTCATTGTACAAGCCCCCAACTTCAAGCCCGTCTACCCCTCCGTTGGTCCCCCAGAGCACATTTACCGAAAGGTGGTTCGTGATTTCGCCACTGCGCTCCATGTTGGTCCCCAAGTTGGGCAAGATCGACACCTGCGCCAGCCGCCTGTCCCCCTTATAGACCTGCTCCCCGTTTGCAGGTGAAGCCGGAGGTGGCGGCAGATAAATTTCAAAGTCTATTTCCTGATAAGCCTCCCCTCCAGGGCGGTTAAGCGGGCGGGGGGCTGTTTTGCCGATAGGCTTCATTATGCTTGCTAAACGCTGACGCTCTGCTTCCTCGGCCGGGCTCAAAGGATAAATGGGGCTTTTTTGCCGAGGCTGAGGCACCTTGGGCGCCAATTGGCCCAGCTCGCCTGCACCGGGGCGCAGCCATACCTGCTTGCCCGAAATCATATACCGCAACGGCAGCTGCCGGCAAAGCTCGTCCATAGCAGCCTCCAAGCTCTCTCCAACCGCAGGAGGCTGGACTTCCCGCTCCAGCGGAATGAGATCCGGGCTATAAGAAAAGTGGACCTGATGCGCTTGCTCCAAAGACCGCAATACCGTGCGGAGCGGCTCAGGCCCCCCGGCAGTGCCCGCCTCAACAGTCAGCGAAACCGCTATAAGATGGGCCAACAACAAGCAACTTTTCTTAATCATGATGATCTGAATTAACCAAGGTTCAACCTATTCGCACCCCAAACCGCTCAGGGTGATGGAATCTTTATCCTGCTCTACAGTCACGCCCATCGTGAAAGCGATGGCGTCCAGCACTTCTTCCAGGGTGGGGTCTTCAAAGGCCCCTACAAACCGGCAGCTGGCCAGGGATTCATCCGCCAAGCGAACAGACACGCCATAATAGCGCCCAAGAACCTGGGCCACCGTCTCCATTTTCACCTGCTCGAATGCTAGGGACCGGCTTTTCCAGGCCAAGGGGTTCGACACCTCACTGCGGCCCAAGCGCTGAGTTGGCAGCTCGTAAATAGCAGATTCGCCAGCGGTAAGCGTTACCGGTGCACCAGCCGTCTGCTCCCCAGCTACGACAACACGGCCTGAAGCGACCGCTACCGTTACGGTTTCTTCCTCTGGGTAAGCCCGTATATTGAAAGAGGTGCCCAGCACCGTTGTGGTAGCCCCCTTAGCTTGGATGACAAAAGGCCGGCGCTCGTCCCGGGCTACATCAAAGTAAGCTTCGCCCTCTAGGATAATAGCCCGTTCCTGAAAACGCTCCGGGTACTGCAAGCGGGAATTTTCATTCAACGTGATGACTGACCCGTCAGGCAAAAGGTGCGCTGAGCGCTCGCCCGGCCCTGTAGCAAATTCTGCGTATGCAGCCGGCTGCCCCCATTCGGAAACCACCAGCCAAGTGCCGGCAATAAGCGCCAGCACTGCAGCAGCGTAGCGCAGCCAGTTGCGGCGCCCTTGCATTGGGACAATCCGGCCGCCAGGAGAGCCACTGTCTATGCGCGACTGCAGCTTAGCCCAAGCAGCCTGCCGGCCCTCCGAAAAGGGCTCATCCTCGTAAGCAGCAGTGATCTGCCACAACTGCCGGGCTTCCTCAAAAAAAGCCTGATTCGACGGCTGGGCTTCCACCCACTTCCTCAGCACAACACGCTCCTCCGCGCTAATCTCGTCAGCCAGGTAGCGCCCGATAAGGTCATGGTAGTTGTCCAAATTCATATTTTCCCTGTTTCCAGTCTGTAGATGCATGCTAACCTAATGCCCCCCTATGGACTTCAGCATTTTTTTTCGCACCGCCTACAGGGGGCGCCCAAATGGCTAAAAAAAGAAATGCAAATAAGCGCGCAAGCGCTCTTTTAAAACCCGGAGCGCCTTGCCCATCTGATGCTCCACAGTCTTCACAGAAATCCCAAGCTGATCCGCTATCTCCTTATATGTCAGCTCTTCATAACGGCTGAGCTGAAATACAGCCCTACACCTTGGAGGGAGCTGCTGTATGGCCAGGCGGACACGCTGCCCAAGCTCGTCCTGCAACAAAACATCCTCTCCGCTAACTTCAGCGCCCGCTTCCCTGCCCGCTTCCAGCTCATCGGTCCCCCAACGCTTTTGCCGCCGTAAATACATCAGCCCTTCATTGATGGCCATGCGCCTCAGATAGGCTGAAAGGGAAGTCTTGATTTGGATTTGAGCGCGCTTTTCCCAAAAACGGATAAAGACCTCCTGAGCGAGGTCTTCTGAAGTGCTCCGGTCTTGCACCAAGCGCATGATGGCCTGGCATACCATTTCGTAATGCGCATCGAAGATGTGCCTCAAAGCCGGACGGTCCCCTGCCTGCAGGGCTTCCAGTACCTGTTCTTCGTTTGTATAGGGCATGCCAGTGCGGTATATATGGTTTGCAGCTGCCGCCAGCCGGTAATAGGTTGTACTTTTATTTTAGAGCGTGCTGGGGCTTTAGCAATCGGTCTGTCCCGCTAGACAGCGGGACACTTTTTCGCTTATACTTCGCCCCGAAAATCCTTCCCGCTTTTGTGCATCAAAAGGGGGACTTGGCTAAACTCCGGTTTTCGGGCCTCGGCTAATCAAAAAATTGCTAGTGCCTTAAGTCATAAATCTCTGCTACTTAAGTTGAAGTTATTTTCCGGCTAATCAAGGCGAAGGTTCGCGACTTTAGCCCGAGCTAAAGGAGCGGTTCTTTAACGAAGAGTAGGCAGAAAAGAACGAAACTTGGGGGGTCAAGGATTTATGGCTTGAGGCACTAGTTTTCGACTAGAAGGCCCAAACCCCAACACGCTCTCTTAGCAGTGCATAGGTAAAGAGAACGAACGGAACTGCCGAAAGGCTTCGACATACCACCGCTTTTTCTCGAAAGAAGCCCAGTTACCGCACCAGCGACAGCGGTTGCAGATAGGCCCCTGACTGGCCCTGACCTTTAAGGAAATACAGCCCCGGAACCTGTGGGCCAAACTCCAGGCGCTGATGCCCTGCAAGGGCCTGCCCTGCCCAAACTAACTGGCCATCAAGCCTGTACAACCGGAGTGCCATGCCCTCTGGAAGGTCTGCCCATACCGCCCCGCGAGCGGGGTTCGGGTAAACGCTGAGCGGCTGAACGGTGGCCAGAGGCAGGGCATTGAGGTTGCTGTCATCGATGCGGACTACGTAAAACGCGTCAAAATCGGGCGACTCGTACCCATTGTCAAGAATGATATTGCCCCCAAAATCCAAGGTAGTATTGAAATTGGCAGCTGCGTAAAGCTGCTTGTCCAGGCTGGCCAGCACAAAATGATTGGTGCTGAAAGGCGCTGCTGCCAAAAGGCCGGGGCGGTGGGCCCATAGCGCTTCCCCTCCCTTACTGAACCGGGCCCAAAGGCTCACCGCCCCGTCGCCAGGAAAATCCAGCGCTATGCCATTGCCCAATTGGACACCAGTGCGGAATGCCGCTGCCCCTAAAAAAATATCCCCGTCCGGGTGTACGCTGATGCTCGCGTCAGAGGCAAATATAGATTTTGCCCAAAGCAGCTGACCGCTGCCATTGAATGCAGCCAGCCCGGTTTTCAGGAGGCCGTCCTCTTGTTGAAGGTACTCCAGCTCTTCCGCCTCGTCAATGAGCACCTGCCGCTCGTGGGCGAAAGCCACCACAATTTGCCCATCCGAAGCAGTGCCCAAGCCCAGCGGCACCATAAGGCCCAGTTCGGGCTCCAAGTTCCGGTGCCAAAGCAAGCTGCCTGCTGTACTATAATGTGCAAGCAGAGCGCCGCGGTCGCCGCCACCGTTGTCGTTCAGCAAGATCTCGCCATTGATCAGCAGCCCGCCTGGGCTGTAAGCTATGGCGACTGCTGCTCCTTGGGCTGTTGCAGCAAGATGCAGCCCCTCGGCATTGCCGCCATCGGTAGGAAGTGGCGACTTGATATCACGTGCCCAAACGAGGGCGCCTGCCCCATCGAGGGCTGCCAGGAAAAAGGTCTTGCCACGGTCTGATGTTTCTTCAAAAACCAGCTCGCCCGCTACCCGGAACTGCTTGAAGTAGCTCCCCGTAATGTAGACCTGCCCAGAAGAAGAAACAGCTAAATCCTCTATCCTGTCGCCTTTCTCAAAGACGTCGTCATCATCAGCTCCGCCAAAAGTGCGAGCCCAAGAGAGCTCCCCAGCCAAACTGTACCGGGCGACAAAACCATCATAATAACCATTGGCAAAAATGGTGGTGACGGTGCCCGTACCGTCTGCCTCTAGCTGTAGAGGCCCATATTCTGCAGAAGCGACATCGCCCGCTACGTATAGGGCGCCTCCTTCCACGTCAAGGGCTTTCATGACGCCCATCGTGAGCCTGCGGTGCCAGAGGATTTCCCCGTCAGTATCCATTTTTAGGACAAAGCCGGTCTGAGCCCCACTGTAAGGCCCGTGTACGGGCGAGCCCCCGTCCAATAAAGTGGCCCGGTTGAAGCCCACGGCGTACAGAAAGCCATCGGCGTCGTAGTCCATGTCTACAATAGCCAGGTTCTTGCCAAAAGAAAAAATAGGGTTGGAAACAGACAGCCGCTTGCCCCAAATGGCTTCAGGGGATTGTGCAGGCAGAAAGGCAGGGATGAAACAGAGCAGAAGATAAACGAATCGGTCCATGGGATATCGGGATAGGTAAATCGCAAAAGTACAACCCCGACGGCGCAAAAAAAAGAAGGCAACCTGTTGGCTGCCCTCCGTCTACTTAGCTTAACCTATTTACCTATTCTTAATCCTGGAAACCAGGCTTTTTTCATACTAAGGAAGCGCTTCAACCGCTTCGTTCAATATCTCGTCATCCAAGTCCATGCCAAAATTCATCAACTTGTTTTGCTGAATTTTACACATACAAAAACAATACATACATTCCCATTACTGGAAAATACGGCTCATTTTAGGAAAAAAAGAAGGCGCCGGCGACCCGCTTGAAAATCCTTAGGGCTTGACTACCTTTGCAAAAAAAACGATGACAATCATCTGGCTGAAATACAGCGTCATGGGCCTTTGTTTTGTCCTTGGAGCGCTCCTACATGCCCGGCTAGGGCTGTCGCAGGCTTGGTACCTTTACGCGGGTGCAGGCCTGCTGGCAATGACACAACTGCTGATGGGCAATGTGTGGTCTGCATACAGTGCCCTGAAGCGCGGGCAGCTGCAGCAGGCAAGCCGCATTCTGAAGCAAGTCTGGGCGCCTGGGATGCTCCTGAAGCGAAACCGCGCGTATTTCTATTTCACTAAAGGGATGCTCGCCCTGCAAGCCAAACAGTTGGACGGTGCTGCGACAGGGCTGGAAGAGGCGATAAACACCGGGCTGGAACACCCTAATGATGGTGCACTGGCAGCTTTGAACCTTGCACACATCAGCTACGTTAAGCAAAACTGGGGGAGCGCAGCGGAGTGGCTTGAAAAAGCGAGATCCTTTGCAGTGAACGACCTCATGATCAAAGAAAAAATGAGCGAATTGGAACAGGCGCTCGCAAGCCGGCAAAATTAAATTCCCGTCAGCTGGAACGCTTTTTTTGCTACCTTTGCCCCCCAATTCAGAATCTTTAGCCAACAAGTTCAAGACTATGTTTACGATAAATATCTATCTGAAATTTGCACTGATCGCCGTAGGCCTGATCGGCGGCACCGCGCTTTGGGCAACACTTGGCGTATGGTACGGCATTTGGTTTGTGCTGCTGGGCCTGGCCATGCTGGCCACTTACCTCCTCTTGGGCACGGTGCAGTCAGCAGCCCTGCTGATGCAGGCCGCTGATTTTGAAGGTGCAGACCAACGCCTAAACCTCACGCTCAAGCCCGAATGGCTCTATGCGACCAACCGAGCTTACTTCTATATGATCAAAGGCTCTGTTGCCCTGGCCCAAAAGGACATGGAAGCTGGAGAGCGCTGGCTTAAGAAAGCGGAAGAGGTTGATGTGCCTACAGATAACGAGAAAGCAATGCTACAGCTGCAGCTGGCTAATATCGCTGCCTCTAAGGGGCGCTGGAAGCAAGCCGAACACCACTTCCGTGTGGCCAAGCAGTGCAAAATAACCGAACCCAATATCAAAGAACAGTTCAAGCAGTTTGAAAAGGCGTTCCAAAACAGGGGCGCAGCACAACAGGCTTCCCGCATGGGCGGCATGCGGCCAGGCGGCAAGCGCAGGCGGCCGAAAATGCGCTAGGCCTTTTGGATACAACAGCTCTTCAGGGGGATAGTGCATGGCCGGTCTGGCCATGCACTATTTTTTTTGCCCGGCAAGGCCAATAAGCGCACAACAGCCCGGCCATACGGCTCAACCCAGCTGCCCTTCCAGGCGTTCTCCTTTTCATCACTGCATGCAAGCCGCCTATGAAAGTATTAATCATCGAGGATGAAAAAAACATCAGCAGCGTCATCAGCAAAGGGCTGGCGCAGCACCACATCCACTCGCAGGCTGCATTTGATGGTGAAGTAGGGCTAGACCTGCTCCGCGTGGCGCCCTTCGATTTGATCATACTCGATATCATCCTGCCTAAAGTCAATGGCTGGGAAGTATGCCGGCAAATCCGCCAGGAGCTCAAGCTTTCTACCCCTATCCTTATGCTTTCCGCTCTAGGCCACACCGAACATGTCGTCAAAGGCTTAGACGCTGGCGCAGATGATTTCCTGGCCAAACCCTTTAAAATTGATGAGCTTGCCGCCCGGGTCAGGGCCCTATACCGGCGCAACAGCCAATATAGCCCGGTGAGCGCTGCCCAAATCAGGGCCGTCAACCTTGAATTGGACCTCAACCGCATGCAGGTCAGGCGGGGACAGGAGAACATACCACTTACGGCACGTGAATTTGAACTCTTGAAATGCTTTATGCAAAACCCCGAACGGGTACTGACCCGCGAAGAGCTCTTAGATGCCGCATGGGGCATCAGCTTCGATACAGGGACCAACGTAGTGGATGTGTACATCAATTACCTGAGGCGGAAACTGGAATCCGGTGGGCAGCCTAGGGTCATACATACCAAAATTGGCGCAGGGTACTACCTCGGGCCAGCTGCTCAATAGGCAAGCGCCCGGAAAACACAAACCTGCCTCCTCAACCGCCCAAGCCTTATATGAAACTAAGAGACCGCATTGCCCTTAATTTTGCGCTACTGACTAGCAGCATCCTCTTCCTGATGGGCTTGCTCCTCTTTGTGCTCTACCGCAATTACATACAGCACGAGTTCACTACGCGCCTGCACGAACGCTGCCTGATTGCCGCGCAGCTCTATTTCGACCGCGAAAAGCTGAGCGAGGTTGCTATAGAAAGCATTTATCAAAAACACCTGCGCACCTTGCCCAACGAGCAGGAGTACATCTTCGATCTCGAGCAAAAGGACAGCATGCTCGCCTACCTGCCTTCCTTCCTTGCCCAACAGCTAGAGGGGCCCCTCTCAAAGCAGCAAGAGTACTTCAAGGCACAAAGCCAGGACACCGTAGGGGTCGGTATTCTATACCGGGACATGGCCGGGCCCCACTTCGTAGTCGTCACAGCCATCAACCGCCAAGGGCAACAAGAAGTGCGGGAGCTCGGGAACATACTAGCTGGGCTGGCCGGCGTATACTTGGTGGGCATCTTTTTTATAGCCCGTTGGTATGCCAGGCAAGTCCTTTCCCCCCTCACAGCCATGACAGAAAAAATGAGGCTCGTCAATACCGCCAACCTGCATGTCCGCCTAGACCCCCTGCCCGGTGCGCACCCAGATGACGAGCTCGGGAGTATTGTGGAAGCCTTCAACAAAATGCTGGGGCGCCTTGAGGCTTCCGTGGAGGTGCAGCGCAACTTCATCACCCACGCCTCCCATCAGCTCAAAACCCCGCTTACGACCATCCTAGGGGAAATTGAGCTGGCCCGGCAGCAGGCCCGCGCCCTTCCTCCAGCAGTCATAGAATCTTTATCGCATATCTCTGAAGAATCCGAACGGCTCAACCGGCTTATCCTAAGGCTGTTGCACCTGGCCGAAGTGGGGACGGAGATCAATAGCCTCCCCTCAAACCCTGTACGCGTGGATGAACTGCTGTTCAAAATACAGGAAGAGCTCTTGCTCGACTACCCCGGCCGCCCCCTTCAGATCGATACCGGCACCTTCCCCTCTGCCCCAGAAAGCCTTGAAGTCAGCGGGGATGCCAACTTGTTGCAGATTGCCTTGTTCAACCTGGCCGAAAATGGGCTCAAGTACTCCAACAGCACAGTTACGGTCCGCTTATCGGTAAAGCCGGGCTTGTTGGAAGTTCTGATCCAAGACCGTGGCCCCGGGATCCCGCCCCATGAGCGGGAAGCGGTATTCACCCCTTTTGTCAGAGGGCAGGGGGCCCAAGCTATACCAGGATACGGCGTAGGGCTGCCGCTTGCGCAAAAAATCATTGCGCTACATGGCGGGGAAGTTGTGCTCGCCTCTGAAGGCAATAAAGGAGCGCTAGCCATAGTCCGCCTGCCCAATGGGCAAGGCCTGCTCTAATCTCTTTTTAATGTACTTCTAATGCCTGCCTAATGCACAGCACCCGAGATTATTGCATCTTTGCATGGCAATAGCGAAACTGCCTGCTCAAAGCACAACACTTCTCAGCGCTTCAGCTCCTTAACACACCTGATGGCGCTAGCACAATGGTTTCCTACCTGCATAAAACTGTAAACAATCAGGCCCCAAAAGGGCAAACTGGCTATAAAATGTAGTGACCAATGAGAATCCTGCCCCGCAACGCAGTACTGCTGTGGAGGGGGCAGGTTTGGTCGTTTATTGTTCACCTTACCGCAACCACGGCATGCACAGCTACAAAGGCTGCCGTAGCTGCACAAAAGCACAAACCATACCCTCGCTATGAAAGAAAGCTATGCTGAGTACGTGAAGCACTACTCGAAAGACCTCCCCGCTTCCCTTGTTGTATTCCTCGTGGCCCTCCCCCTATGCCTTGGCATTGCGCTGGCTTCCGGAGCCCCGCTCTTCTCAGGGCTCATCTCCGGGATCATTGGGGGGATCGTCGTTGGCGCACTTAGCGGTTCGCACACTAGCGTGAGCGGCCCAGCGGCAGGCCTCACCGTTATTGTGTTTAGCGCTATCGCAGAACTGGGCAGCTTCGAGCTCTTTCTCGCTGCAGTAGTCCTTGGCGGGGCATTGCAGCTCCTGCTCGGTTTCGCCAAAGCCGGCATTATCGGGCTTTACTTCCCCTCTTCCGTCATCAAAGGCATGCTAGCGGCCATTGGCCTCATCCTGATTTTGAAACAGCTCCCCCACTTCTTGGGCGTAGACATGGAAGCTTTCGGAGAGATGGCCTTCGCCGATGGTGAAGGAGGCAATACTTTCACCCATTTCTTCTATGCCCTTCAGCACATTCAGCCCGGGGCGGCCATCATCGGCTTCCTCTCCTTGGGCATCCTGATCTTATGGGAACAGCCTGTCATCAAGCAGCAAAAGGCTTTAGGGATATTGCCCGGGGCGCTTTTGGCCGTCCTTGCGGGTGTAGGGCTGCACCTCCTCTTCAGGAGCATCAAACCAGAATGGGCCCCCAACTCAGAAATGCTGGTCAACCTGCCTGTGCTACATGATATGGAGGCCATCAAGACCGCCTTATCCTTTCCAGACTGGTCTGGGTTGGCCAACCCTCTGGTGTGGAAAACGGCCGTAGTCATCGCTATCGTAGCCAGCTTGGAAACCCTGCTCAGCATTGAGGCGGTAGACAAGCTCGACCCCCTAAAGCGGCATACGCCCAAAAACCGGGAACTGCGTGCACAGGGAGTCGGCAATATGTTAGCCGGCTTGATCGGAGGGCTGCCGATGACCGGGGTCATCGTCCGCTCGTCTGCCAACCTCGCCTCAGGGGCAAAAACTAAAATGTCTGCGGTCTACCACGGCGTACTGCTCCTCACTTCCGTAATGCTGATCCCCGGGCTGATGGGCTATATCCCGCTGGCATCACTGGCTGCTGTACTGCTCATTGTAGGGTACAAGCTCTCCAAACCCAGCCTTTACCGGCAACAGTTCCGAGTGGGGTACAATCAATTCCTCCCCTTCATCGTAACCATTGCGGCCATACTCCTGACCGACTTGCTGACCGGTATCCTCATCGGCATGGCGGTAGGTATTTTCTTTATCCTCCGGGCCAATTACCAAACCCCCTACCACTACCACGGGGAAGAAGAAGACGAAGCTCAGCCTGGCAAGCGGATCAAAATACTGCTCAGCGAGCACGTGTCTTTTATCAATAAAGCAAGCTTGCAGACCACGCTCGACCACCTGCCGGATGGCGCTTTTGTCACCATCGATGGCTCTAGGAGCACAGAGATCGACCCCGATGCCTTAGAGCTCATCTACGACTTCCAGACCAACGCAAAAGAAAGGGGGATTACCCTTGAGCTCATTCAGATACCTGCCCCTACCGGAGCGGGCGGGCACTAGGAGGAGTGCTTAGCCCATAACAAGACAGGCAGGGGGCGTAAGCCAAAATGCCACAGGCGTCTATGTTTCTTTTGGGGCTTTAGCCTGGCATCGGCCTAGCGCTGCGGAGGGGTGGCAAGCCCGATAGGGCCGAGCGGATAGCGAGCCCCGGAGCATAGCGGCACCTGCCATCGGGCCTGCCCTAGCCTTGCGGCAGGGGCAGGCCCCCTCCAGCTAAGGAGGCTGGGCAGGCAAAAAACGACAATCGATACTCCCCTCGGGCATATTAAGGAAAAACCTTAGCGAGGTTTGCCGGAGGAGGCCGGGCTGCGTTATTGTAGCTGATATCAAGCCCGCCCCTCCTTCGGTATCAAACTCCGCACCAGCGTGTTCAATAGCAACAGGGCCGAGCCAAACAAAGCGATCCGTGCGATCAGGTCGCCCCAAACTACATAAAAAGTAACCCGGTCACTGAAATATATCCTCTGCCGGATGGCTGTGGCCTCCCCATATCGTGTGGGCTGAAGGATATCCCCCCGCTGATTGATGAAAGCAGACACCCCCGTATTGGCAGAGCGCGCCACCGACCGCCGCGTCTCTATTGCCCGCAGGGAAGCCATATACAGGTGCTGACGATGGCCTGCCGTATTGTCCCACCAGCCATCGTTGGTCATGATGAAGACCGCTTGGGCGCCCTTTCGGACATACCCGGTTACATACTCCCCAAAAATGGATTCGTAGCAAATGACCGGCGCTACCCGCCCTGCAGGGCTTTCCAATACGCTGCGCTCCGCTTGGGTGCCTACGCCAGCTGTGGTGCCCTCTAGCCGGTCTACCAAAGGCTCTAAAAAGAATAACAGCTCCTTGAACGGGAAAATCTCCGGGCCCGGCACCAGCTTTGATTTGCGGTAAACCGGTACCTCCTGCTGCCCTGCATTGAGCTGTATGGCCGCATTGAGCACCTCGTACCTAAGGGTATCTCCGCCCCGCCTGACCACCATCCTTGCCGCACGGGTCAGCGGCTCCCCTTCCCTGAATTCGTGGTAGCCGTCAATCCCAGTGACTAAATTGAGCTCCGGGTACTTTTCCAGCAAAGGGGATAAAGCCTTAACAGCAGGATAGCTGAGAATAGCCGCCGTGTTGACCAATCCAAAGCTGGTTTCGGGAAAGACCAGATAATCTGTCTGCTCGCTTATTACCGGCTCGGACAAAGCCAAGAACCGCTCTATCTGCTCTTTCTCCGGCATTTTGAACTTCACATAGTGCGGCTCAAAATTGGGCTGCACCACGGCCACCTCGCGTTCTTCCCCATTGGGCTCAAAACGGAGATATAGCGCCAAGGAAATCGACATAGGCAAAACTACCCACAGGGCCGGGCGGAGCCAGCCCGCCGCTTTCCAGCCCTTAGCACGGGCAGCCTGCCACACCTTGAAGAACAGTACATTAGACAGCAAAACCCACAGGCTCCCGCCAAACACGCCGGTATACTCATACCACTGCACCAGTGAAGGGTACTCTGCGAAGCCATTGCCCAGCGTCAGCCAGGGCCAGGTCAGCTCCCAGTTGAGGTGGACATACTCGAACGCCAGCCAATAGCAGATCAGGGCTGCGTAGCGCAGCTTGGGCATGGCCCAGCGCGTTGTATGGAACAAGAGCACCGGCACAGTCATGAGCAGGGCATTGACCCATATCGCAAAGATGCCCGCCACGAATGCGGTATTGGCGACCCAATAAGTGGCTATAATGTTCCATAGGACAAAAGCGTGGTAGCTGTACCGGAACACCGCCCCCAAGCTACGCCCCCCTTTTTCGCGGCTTATCCAGTCCTCTATGATGAGCAGCGGCACAAACCCAACCATCAGCAGCCAAGGAAGGGGGAGGATGTCCGGAAAACCGACAGCGAGCAAAACACCGCCAGCCGTGGCCAGCCCCAGCTTGTCCCAGCTCCCGGGCCGGAAAACCTTGACCGCCAGCACCGTGGCCGCCCAAAAGGACAACAGGCACCATAACGGCCGGTACCCCCATAACTGGCCAAGCCCGCCAAGCCGAGCCATATCATACCCGGTATACACGGCCAGCAATGTAAAAAGTACAATGCCCGCATAGTGGATCGTCTTATTCATCTGTGATGGTTGATCTTTTGGTCGGTTAAAAAAATTGGCGGAGGGCCTGCTCTACCTCTGCGGCCTCTGCCGAAAAATCCAGCCTAGGGAAGGCTTGCCTTAGCTCAGCGATTTTCTCTAGGCACAGCTCAAGATATTCGCGGTGAGCCGGGCTGCCGGGAAATAAAGGGCGGTGGCGCAGCCGCTTCAACAACTTGCCCACCGCTGCCATCTGTAAACGGGCCGGGCGGTCCATGGCAGCCTCTACCAAAGCCGCCCAAATATAATCAGCAGCTTCCGGTGTAGGGTGCACCCGGTCTGAATCATAAAAGCGGTAGTCCCTCAGCTCGTCTATCAGCAGCTCGTACGAGGGGAAATAGAATACGCCGGGCCAGGCCGCTGCGGCCTCTGCCCCAAGGAGCAAAGCCGCTTTCGAACGTTGGTTCTCAATAAGGCCGTCCCGGGCATGCCGTACCGGGCTCACCGTCAGCAGCAGCTCCCGGCCAGCACAGGCTTCATAAACCTCCCGCAGGGCCCTGGCCACATCATCTGGGCCCAGCCTAAATTTCCGGAAACTGCCGGAGGGGCGCTTATGGCAATTGGCCACAACAGCCTGGCTGGCAAGGTCTTCGTACACAAATGCTGTGCCCAGCGTGAGCAAGACCACTTCCGAAGCTTCCAGCCCCCTTCGCCCCTGCTCGATGGCGCCCTGCATCTGTTGCAAAGCAACCGTGCGGTCGAAATGGCCCAGGCTGCCATGAAAATCGTTGTGCTGCCAAATGCCCTGGCTCTCGAACAAAGAGCCCGCCTCCAGCTCCTCTACGCTTGAAAAGTAACGGAAAGCCTTTGCTATCGCCAATGGATGGTACATGATCCCCATAGGATTGAGGCAGACTTCGAACTTATACCGTTGCAGCCGCTCCCCCATTTCACTGGCAAAGCAGGAGCCCATAGCCAGCACAGGCCGCCCGTAGCGGATTGCCGGCATTTCTTCCGGCAGCTCCACCGGCAGGAAATAAGCATCAAGCCCCGGGCGGAAAGTCCTGTTTTTCATTACGCCCTAAATGTAGTATTTTTCGCGCTATTGGCAGGCAGGTTGTCGACATTGCAGAACAGCATGCCCACAGGCCTAAATCTCATCACATGGCTTTATTCAAGTGGTTATTCGGAGCGGACAATTCGCATCAGCAACAGCCTTCCATCCGGTTCGGCAGGTACACGGACGCTTACAAAGCCCCTGCCTGCTATGCAGCCTGGGATGAAGCCCAGGCCCTATTCGAAAATGATGACTTCCTGCAAGCCTATGAGCAATTCCTAATCTACCTCAGAGATGAAGACGAAGACAACGTGAAGTGGGAGCGGGCCAAAGGGGGGCTGAAATTCGAAATCTACCAAGGGTCCAAAAAACTCTCGGGCTTCGCTACGCCACAGAAAGTAAGGGTAGAAGCCCCGGTGGTGCAAGCAGAATCATTCAATATCGGGCTGCTGCGCCAGCTCCTCGAACACAACTTCCACCTCAAATACGGCCGGTTCACCCTCGACACCTCCGGCAATATTGTCCTCGTTTTCGATACCTACACCCTCGACGGCTCGCCCTACAAGCTCTACTACGCCCTCCGGGAAGTCGCCCTTAAAGCTGATAAACAGGACGACCTGCTCCTCGAAGAGTTCCAAAGCCTGCAGCCTGTAGAGACCACCCACCTCGAAGCCCTGCCGGAAGCAGAAAAACTGGCGAAGTACGAGTTCATCAAACAAAAACTGCAAGCCACGCTCAACGAAGCGGAAAACGGCAGCCTCGACCGCAACCGTTACGCCAGCAGCTACGGCTATCTACTGCTCGACCTCATCTTCCGGCTCGACTACCTCATCAAGCCGGAGGGCTTTATGATGGAGACCCTGGAAAAATTGCAGCGGAAGTACTACGCCAATAACGGAAAGACCACTGCTGCCAAAAACGAAGCGCTCTGCAAAGGGCTGCACGGCCTGCTCGAGCGCCCCCCTTCTGATTATTTCCGCGAGATGTACCGCGGCAAAAGCACTTTCGGCATCACCCATACCGTCAACCACGACCGGGTAGCGGCAATCATTGAAGGCGAGCTCTACCACATGGACTGGTACCTCGAGCATGGGCACCAGCAAATGGCGCTTGCTATCCCCGGCTATATCGTCGGTTTCTGCCTTTTCAACTATGCCGTGCCCAAGCCCGACCGCGACCTATTCCACCTTTACTACCAAATCGCTGAGGAGCCCTATTTTCAAAGCCTGGGCTTTCAAAACGAGTTCACCGGCCACAATGGGCAACTCCAAAAACGCAATATACGCCGCGCTATACTCCGCATAGTGGAGGGGAACAAACCGTTCTTCCCCCAGCTCTCCTTCCCCACCCAAACCCTAGACTATACCAACATGCCTGCATTTGCCCGCAGCTTCCTGAATGCCATAAAAACGCTCAATCTGACCAAAACCCTATAGCACACACCGGCGCTCTGGCACGCACAAGCAGCTCTCCTGTTTGGGGCCTGCACCTGCCGTCAAGCTTGGGGCCACCCTCGCCTGAGGCTTCGGGCCGCTACGCTACGGGGCTCGCTGTCCGCTCGGCCCTAACGGGCTTCCCACCCCTTCGCATCGCTTGTCCAGTGCCCCCGCAAAAGCCGGCAATCTCAAAAAAGCCTATGCCATTTAGGCCAGTGCCCCCTGCTTTCGCCCATGCCCTGCCACAAACCGCCTACCCGTTAACGATCCACAACGGGCCAGGCAGAATCTTCAGAAAACCACCGGTTTAAGTAATCGTTTCTGGCAAATCACTGTTACACCACTGAAAACCAGTGATGAAACTATGAATAACGACTACTGCCACACCTTGCTTTTCGCATTTGCCCTGCTTTGGGGCACCTCCTCAATTGTTGCTCAAAGCCATCCGGTATCAGGCCTATTAGCAGACCAAGAAACGCAAACCCCTCTGCCGTACGCTACAGCCGTATTCTTCCAACTCCCTGACAGCACAACAGCAGGCAGCAGCCTCACACAAGACGACGGCCGCTTTGAGCTCTCTTTGCCCAAAGGCCAGTACTACGCTGTTTTCCAGTACGTTGGCTACGCAGACAAAACCTTGGAAGGGATAACCATCGATGGGCCGGCAGCGCTTGGGGTTATAGGCATGCGGCCCGATGCCATTGCCCTTCAGGAAATAGAAGTAGCTGCCGAGCGCAGTCAGATGGAGCTCAAACTAGACCGGCGGGTCTTTAACGTTGGCAAAGATCTGACCAATGCGGGCAACAGCGCCGCTGATATCCTGGACAAAGTGCCCGCTGTCAATGTCGACCCTGAAGGGAATATCAGCCTTAGAGGCAGCCAAAGCGTCCGCATCCTCGTCAATGGCAAACCCTCAGGGCTGATGAGCGCCGGCGAGACGGAAGCCCTGATGCGGATGCAGGGGGATATCATCGAGCGGGTGGAAGTCATCACCAACCCTTCTGCCCGTTACGAAGCAGAAGGGGAGGCCGGCATCATCAACATCATCCTGAAAAAAAATAAAGAGAAAGGCGTAAATGGCTCTTTCGGGCTCACCGCAGGCTACCCCCAAAACTTTGGCGGCTCCTACAGCCTCAACTACCGGCAGGAAGACCTCAACTTTTTTTCCAACTTTGGCATAGACTACCGCAAATCGCCCGGCGGCGGCACCTCAGAGCAGCGCTTCTTTGACGGCGGCCTGCTCAGCAGTGCGTTCAACAGTGAGACAGAACGCCTGCGGGGCGGGCTTGGCGGCTACCTGCAGCTTGGATCTGACTGGTACCTTTCCCCCGGAGCCACGTTGACCGGCTCGGTGCTCTACCGCACTGGCGAAGACGTCACCGATGCCAGTATCGTATACCAAGACCTCGATGCCAGCCTAAACCCTATCCTCACCACCCGGCGGGAGACCGAAGAGGAGGAGCGCGACCATAACTTCGAGACTGCCCTCAACTTCAATAAGGTGTTCGGGGGGGATGAAGGGCACTCTTGGACCATAGACTTCAAGTACATCCTCGATGATGATACCGAGCTGGCCGGCTACCGGCAAAGCAGCAGTGATCAGAGCGCCCCGCTGATTCAGCGCTCCAGGAATACCGAAGATGAGGCCAACATCCTTCTGCAGACCGACTATATACGCCCTTTAGGCGAAAGCTCAAAAGTAGAGGCCGGCCTAAGAGCTGCCTTGCGCACCGTCAACAACGACTTCCTTGTGGAAGAAGAGGCCGCAGGCGCTTTTGAACCCCTGCCGGAGTTCAATGACGCCTTGGAGTATACCGAGAACATCTACGCAGCTTATCTCATCGGCGGGCACGAGTTTGGCGCTTTTGGGCTGCAGGCCGGGCTGCGCGCCGAGCTCTCCGATATTACCGCCGCACTGCTCCGATCCGGCGTTTCCAACGACCAAGACTACCTCAGCCTGTTCCCCAGTGCCTCCCTTTCCTATAAAATCTCTGGCAAAGACCAAGTGCAGCTCAGCTACAGCCGCCGCCTGAGCCGCCCCTACTTCCGCAGGCTATTGCCCTTTTCCAACTACAACGACCCCAGGAACAACAACATCGGCAACCCTAACCTAAGGCCAGAGTTCACCCATGCATTTGAGGCCGGCTTCCTGAAATATATGGACAAAGGGTCTTTTCTCTCTGGTATCTACTACCGAAGGACTACAGGCGTCATCGAGCGCCTTACCCTCCCCGCAGAAGACGGTACCACTATCATCTACCCCGTCAACCTGGCTGAAAGGGATGCCTATGGCGTGGAGCTCAACTTCTCCTACAACTTCACAGAACAATGGGACATCACTTCCGATCTCAATTTCTACCGGGCCCTCGTGAACGGCAGCTTCGAGGGACAGGACTACAGCGCTGACATTTTCAGCTGGGACGGCCAGATTGCTTCAAAAGTCAAAATTGGAGAGGCTTGGAAAGCTCAGGCCTCCTTCGATTACCGGGCGCCCAGGAATACGCCCCAAGGCCGGCGCCTGTCTATCTATATGCTCGACCTCGCCCTTTCCTTTGATACTTTCGAAGGCCGGGGCACCTTCACCCTCACTGGGCGCGACCTCTTCAACACCCGCAAACGGCGCGTTATCGTTGACCTCCCTGACTACCAGGCCGAGTCGGTATTCCAATGGCGGCAGACCCGCAGTGTGGTGCTGACCTTCAACTACAGGCTGAAAGAAAAGTAAACCCCATGGGCAGCCGCTAAAACAGCAGCACCGCCAACCATACGAACAAATGTTTGTTTGATAAAGAAAAAGGTATGCCAACCCTAACTACTGCTGCTATTTGGGCCGTGCTCGAAGCGGTAAGCGACCCCGAAATACCTGTGCTCACGGTAACTGACCTTGGCATTGTGCGCGACGTGAAGCTGCACGACGATGGGCTGACCGAAATCGTCATCACTCCTACTTATTCTGGCTGCCCAGCTATGAACACGATCGAAGTGAACATCAGGGCGGTCTTGGAGGAGCACGGGGTGGCCCCCGTAAAAGTGACGACTGTGCTGCAACCTGCCTGGACCACCGACTGGATGACCGAGCGCGGCCGGCAGAAGCTTTTGGCGTACGGCATCGCCCCTCCTGTGAACGGAACAGCAGATAAGGGCGCGCTCTTCGCGGAGCAGCCGGAAGTGGCCTGCCCGCAGTGCGGGTCCGTACATACCGAGCTGGTCAGCCAATTTGGGTCTACTGCCTGCAAAGCCATGTACCGCTGCCTCGACTGCCGCGAGCCTTTCGATTATTTCAAGTGCCATTAGGGCCCGGCAAAAGTACGAACCGCCTGAGCTCAGCCATTTGCCAGCAACTTATTATTTTGGGGGCAAAATAAAACCAATGAGCACCCTACTTTTTGAAAAGCAGGCCGGTATCGCCCGCATCACCCTGAACCGGCCGGAAAAATACAACAGCTTCAACCGAGAGATGGCACTGGCTTTGCAAGCTGCCCTCGATGACTGCAAAGCAGATGACGAAGTCCGGGCCATTTACCTGACCGGGGCAGGCAAAGCTTTTTCAGCAGGGCAAGACTTGGGGGAAATTGTCGCAGAAGATGGCCCTGCGCTGACCACTATCCTCACTGAGCATTACAACCCCATCGTTACGCGGCTCCGGGCCATAGAAAAGCCCATCGTAGCCGCTGTGAACGGGGTAGCAGCAGGGGCAGGGGCCAATATCGCCTTAGCTTGTGATGTAGTAGTCGCCACCGAATCTGCTTCTTTCATCCAGGCTTTCAGCAAAATAGGCCTCATCCCCGACAGTGGGGGCACCTTCACCCTTCCCCGCCTGATCGGTTTCCAAAAAGCGTCTGCCCTTATGATGCTGGGCGATAAAGTGCCGGCCGTAGAGGCTGAGCGGCTCGGGATGATCTACAACTTTTTTCCAGATGACGAGTTTGAGCAGGCCAGCTATGCACTTGCTGAACAACTGGCGCAAATGCCCACTACTGGCCTGGGGCTGACCAAGCGCGCCCTGAACTACGCTCTGTCCAACGATCTTGACCGGCAGCTGGATATAGAGGACCAACTGCAGTCCGCAGCCGGGCAAACGGAAGATTATGCAGAGGGGGTCAATGCATTCCTCGAAAAACGCAAGCCCTCTTTTAAAGGGAAGTAAAAAGGTATGGCCCAAGATGCCGCAGGGTCTAGCTTCATGATGGCAGCGGACTAGCGCTGCGAAGGGGTGGGAAGCCCGTTAGGGCCGAGCGGACAGCGAGCCCCGCAGCATAGCGGCACCTGCCTTTGGGCAGGGGCAGGCCCCATACCGTTAAGGCGGGGGCAAGCCTCAGTAAGAACAGTAGTCGGGCTGGCGCCCGAGCAAAAGAACCTGCCGCCCCGGCTGTAAAGAGAGTCAGCGGCAACTACCCGGTGAAGGAATAATCACGTAGCTGGCCGGGGCAGGCAAGCCTTGAAAAAAGCTTGAAAACAGGAAATTTTGGGTTTTAGGTGCTCCTCGGGAAAGGCGGCAACGGTGTTGGTTTGCCGTTTCTATGAGCAGGCCCAGTGCATTTTCTTCCATTGGGCTGATGTAAAAAAGCACATTCTTTAGGGCCTGCACAAGCCCTTATGTTTCGTATACCTAGGTTTAACACCGTACCAGCAGCAACTGCCAGCCTTAACGTTTTATTTTTTCACAAAAACCTAACAAACAATGAAAAACACATTTGAAAATACCCTTAAAAATAAATTTAACACTTCTTGTACCGTTTAAAAAAGGTGTTAAAACCTTCTTACCAGTCGTAAATCCACTTCCTCATGCCCACTCCTGACCGCCCTACCCAGCCCAAGACGACCAAAGGCGTCGCCCAGCCCGGCAGCCTCAACCCCAACCTAAAAAAACGGCATCGGGCCGCCTGGGCTTTGGAAGACTACGTTACAGGGATCCGCTCCGGAAGCCGGGTCGCCCTATCCCGGGCCATCACCTTGCTGGAAAGCACCCGGCCAGCACACCAGGAATTAGGCCAGCAGATCCTCGATGCCTGCCTGCCGCATAGCGGCCAGAGCGTACGCATTGGCATTACCGGCACCCCCGGGGTGGGCAAAAGCACTTTCATCGAAGCCCTTGGGCAATACCTCATTGGGCAAGGCAAACGGCTAGCTGTGCTGGCTGTAGACCCTAGCAGCCAGGTCAGCCATGGCAGCATTTTAGGGGATAAAACCCGCATGGAGGAATTGTCCCGTAAGGAGGAAGCCTTTATACGCCCTTCGCCGGCAGGCCAGTCCCTGGGCGGCGTAGCCCGCAAAACACGGGAAGCCATCCTGCTGTGCGAAGCAGCCGGCTACGATACCATACTGGTAGAGACTGTAGGGGTGGGGCAATCAGAGATCGCCGTCCACTCCATGACCGACTTTTTCTTACTGCTACTGCTGCCGGGCGCAGGAGACGAGCTGCAGGGCATCAAGCGGGGCATCGTTGAGATGGCAGACCTCGTCGTCGTCAACAAAGCAGATGGCGAAAGGCTTCCGCTGGCCAAACGCGCTAAGCAAGAATACCGCAACGCCCTCCACCTCTTCCCGCCCAAGGAAAATGGATGGGTACCAAGGGTAGAAATCTGTTCTGCCATTGATGGCACGGGGGTTAGGGAAGCTTGGCAGGCCATCTCCCGCTTTGTAGAACATACCCGGCAGAGTGGGGCCTTTGAGCGCAACCGCCAACAACAAGCCCAATACTGGCTGCGCGAGGCCATCAACCACGCACTGCAAGCGCTTTTCTACGCCCACCCGGAAGTAAAAAAACTGCTCAGCCCTCTAGAGGAAGCCGTCAAGGAAGGAAAGCAATCTTCCTTTCAAGCAGCGGAGGCCCTGCTGGCCGCTTTCCAAAAGCCTTCTGCCTCCTGAGGCGCGTTATATGTGCTCGATTGCGGCCTTAACCCGTCCTAAGTTGTTCAAGATTACATCGGGCAGTAGACGGAGCTTCGTCTAGGATTTTGTCCATTCAACCGATTACCTTTGTATTGAAGCGGCAAAATGCCGATCCTTTCACCAAAATAACCATTACTGAAAATGAGATCATTTGTTCTCCCTATTGTGCTTATCGGCTTAGGCCTGATGCTATTCGTTGGCGGCTGCAACAGCTACAACAGCTTTGTGGATATGGATGAGAATACTGAAAACGCCTGGAGCAAGGTGCAGAGCGCCTACCAACGCCGGGCCGACCTCATCCCCAACCTGGTGGCGACCGTCAAAGGCGTAGCCGATTTTGAAAAAGAAACGCTGACCGCCGTTACTGAAGCGCGGTCTAAAGCCACGAGCATCAATATCGACCCCTCCAACCTGACCCCTGAAAAAATGAAGGAGTTCCAAGCGGCACAGGGGCAGTTGTCCCAGAGCCTTGGGCGCCTCCTCATGGTTTCAGAACAGTATCCGCAGCTGCAGGCCAGCCAAAATTTCCGGGAGCTCCAGGTGCAGCTCGAAGGGACCGAAAACCGCATCAAGGTGGAGCGGGACCGCTACAACGATGTTGTGACCCAGTACAACAAAAAAGTACGCCGTTTCCCGGGCAGCCTCTTCGCTGGCCTGTTCGGCTTCGATCAGCGCGCACAGTTTGAGGCAGAAGCCGGCGCACAGAACGCCCCGAAAGTCGAGTTTTAACCCTTGCCCTGCCCAGGGCATTCCTGCCCGGGCAGCCCTACGCTCGCTGCCCGGGCACCCATCTAAATTAAGGTTTGGACATGGTCCAGTTTTTCAGCCCGGAAGAAGAAGGGCGCATCATTGCCAGCATACGAGAAGCGGAGCGCAATACCTCAGGTGAGATACGCGTGCACCTAGAAGACGAGCTCAAGGGCGATGTACTTGAGGTAGCAGCCCGCACCTTCCAAAGGCTGCGCATGCACGAGACAGAAGCCCGCAATGGGGTGTTGATTTTCATTGCCCCCCAACAGCGCAAATTCGCCATCATTGGCGATAAGGGCATCAACGAAAAAGTGCCTGAGGGCTTCTGGGACGAGGAGCGCGACCTGATGCTGCAGCATTTCAAAACCGGCGATTTTGCCGGAGGGGTATGTGCCGCAATCCTCAAAGCAGGCGAGAAGCTGCAAGCCTATTTCCCCTACCAATCTGATGATGAAAACGAACTGCCCGATGACATTTCCTACAGCTAAACGCGCTGTCTATTTTTTATTCTCGGCCCTCTTGCTTGCTACAGCCCCCGCTCTGGCACAAGAAGCAGTGCCTGAGCCCACGGGCTTCTTAGTCAATGACTATGCCGGCCTGCTCAGCCGGCAGGAAGTGGAGCAGCTCGGGGGCAAACTGAGCCAGTACGCCCGCCGGACATCCACTCAGATCGTAGTCGTTACCGAAACGGCACTGAACGGAGCGGACCCCTTTAGCCGGGGGCTGGCCTATTTCGAAAAATGGGGTATAGGCGGCAGCCGGGAAAACAGCAATGGCGTACTGCTCTACGTTGCCAAAGCGGACCGGAAAGTGCGTATCGTCACGGGCTATGGGGCAGAAGGCTTCCTCCCTGATGCCCTGTCCAAAAGGATCATCGATCAGATCATCACCCCCAATTTCCGGGAAGGCCGTTATTTCCGTGGGCTAGACCGGGCCACTAGCGCCATCATGGAGCTGGGCGAAGGGGAGTACATCAACGATACCCCACAGCGCGGGCAGCAAAAAAAAGCCAAAGGGGGGATACCTACCCTGCTCATCATCATCCTGGTAGTGCTCATCATCATCTTCCTAAGCAGGCGGGGCGGCGGTGGAGACGACGACGATGACGACGGCGGCTACTACCGTGGCGGCCGCTATGATATGGACCGCAGGCGGCGCAGAGGCCGGCGCGGTGGCGGCTGGTTCTTCTTCCCCTTCCCCATGGGCGGTGGCTACCGTGGCGGCGGTGGCGGCTGGCCGGGCGGCGGCGGCAGCAGCGATGGCTGGGGCGGTTTCGGCGGCGGCGGTTTCGGCGGTTTCGGTGGCGGGCTGACCGGAGGTGGCGGTGCCGGCGGGGAGTGGTAATCTGGCACTAAGGTGCCTTGTAAAGCCATTTTGTCAAAAAGCTGGAGAGCTGTCGGGTATTGTCTAGTTGGAGCGTTTCTGCAATCCGGGCTTTCGCTTTTTCCACAGCTCCTTGCGTCACGTAAAGGACCTCACCAATCTCCTGATTGGTAAAGCCTAATGCAATCAGAACAAGATATTGAAACTGCCTTTGAGATATATTGGGGTAGGCACTTTGAAGTTGTGCGATAAAGCCTGGAAAGTTGTCATTAAATTCGAGTAAAAAGTTTTCCCATCGAGGAGTAGCATTAAAAGCCATTTCTACGCGCCGCTTGAGCATATCCGGATTGCGCCGGTACTTCTCGCACGCTTCGAGCACCCTTGCCTTTAGCCGGTTGGCTTGGACCGACTGTGCCAGTAGCCGTTTTTTTTGTAGGCTTAGCTCTGCGCTTTTGGCTTGGTTTTGGTCTTCAAGTTGCTGCTGCCGGTCCTCGAGCATCTGTTTTCTCAGCTGCATCCTCTGCCGGAAGAAATAAAATAGCACAGAGAGCAATATCAGTATCACGGCAAGGCACGAAGTCAAAAAACGCATATAAGCTTGTTGCTTTTTCAGCCACCTTTGTTCTGCCTCTTTTTTCAGCAGCTGATCCTGGTATTCCTTAACACGTTGACTAGTTGTCATGTCAGCAAGTATACGGAGGTTGCTGCGCCGGGTGAGGCTGTCGCGAATGGCTGCAGCCTGGGTAAAATCCTCCAGCGCCTGCCTAAATTCCCCTGCCAATTGATATACTTCACTGCGTACTTCGTACAATTCACTCCCCTCATCAGAGTAGCGTTCATTGCAGGCTATAGCATTGTTTAGCAGCTCCAAAGCCTTCTGATACTTATTTTCGGTATGGCTCAAAATGCGGCTTTTCCAAATTGCCCAACCCGGGTCGCAAGCTCGTTCTTCTAAAGTATACTGGGCTCCATATTTTTCCAATAAGGCGTTAAGCCGCTCCCATTCTTTGGCTTCATAGGCCAAAAAAAGGCTCTCGATCAGCGTAGGCCCCGGAGCAAGCCCTTTCTGTCCTACCCAAAAGAGTGCGGTGTCCAAATGACTTTGAGCAAGCTCTGTGCGCTCTATTGAACGGTAAACCTTGGCAATATTCAAATGAGCAAGGTAGCTCAAATAAGGGTACTCGTATTGGCGGGCTGTATCGATAAGCGAAGAAAATACTTCAATAGCAGCCTTGAGCTCCCCTTGATGCTTATTAACAATCCCTACGTTCAGACGGGTGACAGTCCTGCTCCTACGGGCATAAGGAGTATTTACTTTTTCTCCATATTGCATCGCCTTTTGGAAATATTGTAACGCTGTTTCGTAAAACGCTGTCCTAGAGTATGCAATGCCAAGGTTAGCAAACATGGACAAGGCATTAGCAGGATGCTTTTCCTTGTCTAACACCCGCAGCGATCGCTGATAATAATCGATGGCCGTTTCAAATTCTCCCTGCGAGAGATGTATGTTGGCCAACAGGCCAAGGTCTGCTGACAGATAAAAGGAGTCTGCCAGTAGTGAATCGCAGCGGAGTGCCAACTGAGCGTAGTGCATAGCCGTATCATATGCCCCGCTCCGCGTGGATCGGTTAGCAATATGGTTATAGTAGTACTGCGCCTCCAAAGAAAGAGGGGCAGGCTTCACAAACAATTGATGGTAGTAGCTCAGTAAGCAATCGACATCCTCTTCCCCCTTGGCATCCACCTCAACAATATGTGAAATCAACCGGCCTGCTTCCCAACCTACGGGTATCTTTTTGATTGCTGCCTGGCAATTTGCGTGGGCGGAATATGGGGCTATGCAGATTAAAAAAAATGCAACAACAGTCCTCATCGGCTCGTCCGTTAATTTAAGCTCTTTACAAAAAGAACTGGGAACAGCATAAGATGTGTGTTGTACCGCTGTGCATATTTATCCTCAGCAATATACCCTAAAACCCAGAAACAAGAAAACCTTTGCCCCCTATAAACACAACTCATTTATTATCAAATATTTACAACAAGCATTATGGTTTAATTCTCATCGGAAGATGCAGTAAAATAATAGTGATTTTAAAGTCAATCTCCATTTTGCACCTGCCCCTCAAGATTGGAGGTGATCGCCTTCAACTGAGCCTCACACCGTCTCTTATGATATGGGGGCGCTTCCCTTCAGAAAACTAAAACAGCTTATTGAACAGCAGCTGGCTGTTTGCACCTTACTAACTTTTTTGAACGCTTTTAGCTATGATCTTTTTCATTCTTTGCTGTCTATCCGCTCTGTCCTCACCCGCCCAAGCCTCTACAGTAACCTATGACTTTGAAAGCCTGGCCTTGGGCAGCCTGAATGGGCAAGACAACTGGCAGGTACTAGCCACTGGAGGGGCAAGCATCAACGGGGCTGTAGTTGCAGACGTCTCCTCTGAGGGGCTTTATACCGGCTCGCGCGTATTACAAGCGGATGCAGGCGGTGGTAGTCGACTCCTATACCTCAGCCGCATTAATGATGGCAACTGGAGCCTACCTTTTTTTTCTGAGGGGAGCGTCATCACCATTGAATATGACCTCGAAATCAATTACTGGGACGCTTCCTTTACCTTAGGGTATGATGTTAATGATGACGGGCACATCCAAGACAGTGAGGTTACTATAGGGCTGCTGTACAGGCGGTCTGATGGCAAAATGGCCATCAAAGGGCCAGGGCATTCAGATAGGGCTACCTATACCTTCGCTACTGATAACAACCAAAAGTGGTTACATGTATCACTGAGCATAGACCTGGGTGCCAATGATGGGGCGGGGGCGGTCTCCGTTACCATCCAAAACCTGACAGATAGCGGTACGGCCTTTTCCCCAGGCAGCCTGCAAGATGTCAACCTTGGTTTAGACACTAACGCGGCCGGTTCGGCCAACCCTACTTTAATCAATGGCATGCGGTACTTTCACGATGCGGATGACCCATCTCGGCTCGACAACCTGTCCTTTACAACGGCAAGCGCCCCCTTGCCGGTCCTCTGGCACCATTTCACCCTGAGGGAAAACAACCATCAAGCGCTGCTGTCCTGGTCCACTGCCCAAGAGCTTAACAACTGCCACTTCGTAATTGAACGCAGCCCAGAAGGGCGCTATTGGGAAGCCTTGGGGCAGGTTACAGGCAAAGGTACTACCCAGGAAATGCAGTACTACGAATGGACAGATCTGCCCGGGCCTGGGCGTTGGCACTACCGCCTGAAGCAAGTCGACTATGATGGCCAATACACTTACAGTCAATCTTTAACCCTATTCATGCCTTATCCCAATGGAATACCTCTATTTAGGGTTGCCAACCCTGCCCAAAAACAATTGGACCTGTTTTGCATCGATCCAACAGCGGAACCTTTGACAATAATGCTGGCCAACTCACAGGGGGGCATCGTACTAGAGGAACTATTCACCCCTGCCCACACGCTACACTTTGCACTCCCCAACCTTTCAAGCGGGTATTACTTCTTATCCATAAGCACCCTGAGCGGCAGGCTATACTACTCTGCACCTGTTTTCTTTTACTGAACGGCTGCCCATAACTCTCAGCCTGTTGCCAGAGCCGGATGTATGGCTCGTTTCCCGAGGCGACCGCATCTGCTGCTCCAGTGCCACGACCTGTACCTCGCTCACCGACCCCGGCATACTGCACGATACAGCCCACCGTAAGCCCCCCACTCCCACTTCAAAACAGCTCCCCGCCGGCTGTGGCATCTATACCGCCCATAGGTTCAGCCACCCTGCGCCCAATATCTGATAACGCCCAGGCCATGTTCCGTTAAAATATTCCAGGCGGATATTTGGCGCATCCAGCGGCACCACCTCACATAGGGCACCGTGCCGCCAGACAGCATCATCTCCGTTTTTTACAATGACCCGCCAGTTCTCTGGGCACTATGCTTGTAGGCAACAACGCCGTCGTCCTCGTCATAGACCTGTCCGTTACTTTGGCATAGCGTAGAAGGCTTCCGCATAAACCGTGGGCGTGCGTTTGTCCATATCTGCTATAAGCAGGCTAGAGGGCTTGGTACTATTGCGAAAGCCGTATCGACAATGTCAAAAAGTGTCTCAAAAAGCGGAAAAAGATGAGATTCTCATTTGTTTTCGCTTTTTGAGACACCTTCCTGGTGAAAGACCTTCCTCTGAGCCTACAAGGTTATTCGCCACCCAAAATTTGGTATTTTGCCCCTCCAATCCGCCAACTATGAAAAACCTGCGCCCCGGAACCCTGTACCTCATTGCCTTCGCCCTCGTGCAGGCCTTCTACCTGCCCACACGCACCGCCGGCTTTGTCACCGACTTCACCGGGCTCTTGGGGCGCTTTGATGGGCAAGGCCCGGCAGGTATATGGGACTGCTTCGGCTTCCCCGCCCTACAACAAGTGCTCAATGCCATCCTTTACGGCATGTACAGTTTGTTCGGCACAGCCCACATTCCCTGGTACCTCCTCCAAACCAGCCTGCACGCCCTCAATGGCGTGCTGCTCTTCCTGCTCGCCCAACGGTGGCTGCTGCGCCTCGGCCACGCCCGCCCGCAAGCCATTGCCCCTCTTGCCAGCCTTTTGTTCCTCCTCTCCCCTTACGCCTCCGAGCCTGTTACCTGGCGGGTCGCCCAAAACTTCCTCCTCGTCACTGCCGCTGCCCTCGGCTCCGGCCTGCTCGCCCTGAAATGGGCTGAGCGCCCAAACCCCAAAACCTGGCTGGCCATAATGGCCTGTTTCCTCCCCGCCCTCTTCACCTTCGAACTGGCCCTCATCATACCTGCCCTCAATGCCGTCCTCCTGCTCAGCTTGCCCGGGCAACGGGCCGCACACGCCCTTAAAGTCATCGCCCCTCAGCTCGCCCTCATCGTAGGCTACTTCTTCATCAACCGTGCCCTGCTCGGCAGCTGGGTCGGGCATTACGGGGCAGAAGTACACCTGAGGTTCCAGCCACTAGAAGTAGCCGCCAACTTCCTGCGCTACGCTGCCAAACATCTCCTTTTCGCGCGCTACTGGCCCCACACCTGGAAAGCCGCACTCTTCAATGGCCTCCTCAACCCCTGGGCAGTTTGGGGGCTCCTGGCACTGCTCTCCTCTGCCCTCCTGTATATTGCCGGTACCTACCGACAGCAAAAACCCGCCCTGAAACTCTTCCTCCTGGCTGCCCTCTGCTACGGTGCCAGCCTTCTGCCCATATCCAACCTCTACTTCAACTTTACCCTCCTCGTCGAAAACGACCGCTACGGCTACCTACCCAGCGCATTCCTCAGCTTGGGCCTCATTAGCCTGCTCAGCTTGCTGGCCCGGCGCGCCGTGCTCATCGCAGCAGCGATCTGCCTCCTGCCTTCTGCCGCACTGCTATGGTCTACCAACCAAAAATGGCAGGTCGCCAACCAAATGTACCACGCCCTGCTGCAAGGGTTCAACTCCTACCATGCCGAAGAGGTCTACCTCCTCAACCTCCCCGACAACTACCAGGGCATAGGGCTGTTCCGCGACTACAGCGGCCAGGACCATGCCTTTGCAGACGCCCTGCGCTATATCCGGCAACAACCCTACACCGGCAAAATCCACGAAGTGGCACAGTACAACCTCACTCGCCTTACCGATGGGGCCACAGCAGCCAGAGACAGCAGTGGGCAAATCCGCGTTGAGTTCGAACAATGGGGGAATTGGTGGTGGCACCGGGGCATAGGTATGGGCAGTGGCTATCGATCAGAAGGGTACGAAGTCATCAGCCATGGGCATCATTATTTTCTCCTTGGCGCACCTCCTGCCGATGGGAAAGCCTTCTTGGTGCAAAGCGGGCTAGGCTGGAAAGAGGTAGAATAATCGTAGGGGCGTGCCCCTGCGCCCTGAAAAAGCACTGTAGCAGGGGCGCTACGCTCCGGGGCTCGCTATCCGCTCGGCCCTGCCGGGCTTGCCACCCCTCCGCATCGCTCACGCAGCCAGGCGATTGCACCCCGCCGTCCATCATGTGGCCCAACTGCAATGCCGCACTGATCAGCGCCAAATGAATAAACGCCCGGGCCTCCTCACGGAAGCCTAACTGCAGGAAAGCATACATCGTAAACGCCGTATCCCTCACCCAGGCATAGCGGCAATCCCAATTGCGCTCCCCGCCTACCTCCTCCGGAAGGCCAAAGGTAGCAGCTGCAATAGTGGCCCCGTGCCGCTGCAAAGTCAACAACTTCAAGGTGATTGCAGAGCGGCGCCCCGTTTCCCTCCACCGCCCCCGGTAGGAAGTCTGATTGGTCCAGCCTTCCCAAAAGCGGATGGTCTTGTCCAAGACCAAGCCGCGGAATGCTGCCGGCGGGCGCCGGCTTGCCCTTTCCTGCTCCGCTCCGGGCACATAAGCTATGCAATCGCCCTATTTTATTTCCAAAACCGCTTCAACACCCTGCCCGTCTACTGCCTGTATGGGCACCTCTGCCAGCAGCCAAAGCCCATAGGCTTCCCCAGGCGGGCAAAGCCGGGCCTCGCGCTCGCTTTCCTGCTCCACTACCGGCCGGGGACGGGCATAATCAAAACGCGGCTCGCATGCCATCCGGAATTTGAGGCCACCCCGGATGCAGCGCAAGGTCCGCACCAGTGCACAGCCCGCTTCGGTAGCAGGCACCGGCATATAGCCGGTCAGCTCTACCATGCCCGTCTCTGAGAGGAAGCGGGTGAGCAGCACAACCCTATCCGGCAGGTAGAACTGCTTAATGCGCACTTCGCCATCGAGCGGGCGGAGCTCAAAAAACCGGCTTTATCACGGTCTAACAGGCGGGCAAAAACAGTAGGGGAATCATAACGCGGGAAAGGCAGGTAGTCAACCGCTCCCGTTTTGGAGGCCAGAGCAGTAGTATGGAGGTTGCCGATGAGGCTATAATCGGCAATAGGCAGGAAAGCGTCCAATTCGGGCATAGCTTTTTACATTGGAACGCTCCCCTTCCTAATTTGCTCACTTCACGAAACAGACTGTAAGCGGGATACTGCATTGAGCGCTTGCTCCAAGTCCCAAATCAAATCATTCACATGCTCTACGCCCACCGACAGCCGCACCAGGTTATCGGTTATCCCAATTCTCAGGCGCTCCTCCTGCGGCACACCGATGTGGGTCATGCTCGCCGGGTGTTGTGCCAAGGACTCTGTACTGCCCAGGCTCACAGCCAGCTTGACCAGCTTCAGGGCGTTCAGGAAAGCGAAAGCCTCTTGCTCTCCCCCTCTTACCCTGAGCGAAAGCATAGCGCCAGGTGCGGCACACTGTGCCTTGTATATCCGGTACTGCAGCCCATCCTCAGGGGTGAGCAGCCCCAGATAGCTCACCTCCTCCACTGCAGGGTGCCCCGTTAGGAAGGTAGCCACCTCCTGAGCATTTCGGCACTGCTGCTCCATGCGGACTTTCAGCGTCTCCAAGCTGCGCATCAACAGCCATCCGGTCCAAGGGCCAGCCATATTGCCCAAGAAGGTGCGCAGCGCCTTGATAGGCTGCATAGCCTCCCGGCTGCCCAGGCAGGCCCCGGCTATCACATCGCTGTGCCCACCGATATATTTGGTAGCTGAGTACAGGACCAAATCCGCACCGTGCTTGAGCGGGTGCTGCCAGAGCGGCCCCATATAGGTGTTGTCTACACTGATTCGGACCCGGCGGCCGGGCTCCCCCAGCTGATCAGCCAGGCGCCGCATAGCCGCTATATCGACCAGCGCGTTGGTCGGGTTGGCAGGCGTCTCCAGGTGGACCATCGCTAGGTTATCCCCCCAGCCTTCCGTGCGCGCCCGCTCCAGGATATCCGCGGTGCTCTCCCCCGGGCGGAAAGCCTGAATCCGGATGCCAAAGCGGGTGAGCACCTCGGTGATAAAGTGTGCTGTGCCCCCATATACCGGGCTGCTATATAGGAGCACATCGCCCGGCTGAAGGTAAGCCAGCATAGCAGTAGAAATGGCAGACATGCCGCTTTCGAAGACGGCACACTCCTCTGCCCCATCCCAAAGGCAAAGGCGGTTTTCCAAAATTTCAAGGTCCGGGTTGTTCAGGCGGCTGTAAATCAGCCCGGGGGCTTCCCCTTCGTTGGGCTCCCGCAGGCCATAGGCCAGTTCGAAGTAAGCCTTGCCCTCTTCCGCACTGCGGAAAACGAAGGTAGAGGTTTGGAAAATAGGGCACTTGATCGCCCCTTCAGACCATTCCGGCTTGTAGCCATAAGACATCATCAGGCTTTCCGGCTTAAATGGAGGCTGCTGCATAAGGTTGCTGTTTATTTGGATTCTGAATGGTTGGGCAGGGGCTTGGCTATATGCCCACTCCCCTTCATACAAATTTACCCGAATCCAGAAATAAAACCCAGCTAGCTATTTAGACTAAGAAAACAACACTTTGCACTGCATTTGATAAAGAAAAAAGCATATTTTTAGCTCCTATAAACCCTGATTCCACAGAAAATTTTTCTCAAATGAAAGCCCTAGACGCAATAGACCGCCGTATTCTGACCATGCTTCAGGCCAACGGCAAGGCAACCAACAAAGAAATTGCCGGAGTCCTGGGCATGAGCATCACGCCTATCTACGAGCGGATCAAGAAAATGGAAGAGGCGGGCTATATCAAAGCCTATGCCGCTGTAGTAGACCGCGATTTGCTGGGGTTTAAGCTCGTTGCCTATTGCAACGTACAGCTCAAGGAGCACTCCAAAGAATACCTGGAGCAATTTGAGAGTCAGATTGCCTCGCTTGAGGAGGTCTCAGAATGCTACCATATCGCCGGCATGTTCGACTATCTGCTCAAGGTGCACGTACAGGACGTAGAAGCCTACCGGGCTTTTCTTGCGGACAAGCTCGCCGCACTAGACAATATCGGCAACGTACAGAGCTCTTTCGTCATGAAGCCCGTCAAGTGGCAGCTGAGCCTGCCTGTAGAATAAAGCAGCTGCCCGAGCCTATTTACCACGTATCAAACCGACTGCATGGATACAAAGCAGCAAACTCAACTGCTCAGGACCTTCAGGACGGCCCACCGGCTTACCGGGGCGGCCCTGTTCGCCTTTTTTTTCCTCATCGCCGCTACCGGGCTGTTCCTGGGGTGGAAAAAACACAGCAACGGGCTTATCCTGCCCAACACTCAAAAAGGAACTGATACTGAGCTGGCCAATTGGCTGCCGATGCACGAGCTCAGCCGCCGAGCCTTGGCTGCTATGGACGCACACGAGCCACAACAGGCTCCGCATACCCTCGACAGGATTGACGTCCGCCCGGGAAAGGGTATCGTCAAAGTCAAATTTGAAGAAAACCACTACGGCGTGCAGGTAGACGGAGCGACCGGGGAGGTCCTGCAGATTGCCGTCAGGCATTCCGACTGGCTGGAAGCCTTGCATGATGGCTCTATCATTGAAGGCCCCTTGGGCATAGGGGGCGGCTATTTCAAGCTTTTCTACACCACTGTCCTTGGCGGAGCGCTACTCCTGTTCACGATCACCGGCTTTTGGCTCTGGTACGGCCCCAAGGTACTGCGCAAAGCTAAACGCAGGCGCTGACCAAAAACTTAGGAGATGGACTTGACCGGACTGCTGCTGGCAGAGCACAGCAAAGCACAGGCACAACGCATAGCCGCGCTCATTAGCGAAGGCAGTATCCCCTTTGACCGCCTATGGGCCTGCATCTGCCAAGGGGAGCCGCCCCTGCCGCAGCGCGCAGCTTGGGCCCTAGACCACTTTACAGAAGCCCACCCCGGGGCGTTCCGCCCTTACCTGCGGCAGGCCCTTCAGGAATGGCAGAAGGCCAGTCATCACAACGCCGTGCACCGGGCTATCGCGAAGGCTATCTTACGGGAAGTAGGCGCAGTGGACGAAGAGACAGCCGGGCCATTGTACGATTGGTGCCTACGGGTAATCGGCAACCTAGAGGACAAAACCGCCATACAGGCTACAGCGATGTCCATTGCAGCCCACATTGCCCGGCCCTACCCAGAACTACAGGAGGAGCTGTGCGCCATTATCCGGGAATACCTCCCGCACCGAACAGCTGGCTATGCCTCAAGGGGTAAAAGAATATTGAGCCAATTGGGGAAGTAGCCCGCCCGGGGGCGGGCTATCCAACCTCTTCAATTCGGCGTTTATGCCTCCGCACCGGGAGCGTTCATCACCTTTTCCTGGTGGTTGATAGACTCTTGGTGCACCGCCTTGAGGAGGACGGTCACAAATTCTTCGCTCAGCCCTTTCATCTTGCCTTTGATGACGGCACGCTCCAGGATCTCGTTCCAGCGGGAAGCCTGCAGGATGGAAATGTTGTTCCGCTGCTTGTACTCGCCAATGCGCTCAGCCAGCTTCATCCTTGCGCCAAGGAGGTTGAGCAGCTCCTCGTCCAGCTCGTCAATCTCATGGCGCAGGTGCTCCAGGTTTTCCAAAAACTCCATATCATCGGTTGTCGGCAGGCGGAAGACCAGCTTCTCCTTCAGCTCCAAGTATTGCGAAGGTGTGATCTGCTGCGCAGCATCGCTCCAGGCATTGTCTGGGTCGGGGTGGACTTCAGTCATGATGCCATCGAAGTTCAGGTCCAGTGCCTTTTGGGCAACGGGGAGCAAGATATCCCGGCGCCCACAGATATGGCTATTGTCACAAATGATAGGCAGGTCGGGGAATTCCCGCTTGAGGTCGATAGCGAGCTGCCAGCGCGGCACATTCCGGTATTTAGTCTCCCCGTGGTAAGAGAACCCCCGGTGGATGACGCCGATTTTGGTGATGCCAGCTTTGTAAATCCGCTCGATCGCCCCAACCCAGAGCTTGTAGTCCGGGTTGATAGGGTTTTTGATGAGGACGGGGATGTCCACGCCTTTCAGCGCGTCTGCCACTTCCTGCACAGAAAAAGGATTGACAGTAGTGCGTGCGCCCAGCCAAAGCACATCGATCTGATGCTTGAGGGCTTCGAAGACGTGCTGTGTGTTGGCTACTTCCGTAGTCACTTTCATGCCCGTCTCCTCCTTGACCCGCCGCAGCCACTTAAGCCCTTCTGTACCTACCCCTTCAAACGCGCCGGGGCGGGTGCGGGGTTTCCAGATTCCGGCCCGGTAAAGGTCTACGCCTTTGCCTGCCAGGCCATGGGCAGTCTGCAAAACTTGCTGTTCGGTCTCAGCGCTGCAAGGCCCGGCAATGATGATGGGCTTGTTCTCCGGTTTTTCCTGGAGCAGAGGTTGGAACTTCATATCCATGATGATCAATTTTATGCGTTTGTAGAGTTATTTCAAAATGCGTTTGATGTCGTTGGCCTGTTCTATCAGCTGATAGAAAGCTTCAAAATCTTTTTTGATGAGCAACGAACGGAACCGTGCCAGTTGGTTGATGTGCTCATCGAGGACGTCTAGGACATAATCCCGGTTTTGCCTAAAAATGGGCACCCACATGTCCGGGGAGCTCTTGGCCAATCGGACGGTGGAGCTAAAACCTCCGCTGGCCAGCTCGAATATCCGGGCTTCGTCCCGCTCTTTTTCCAGTACCGTGAGGGCAAGGGCAAAGGAGCTGATGTGGGAGATGTGGGAAACATAAGCCGAATGCAGATCGTGGGCATCCCGCTCCAGCTCTACCAGCTGCATAGGGATGCCGGCGTACATCCGCTTGACCAGCTCGAGGGCGTCCGCATCGCTATCCTTTACATCCACTAAGACCGCACATTTGTGGTCAAACAAGTTGGGCACAGCCGCTTCTGGCCCCGAAAACTCTGTACCAGCCATAGGGTGGGTGGCTACATACCGCCCCCGGTTGGGGTGGGCTTTTACCGCTTCCAGCAGCTGCCCTTTGGTAGAGCCCACATCTATGACGACCTGCTCGGGGGTGATTAAGCCCAGGGTTTCCGGCAAAAGCCGGGCCATGGCATCCACAGGAGTAGCCAGCACTACCAGGCCGGCTTGGCGCAAAGCATCTGCCAAAGGCAGCCCCTCGTCGATCAGGCGGCGGCGTATGGCTTTGTCAATATTGGCAGCGCTTTGGTCTACGCCAATGACCCTGCCCGCAAAGCCATTTTCCTTGAGGGTAATGGCCAAAGAGCCACCGATCAGGCCAACCCCAACAACTGCTATGGTCAATGGCTGTTTCATAGTGTGCCCTGTAGTTTTTGTACCCTTCTAATGGCCTCTTCGTACAATGCGCCATCGCTGCACAAAGAGATCCTGAGGTAGCGGCCGCCTTGTGAGCCGAAAATGCCGCCCGGGGTAATGAAAACATGGGCCTTGTAGAGCGTTTCGTCTGCCAGCTCGTAAGCAGAGCCGTAGCGGTCTGGAATTTTGGCCCAGACGAACATACCGACCTGTTCTGTCTGGTAATCGCACTGCAGCAGATCGAAAAGCTGAAAGACCGTTTTCCGGCGCTCGGCGTATACCGCATTCAGGTTTTCATACCAGGAAGGAGGGCTGTTGAGCGCTTCCACAGCAGCCAGCTGTACCGGTTTGAACATGCCAGAGTCCATATTGCTTTTGAAACGGAGCACCACTTTGAGGTAGTCCTCCCGGCCCGCCAGCATGCCTATGCGCCAGCCAGCCATGTTGTGCCCTTTGCTGAGGCTGTTGAGCTCCAGGGCAACGTCCTTTGCGCCAGGGATGCTGAAAATGCTAAACTGCTCCCCATTGAGTATGAAGGAGTAAGGGTTGTCATTGACCAGCAGGATTTCGTTCCTACGGGCAAAAGCGACTGCCTCCTCCATAAAACGGCGGTCGGCAGGGCGGCCGGTAGGCATATTCGGATAGTTGATCCACATGATCTTCACCCGGCCGAGGCCCCGCTGTTCCAGCGCAGCTAAGTCGGGCAGCCAATTGCGCTCCTCTTCCAGCTGATACTCAACGATGCGGGCACCGGTCAGGTTGGACACTGCCCGGTAGGCCGGGTAGCCGGGGTTGGGCACAAGCACTTCGTCCCCTGCCTCGAGGAAAGCCATGGCAATGTGCATGAGCCCCTCCTTAGAGCCCATAAGCGGAAGGACCTCCCCTTCTGGGTCGAGCTCGGCCCCAAACCAAGTTTTATACCAATGGGCGAATGCCTGCCGCAGCTCCGGAACACCATTGTAGCTCTGGTATCCGTGCACGTCATTGTGGGTGACCGCATCGACCAGCCGATCCACTACTTCACGGGCGGGGGGCAGGTCAGGGCTCCCAATACCCAGGTTGAGGACAGGCAGGCCCTGCGCGCGCATTTGGGCGATCTCCCGCAGCTTGGTGGAAAAATAATACTCCTTCACCTCTCCTAAGCGGCTGGCCGGCGAAATAATCATAGCGGGTTGTTCAGTCAGGGTCGTTGACATGATCGTCGTTTCAGTTCTGGTTCTGAAAATTGGTTTCAGTAGTCAAAGTGGTCGCCGCAATTGTAAGCCCCAAGGATATTGAGGCTCCTCGTTAGGGGCCGGATAGCCTCGATGGCCTGCTCGTGGCCAAATTTCCCTTCGGCAACAAAGTCCACAAAAAACTGGTACTCCCAGGGGTGGCCAATGATTGGGGCCGACTGTATCTTGGTCAGGTTGACGTTGTAGGCTGCCAAGACCGCCAAGACTTTGTGCAGGCTGCCGACTTCGTGGTCCGTTGCAAAACAGAGGGAAACTTTTGCCTTGGGCTCGTTCAGCACAGCTTCCCCTTTTTCCAGCACGAGGAAGCGGGTATGGTTCTTTTTGTTGGTCTCAATGCCTGCAGCTATGATCTCAAGCCCATAAATTTCCGCAGCAAGCGTACTGGCAATCGCCCCGACATGAGGCCAGCCGTTGGCCTGAATCTCCTTAGCGCTAAGGGCGGTATCGGCTGTTTCCACCAAACGGATATGAGGGTGGGCTGCAAAAAACTCCCGGCACTGGGCGATGGCGATGGGGTGAGAATGCACCTCCCGCAGCTGCCCGATGCCCACCCCGGGCAGGGCCATAAGGTTCTGCTTGATGCGGAGGAACACCTCCCCGGTCACCTTCAGGCCCGATTGGTTGAGCAAGGTATAGTTGTGCATCAAGCTGCCGGCCAGGGTATTCTCGATGGCCATAAGCCCCACATCTGCCTCCTCCTGCCCTTCTACCTGCCGGACCACATCCTCGAAAGTATGGGCAGGCACGATTTCCAGCGGCTGCCCTTGAAAGCAGTACCGGGCCGCGATCTCGTGGAAAGCGCCGGCATAGCCTTGTATACTGACTTTGAGCGGTAGCTTGTTGGGGGTTGCCGTTGCAGCCCGGCCGGCTTGTGGTTGTATCATGGTCATCTTACATTTTTCACTTCTCCGAAGCGGGTTAAAAGCGCTTTCATAAGGAGCTGCTTATGAGGCAGCGCCTGCCCGTTTGGCGGTTGGCCAAAAGGGAGGAACGGCATGAAAGCTAGGTTTTGCGGTTGGGGCTTTGCAAAGACGGGAAGCAGCTACGCGGAAAACGCTTCGTGTCTTGGCCTTCTTCCTGAAAGCAAAAAAGCCCTGCTTGCGGCAGGGCTTTTAAATTTTATCTCGGTTGCAGCAAAATCTATCAGCCCTTTACGGTTGTGCGTAAAAGTAAAAGCCAAAAAAGAAAAAATAGGACTTGCTGAATGACATGCTACAGATGCGTTTTTGTTGTGGGACAAACCTAGGGATAAAATCCACAACCGGCAAATTAAATTTGAAAAATATCTACCTAAACCCTTATTTATTGATTCTTTTTTACGAAAACCAAACCCACCTTAGCCGTCATCCAATAAAACACCTGTTTTATTGCAAACTTAAAAACGAACATTTGTTAGTCCGCTAACAATTCGGTAGCCAAGGATGGGTGCGGCCCCAGAATGGGCTGATCATTGGACACAGAAACTTGGCACCCTTTAAAAGATTGTTGACAGTGAGCGGGGTACAAAGCTCTAGTGCCTTAAGTCATAAATCTCTGATACTTAAGTTGAAGTTATTTTCCGGCTAATCAAGGCGAAGGTTCGCGACTTTAGCCCGAGCTAAAGGAGCGGTTCTTTAACGAAGAGTAGGCGGAAAAGAACGAAACTTGGGGTGGCAAGGATTTATGGCTTGAGGCACTAGCTTACAGAGCCTTTAAAGCCAAGGCGCTTTGCCCAGCCAAAGGTATGCCTCTTCAAAAAACAGTCCATAGCACAAGCGCGGCCTTTCCCTATGCCCTCAATGCCCTTTCAACCTTGGCGCCGGCCTAGCGCTGCGAAGGGGTGAAAGCCCGGTAGGGCCGAGCGAAGAGCGAGCCCCGCAGCATAGCGGCCCCCAAACCCGACGCGCAGGCAGGCGGGGGAGGCCCCAAAATCCCTCCTTAGCCATTCCATTCCCAATTGGGATATGCCCTGCCTTTACTGCTAATTTTTATCTTTACCCCGGCAGGGAGCACTGCGCAAATGCCTGGCCGGAAGGTGCCCGCGCCCGGGTCAACCAAGTCAGCGCACAAGGTGTTCCTTTGGGGGGCGGCTATATGGGCTGAAGCCCCTTGCCCCTTTTTATTATTTCACGCAAAACTCCTGATCTACAGCATGAGACAAATCGGAACTTTCCTGATCGCCGGATTAATAGCCCTAACGGCCTGGCAATGTACGCCCGCTATTGAGGGCACGGTCATTCAGGGGCAAATCGCCAATGCTGAGAACCTCCAAGTCTTCCTTGACCGCATCCACATCGGGAAAGCCAGCAACGTGCTGAACAAAGCAGAGCTCGGGGCTGAAGGCAGCTTTGAGATGCAGTTCCCGGAAGGGATAGAGCCCGGTGTATATCAGCTGCGCATAGGGGCTAAGCGGGTGAATCTTGTATTTGATGGCACGGAAGGGCTGGTAAAGCTCGCTGGCGACCTCTCCAATATCGAAACTTATCAATTTGAAGTAGACGGGTCACCGGATACCCGGTCTTTGCGCGATATTATGCAAGGGCTGTATGCACGTAAGGTACAGGCTGCTGACATCGGCAGTTTTGTGGACACTGTTTCCAACCCTTCGCTAGGCGCATTTGTAGCCTACCGGTCCCTGGGCACGAACGGGGAGTTCCTGGATACGCAGAAGAAAGCCCTCAACCGCCTGAACCAAGAAGTGCCCAATAGCGAAATGGGTGCTGATTACGCCAAGTTCATCGCTGCAGTGGAGCAGCAGTATATGCGCAAAATGGCCAACCAACTGGTACAAGTGGGCCAAATGGCACCCGATATCAAAATGAAAAGCCCGGACGGCAAGGAGTATGCTCTTTCCGACCTCAAGGGCAAAATTGTCCTGCTCGATTTCTGGGCCAGCTGGTGCGGCCCTTGCCGGCGGGAAAACCCCAATGTGGTGGCCGTTTACGATAAGTACAAGGATCAGGGCTTTACGGTGTTCAGTGTCTCCTTGGATGGCATGGACTCCCGGACCAAAGCCCGGATGAACTCTGAAATGGAGGCTGAAACCTACGTGCAAAACCAAAAACAGCGCTGGGTGCAGGCTATAGATCAGGACAACCTGAAGTGGGAGTACCACGTCAGCGATTTGAAAAAATGGGAATCTGCTGCTGCAGCGAAGTACGGCGTGACCAGTATACCGCGCGCCTTTATGATTGACCGCGAAGGCAAAATCGCTGCCGTAAGCGTGAGGGGGGCTGAGCAGATCGAGCAGGAGCTGAAAAAGCTGCTGTAGCCCTTCCCACTTCCCCCCTTTGTCTGGGAAGGAAAAGCCCGTAGCTCAAATTTGAAGAGCTACGGGCTTTTTGATGTCCGTTCAGCGGCCGCAGCAACGGGTAGGTCTAAGAATTCTGGAAGCCGCGAAAGATGCGGCTACCTTGGCCGCTGCAGTAAGAGCTGTGCAATCTCGAAGCCAGCTGCCCCCCTTTTCGGGAATACTGGCTATATTGGTACCAGAAATCAGAATGGCAAGAAAGCGGATGAACAACAACGCGACGGGCCAAATTGGCGACAGGCTATACCGTTTTTTCACCCGGAGAGTAGTGTACCATACGCTCTTCTGGCTGGCTGTACTGTTGTTGCTGACCATATTTGAAGAGACTGGTCAAGGCTTTGGCTTCACCCTCAGCAATGAGCTGATCAACCTGATGTTTTACATCCTGATCGTCTATTTCAACCTGGAGTACCTCATCCCCAACTACCTGACCAAGAAGAAGTTCCTGCGGTACAGTGGGCTGCTGATCTTGGCCACCCTCATCATCACCCCTATCAAGCTCTTCGTTTTCTACCTCAAGTTTAGCAGTGTGCCACAGCTGCAGGCCGATCTGCTGCAAAACATGAACTGGTATTTCCTGCTGACCTTTTTCATAGCTGGCTGTTCCACAGTCTTCAAAATCGTAACGGACTGGCTGAAGCACCTCAGGGAAAAGCAGGAGCTGCAAACGCAGACCATGCAATCCGAGCTGCGCTTCCTCAAGTCGCAGATCAACCCTCACTTTTTGTTCAACACCTTGAACAACCTGTACGCGCTGACGCTGAAAAAATCGGACGAAGCACCGGAAATTGTACTGAAGCTCTCCGAAATGATGAGGTATATGCTTTACGAGTGCAACGAAAAACAGGTATTGCTCAGCAAGGAAGTAGCCTATATCCGCAACTACCTAGACTTGGAACGCCTGAGGCAGGGGAATAATATTGAGATCAGCTTTGAGGTCAACGGGCGCATCAGCGGGCAGAAGATTGCCCCATTGATGTTCATCCCTTTTCTGGAGAACTCCTTCAAGCACGGGCTGAGCAATCAGATTTCCCAAGGCTTTGTGAATATTGTGCTCAACGTTGATGAGCACCAGGTCTATTTTTATATTGAAAACAGCAAGCCCGACGCGCCCCCCAAGCGGGACCCCAGCCGCCCGAGCGGCGGCATCGGGCTGGTCAATATCCACCGGCGGCTCAACCTATTGTACCCCGGGCACTATGAATTGCAGATAGAGGACAGCCCCAATACCTACGCCGTCAACCTGATGCTCGATATTGAGCCTCAACCTCAAAAATTGGAAGTATGATCAATGCCATTATCGTAGACGACGAACCCCTGGCACAGGATGTCTTAGAGACTTATATCGATAAACTGCCGGAAATAAAGCTCTTGCGGAAGTGCAGCAATGCCCTAGAAGCTAACGAAGCCCTGAAGTCAGAGCAAGTAGACCTGATGTTCTTGGATATACAGATGCCGCAGCTCACAGGGGTAGATTTCCTCAAGACCCTGAACAACCCGCCTGTGGTCATTTTCACCACCGCCTACCCCAACTACGCCGTGGAAGGCTTTGAGCTCAATGCACTGGATTACCTGCTCAAGCCCATTTCTTTAGAGCGCTTTATGAAAGCAGCCAACAAAGCCGTAGAACAGATCGAGCTGCGCCGGCAGGGCAAGGCGGGGGCTCAGCCCGCAGCTGAAGCCGAGGAGGACCCTGGCTATATTTTTGTCAAAGCCGACAAAAAACTGGTCAAAATCAATTATGAAGACATCCTCTATATCGAAGGGCTGAAAGACTATGTCATCATCCGGCAGGACAACAATAGGGTCATTACCCTGCAAACGATGAAGAGCTTGGAGGACAAGCTGCCCACCAAGCTGTTCAAAAGGATACACCGCAGCTACATCGTCAACATCGAGCGGATAGACGCTGTGGTGGGCAATATGGTTGAAGTGGTGGAAAAAGGGCAGGCCAAGCACCTGCCTATTGGCAAAAACTACCGGGACGAGCTCTTAGATATCATCAACAAAAACAGGCTTTAAGTGCTGCCCCCCACGTTGCAGCACGAGGTAGAAAAGGCATTGGGGCAGCCGGCAGAGCAGATTAGGCAGATAAACGGGGGCAGCATTCATCAGGCTTTACGGGCAGATACCCCCAAGGGGGCCTTCTTCGTAAAGTACAGCTTGGGCAAAGCAGCTGCCGCCCTATTGCAAAGCGAAGAGGCGGGGCTGAAGGCCCTAAGGGGGCAAAGCCCCCTGCACGTGCCCGAAGTGGTAAGTGCCTTCTACGGGGAAGGGTTCAGTTTCCTGGCATTGCCCTTCCTCGAAGAGAAGGTGCCCACGGCCCAAGATTGGGAACAGCTGGGCGCTGGCCTGGCTGAGCTCCACCGCCGTACAAACCCTCAGTTCGGCTTTACTGCCGACAACCATATTGGGCGGCTGCCTCAGCCTAATGCCCCTGTAGCCGGCACATCCTGGGCTGCTTTTTACCAGGACCGCCGGCTGCGCCCACAGGTAAACCTCGCTATCCGGTCTGGGCTATTGTGGCCAGGTGCGGACAGCAGCTTTGAGCGCTTTTACCAACAGCTGCCCAGCCTCTTCCCCGAAGAGCCCCCAGCCCTTATCCACGGCGACCTCTGGAGCGGGAATGTCCTCTTGCCTGCATCAGCCCCGCCCAGCCTGATCGATCCCTCCGTGAGCTACAGCCACCGGGAAATGGACCTTGGCATGGCACGCCTGTTCGGTGGCTTCAGCCCCCGTTTTTTTGAAGCTTACCAAGCCCACTACCCTTTACAGCCGGGCTATCAGGAGCGGGTGCCTTATGCGCAACTTTATTACCTCCTCGCACACGTCAACCTCTTTGGGCGCAGCTATACCCAACAAGTAAAGGACATCATCGCCGCCTTTTGAGCCTTGGCAGGCCCACAGCGCAGCCGAACTTTCCTCAATACATGATGTTCTATTCATGGATTAAAATTACAGACGGAACACCCCACCAATCATGGATATACCAACCGCATCAGCCATTCAGGGCTGGGCTTTAGCACATACCTATCAAGAGCTGCCAGAGGAGTTCTACGCTGCGGCCGCCCCTACGCCGGTCAAAGCCCCTCAGCTCGAGCTGCTCAACCCTGCACTGGCCCAGGCCCTTGGGCTTGACGTGGCCGGGCCAGAAGCTGGCCTATCGGAGCTTTTTGCAGGAAATGCCCTGCCTGAAGGGAGTTTGCCCATTGCCATGGCCTACGCCGGGCACCAATTTGGGCACTTCACCATGCTGGGCGATGGGCGCGCCATCCTTTTAGGCGAGCAGCAAGCCCCGGACGGAAAGTCTTACGATATACAGCTCAAAGGCGCAGGCATCACCCCTTTCTCCCGCCGTGGAGACGGGCGGGCCACTTACGCTGCCATGCTACGGGAATACCTCATCAGCGAAGCCATGCACCACCTCGGCATCCCTACCTCCCGGAGCCTTGCCGTAGCCCGCACGGGGGAGCAAGTCTACCGAGACCCTATACAGGACGGGGCAGTGCTCACCCGGGTCAGCAGTAGCCACCTGAGGGTAGGCACCTTCGAGTACGCCCGCCGCTTTTTGCCAGCCGATGCTCAAAAAGCCCTGCTGGCCTATGCCATCAAGCGGCATTACCCTGAGCTTTTGGGCACGAGCCAGCCGGCCCTGGATCTGCTGAAAGCGGTAATGGCCCGTCAGGCCAAACTGATCGCACAGTGGATGGGCGTAGGCTTCATCCACGGCGTCATGAATACCGACAACATCGGCATTGCCGCAGAGACCTTCGATTACGGCCCCTGCGCATTCATGAACGCCTATTACCCGGGCACCGTTTTCAGCTCCATTGATACCACTGGCCGCTACGCCTACGGCAATCAGCCACAAATGGGGCACTGGGGGCTTGCCGTCTTCGCCTCCGCCCTGCTCCCGCTCATTCACGAAGATCAAGACGAGGCGGTCAAATTGGCGCAGGCCACCGTCAATCAGTTCCCTGAACTATACGAGGCCCAATGGAAACAGGCTATGGCCAGCAAACTTGGGCTAGACGAGGCCGGGGCGGAAGAAGAAGCGCTCATCAAAGACCTGCTGCGGTGGATGCAGCAGAATGAAGCAGACTACACCAACACCTTCCGCTATCTGACCGATGGCTCCGGGCCCGGTGCAGCCCGTTGTGAGCAAGACGCCTTCCGCGAGTGGGAAAGCCGCTGGAAGTCGCACATTGAACAACAAGCGGGCGGCATGGCCCAAGCCCGGGAAACCATGGCCCGAAACAACCCGGCCTACATCCCGCGCAACCACTTGGTGGAAGATGCCCTGAAAGAGGCTGCTGCCGGTGACAAAAGCCGTTTTGAGGCCCTGCTCAGCGTACTCTCCGATCCTTACACCCTGCAGCCGGGCCAGGAAAGCTATCAGCTGCCGCCCGACGGGGGCGACTTCGGTTTCAAAACTTATTGTGGCACCTAAAGTGCATAAAGGGCGCAAGCCAATGGCATTTGCTGGCTTGCACCTGCCCAGGATAAGGATATATGGCAAAAAAGCTGTTCTTTTGAGCAAAAGAAAGCCAACGGGAATATGTATACCAATGAATTTCAAAAGCGGGTCCGGTATGGGGAAACCGATCAAATGGGCTACCTTTATTATGGCAACTACCCGCAGTACTATGAGATCGGGCGTGTGGAAATGCTCCGCTCCCTAGGGCTGACCTACAAGGCTATGGAAGAGGAAGAGGGCATACTCATGCCGGTCGTTTCTATGCAGATCCGCTATGTGCGGCCAGCCCACTATGACGAGCTGATCAACATACGCACAACGCTGCGGCAAATGCCTGGCCGTTACATCACCTTCCACATGGAACTGTTCAATGAGGCTGGCAAACTGCTGAACGGGGCTTCGGTCAAGCTTTGCTTCGTAGACCGTTCAACAGGCAAAACCATCCCTGCCCCTGCATTACTGACCGATAAACTTCGCCCATACTTTGAAGCGGCTTAAGCAACTTGATGTAAAAAAAATACAGGAGCTCTTCCTCAACCTCCCTTTGGTCAAACAGGCCATTCAGTGGTCAAGAGACAATTCTCTGCCCGGCTTTTTCAAGGTCCCCATCTACGACGTCCTCGTCTTCATACAGATTGAGCTCAAGCGCAACGACCTTTTCACCCGGTCTTATGCCATTGCCTATAGCTTCTTCCTTTCCATATTCCCTTCGCTCATTGCCTTTTTCACCCTTATCCCCTTGTTCAAGCGCGCCTTTATCCAATACTTGCCGGAAGGGGAAAATTTCGACCTATACCTTCGCTCAGAAATACAGCGCCTTTTGCCGGGCGTAGCCGGCGACCGCCTATTCGCTTTTGTAGACGACGTCACCAACAACCCCCGGTTTGGACTGCTCAGCATCGGCTTCATATTTGCCATCTATTTTGCCTCCAATGGCATGCTGGCGCTCATGCGGGGGTTCGAGAAGTCGTACCTGAAAACGTTCAAAACCCGAAATGCCTTTAAGAAACGTTTCATTGCCATCGGCCTGACGTTTCAGATCGGTATTTTGCTTATTGCAGCAGTCGTCCTGATCATCTTAGGCGAATTCCTATTATCCCTGCTCAACCAGTATATCCGGCTAGACCAATTCACCCAAATTACCATTCAGCTGCTCCGGTGGCTGTCCATCCTCCTGCTGTTCTACACCGGCATCTCCATCATCTACCGGTATGGCGCCGCGGCCAAAAAACGGTTCAGCATGTTCTCTCCCGGTGCTACCCTCTCTACCCTGCTCTGCATCATTTCCTCCCTTGCGTTCTCCTTCTACGTCAACGAGTTCAATACCTACAACGAGCTGTACGGTTCTATTGGGGCCATCATCGCCCTCATGCTTTGGATACAGATCAACTCCCTCATCCTGCTGATGGGCTTCGAGCTGAACGCCAGCATCGCAGTCAACCGCGACCTTAAAGAGGAGGTGCAAGAAAAGGAAGAGAACCTCTAAACCCGTACTACAACAGTGCAGCCCATTCTGTAGGCCCGATCTACACCGCCAATCCAACTAAAGGCCAGCTATATTGGGCCCATCTGCCCAACACTTGCTAAGAGGCCAGGCAACTTTTTGGGGCCACCCCGAGCCTGACGGCTCGCGGCCGCTACGCTCCGGGGCTCGCTGCCCGCTCGGCCCTAACGGGCTTGACACCCCTGCGCATCGCTTGTCCAGTGCCGCTGTAAAAGCCTCACAAAGTTAAAGAGGGGAAGGTTAAAGAGGGGAAGGCCAGCTTGCGCTCGTCTAAGCACTTTGGCAATAGGGCCGGATACTGGCCCCAAAAAAGTGGGGCGCCCATTGGGCGCCCCCTCAACAAATCGTGATCTAAAAAAAGCCCCGGCTTCCAGACCGACCTTACTCATCCTTACGGCCGGGGCATTGCTTTCATATTCTCAACCGATGATTACTCGATGATAACCATCTTCTTAGTTGCTGTAAAGTCGCCTGTCTCAACGGTGTAGGATACTACGCCAGTTGCTGGCAGGTCGTTCA
>NZ_VOOR01000034.1 GCF_007993045.1 Phaeodactylibacter luteus
CTACACTGCTCAGCCCGTCGCCGTTGCAGAACCACCGCTGGGCGAGGTAATCTGGCGGCGTATCACAAAACCCATCAGCGGCAATGGCACAGTTGGAACCATCGACGAGCTCTACAAAAGCAGTATCGATGATCAGGGTGTCCTCAATCAGGGTATCTTGAAAAAAGGTGTAATCATAAGTGACGAGGGCTGGTGCAGGCTCATCAAACGCGGGCGGTATGCTGCCGTCATAGCTGATGCCGCCTTCCCAGCCCAAAAAGGGGTGGGGCAATCTCAGGGCATGCCCAAATTCATGTGCCCAAGTGTTATCGTTGGGCCCGGAGCAGCCTTTGCTCATGGCAATGCCCGCATACGGCAGGTTGTAGCCGCAGTTGCCGGCAGGGTCGCTCACGAAGTAGATGTTGAGGGTGCTGTCTACGTTGCTGGCAAACATCATGTCGGCACCTTCCAGGACAGAATCATGGGAGTACCAGGCTGAATTGTTGTGGTAGCGGATATCGCCTTTGATAAAAAACTGGATATTGGCCTCGCTATAGCTGCCGTTGAGCTTGCAGAAAGCCTCTTTTAGGCTGGCTACCCTAAAATAGCCTGCCCCATTGTCTGTACCGACAATATGAATGGTAAGGGGGACGTAAAGGGTGCTGTCTGACCGCTGCGGATAAGCCTGTGGGGCACGCTGATAGTTTTTGAGCCATTCGCTTTTGCCAGGGGCGGTCCCGCACGGGGCTTTCCATTGGCCATGCAAAGGGGCTTGCCCCATGAGGGCAGCTGCTGTAGATAAAAATAACGCGATAAGGGATAGCCTAAGGTACATAAGGGTAAGGATTAGCGTGCTGTAAGATAAAAAATCCCGGTGAGATCGGCTCACCGGGATTTTTTATCATTGTGGTTTGGGCATGCTTGGCCTTATTTTATCAAGAGTTTATGGACATCAGACAGCCCCTGCCCGCTAATGCGTACGACATACAGGCCAGTAGCAAGGCCTGCCGTTGAGCATTGGAGGGTGCGTTGCCCCTGTAGGGCATAATTGCGCACAGCCTGCCCTGCTGTATTGCTGATCTGCACATTGACCGTGCCTATTGGTGCTTGCCCGAGCTGTATGTTCAGGTCTTCCCCCTGTTTTAGCGGCTGTGGGAATATTTGGGTTTGGCTTTCTATGCCCTCTTCTCGTGTTGTAGTGAGCGTGCCTACTGAAAAAGTGGATGGCATGCCGGGCGAAGTACAAGCATCGTATTTGCCGTAAGGCTGTACCCGCCACAGGTAAGTGCGGTTGGGCTGCAGATCGGTGAGGGTGATGCTGTTGGTAGAAGTGCCGTAGGTACGGAAGTTGATGGATCCTTGGGTAACGGGGATGAAAAGGTCGAGGTCAACTGCATAGCCAATGGCATTGGGGAAAGGCTCCCAAGAAAGGGTGACGCCGCCCGCCCCTTCGATGATTTCCCCTTCTGCTGGCGAGATCACCGTTACGCTAGTGGTGTCTAGGTAGACGGGGGCGCTTTGGTCATAGAGCAGCCCTGGGCGCTGGAAGTTGATATTGGCGCGCATGGCTTCAATCTGCTCGTTGGAAAAGCGGTTCATGCAGCCATCATTGGAGTAGCTCATAAAGAGGCTGCCGTCGGAGCGGAACAGAGAGTCGACTGGGTCGCGCTGCTGCACATTGCTCTGTCCCTGGCCGTTGCAGTTCCAGCGGTAGCTGAGGTAATCTGCGGGCGTATCGCAAAATCCGTCCCCGGAATTGGCGCAGTTGCTGCCGTCTACGCGCTCCACCTGCCGGTTGTTGACAAAGGCAGGGGTAGGGTCGGCAGGCGAGTAGTCGGTGCCTTCCCATCCGGAAAAAGTATGGGGGAGAGAGAAAAAGTGCCCTAGCTCATGGGACCAAGTGTGGTCGCCAGGCCCGGAGCAGCTTTTGGCCATAGCCACAGCGTTGCCTCCCGGGGAGTAGTAGCCGCAGTTGCCAGCAGGCGAGCTGACGAAGTAGCAGTTGACGGTATTGGGCACGTTGTTGCTCTGCATCATCTGAAAGCCCTGCTGGAAGTTGTGGTCAAAATAATTGTCATTATCGATATAGCGGATGTCCCCTTCTATAAAGAACTGAATATTGGCAGGCACAAAATCTTCATTAATGGTGCATACGGCTTCCAAGAGGGTCGGCATAGGCAGGTAGCCTTCGCCTTCGTCGCTGCCCACTAAGTGTATGGTAAGCGGTATGTAGAGGATGTCTGATGACCGGGTTTGGAAAGCCGATTTATCCTGTTGATAGCGTTGCAGCCACTCGCTGCGGCCAGGGGGCGTGCCGCAATAAGAGGATTGTGCAACGGCAGAGAAGGGTACGAGGAACAGCAGCGCTAGGCTGGCGAGTGTAAATTTCATAGTCATACTAAAGCGTGTGTGGTAAGGGAAAGTATTCCGGTGCCCGTTTGGCGTTTTCCGGCAATGATACGTAAAACAAAGCGCCTGGCAACCGATTTGGTTGGCCAGGCGCTTTACTGTCTGAGGATTTGTCGTTCAGCAGCTAACCGGCGGGTTATTCGCTGACGATGATACGCTGGAATTCCCGTCCGCTCTGGGCGCGGATTTCCAGCAAGTACGCTCCTGCAGGCAGAGGCTGATTGTTGAGCTGAATAACGCTGCTGCCTTGTGCAATAGCGTAAGCGCCCAGATTTTGCAGCAGCTGCCCAGAAAGGCCATAGATGGCGAAGGAAGCTTCAAATGACTGCTTGGACTTGATGGCCACATTGAGCAGGTCAGCAGACTTGAGGGGGTTGGGAGATACTTGGAACTGCTCTACCAGGTCAATATGGCGGGTATCAACAGTACCGCCGGTAGTGAAAGCGCCAGCCCCGGAGAAGTCTGTGCACGCCCGGTAAGCGCTGAATGGGCGCACCCGCCAAAAATAGTTAGTATTGGCGCTTAGGGATTCAATGACCTTGGAAGTGCCATACACTACCTCATCGTATACCATGACGGTATTGGAGAAAGTAGGCAGGCGGGAAATCTGCAGCAGGTAAGCCTGAGCACCCTCTACGGCGTCCCAGTTTAGGTTGACGGCATTGTACCCAGGCACGATCTCGCTGTTGATCGGTGATACCAGCTCAGGTACAGCTGTGATCTCATCCAGTACTGGCACATGGTTGGTCCGGATGCGCTGCCGCTGTATGGACTGATAGTCCGCTTGCATCAGCGCGATCTGATCGTCGGAAAAGAAGTATTCGTCCCGGTCGCAGTTTAGGAAGTAGCTCATGAAAAGGCGCTCTTCGGGGTCCAGCACATCCCCGTTGCGGTCGCGCACTTCTTCAGTAAAGTTGCAGTTATTCCAGCCAAAGCCAAAACCATAGTTGGCAGGAGTATCACAAATCATATCACCAGCATTGTTGCAATTGCTGCCGTCGGCCAGTTCCACGGGGGTTACGCCGTTGGGGGCCACGGTTTGCGTGACCGGGTTGCCGTGTGTGGCTTCATCCCATACTTCGAAATCCCAGCCGTTGAAAGGGTGGGGGAGGCTGAAAAAGTGGCCGAACTCATGCGGCGCGGTGCTATTGCTGCCGCTCACTTCACTTTTCTTGAGCACCAGCCAGTCTTTCGCCGGCGTGTAGTACCCTAGAGTTTGCCCGATGCTCTGCCCGCTGGTGTTGGCGTTGTTCGGGATGAAAACGTTGATGGCATTGTTGTCTTTCTGGAACTCCATGATGGTGTTCTGAGTAGCCGAGTGGTTTTCGTATACGGTATTGTTGTAAATTTCGTTCATGCCGTCCTTCATATAGAACTGGAAACCTACGGGCTCGAAATCTGCATTTAGGGCACAGAGCTGATCGAGGACCCTGGCAGGTGAAATACGCCCAGAGCCGTCTGATTTGCCAATGAGGTGGAATTTGACGGGTATGTAGACGACGTCCCGCTGTACGATGAGGCCTTGTTCCAGGGCTGCTTTGTTTTCAAGCAGGCGCTCTGTAATGAGGTGGGCATCTTCTTGGGTAATGCCACAAGCGGCATGGTGCTGATGCTCCTGAGCGAGCATAGGGGCGGCAAGGCATGCGGCTGTGCAGATAGTCAGCGCTAATTGTTTAAGCATGTGTACTTATTTTTTCTTATCAACGAATGGGGCATTGCTGCGGTTGAAGCAATCAGAAAATAATGTTGGGGGCTCAGTGCAGGACTGAACTGCCCTGACAGGCAAAAGTAGTAAAAAATTGGGGTTGGAAATGTCTGTGAAACACCAAATAGGGCAAAGGGGGAAGGGGGCAAAATGGCTGAGCCCCTCCCACAAGCTTTAGCACAACGCCAAGGCTTGTGGGAGGGGCCGCGATAGGTTAGCGGGCTCAGCCTGTTTAGAAGTTCGGGCAGTTGACACGGGTACGCCAGCTAGCAGGCTGCACATAGATGAAGCTGACTTCAAACGCACCCCGGGAGTTGTTGGCGGTTTTTAAGACAGAGGTGGTCACATCGTAGCTCAGGCCGATGTTCCAGCGGTCCATTTCCAATACTGTTGTCGCGACAATAGCATCGAGTGCAACCCCTGATTCCAGTTGGTTGGACAAGTGGGCCCAGCCTCCAGCGCGGATAGCTACTTCCCGCCAATCTCGGTTGGTATATCTGAAGTTGGCCCCTACCGTGGTGCTGAAGTGTTTGCCCTGCCCCATGACGGCCACAGCCGGCAATAAGCTCAGCCCGCCTGCTAAAGGGAGCTCCCCTCCGGTATGTGCTACCCAGCGCATATCAAGGCTGGAAGTACTGCCTTCTGCAAAGGAGATGTTGGGCTGGTTCAGGTGCATAAGTGAGCCGCCTACATAATAGCTGAGGTTGTCATCAAAGGTAATGTACCACAACAGCCCAGCGTTGAAATCTAAAAAGAGGTCGGTGTTGAGCTCATCTTCAAAGCCCTCACCGTTGTCGCCACCGAAGTCTATAGTGCCATTTTCTTCATTAAACTGCCTGCTGAACCAAAGCCGCTGCCAGTTGAGCCCATGCTGCCCAAACCCGACCTGTGCCCCGGCTACCAGGTATTGGGTGTAAGGGCTGTAGCCAGAGCCGCCGAGCTGTTTCATAAAGGAGGCACCTAAGTGGGCTTTTGAACGGTTGAACCCAGAAAGGCCTACTTCATCCCGCATCGCATTCAGCCCTACGGCAAAGAAGTCGCCCTGCTGTACCCGGAAGCGCATGTCAAAGCTTGCTGCGATGGTACGGTAGGGGTTGTTGTCCAAAATCGCAGGGTAGAGGTCACGGTAGTTAGCAACAAAACGCATCCGGCCTTCAAAGACGCCGGTCATGGCAGGGTTCATCTCAAGCGGTGCTGCGTAAAACTGTGACAGCCGTGGGTCCTGTGCCTGCAGCGCTGCCATGGCTAGCAAAAAGGTAATCAGGGTAAAGGTAAAACGCATAATCTGTTGTTTTTTTAGATCAGGAATGACCACCGGGCACTTTGCTTGTGCGCCCGGTGGCTAGCCAGGCTTATCGTATAAGGGTGGATTGGCCGCTGAAAGCTTCCGCTCTGCCATCCTCGTATTCAACAATCGCTTTCCAGACGTACACGCCAGGCTGTAGCATAACCCCTCTGAAGGAGCCATCCCAGCCGCGGCTGTCGTCATTGACCGGGAACTCTTCTGCTTTGTAGACCATTTCGCCCCAGCGGTCAAAAACTTGGAACTCTAGCACTTGTGTGCCAGATTGCCCGTGCACAACGAGCACGTCATTGGTGCCGTCTCCATTTGGGGTAAACCCAGTAGGGACTTCTACCACTCGTGGCTTGTTGACGTATATCCGGATCTGATCGGTCGCTGTGCAGCCATTTTCGTCCACCCCCCTCAGCTCGTAAAGGATAGAGTATTCTGGCGAAGCTACAGGGTCAGGGCATTTGGTACAGCTCAGTGTGCCACTGTAGGGTGCCGTCCAGTCAAACTGAATGAAGCCTTGCTGGTTTTCAGCAGTCGCCATCAGCTGTATGCTGTCGCCAAGCAATAGCTCTGCGCTGCCAGGGCCTGCGTCAACAATCAGCGCAGGCGGGGCTGGCACGGTCACTTCCTCGAAGGTCGTACAGCCTTTGGCATCCCGGATATAGACGCTGTAAGTGCCGGAAGCCAGCCCAATAAGCGTATTAGAGCCTACAAAAAAGTCATTATCAAGGCTCAGGCGATAGGGCAGGGTGCCGCCTGATGGAGCCGCAGTAATGCTGCCGTTTTCATCCCCGGCACAAACCGGCTGCTCGGCGCTCAGGTCTACCAAGAGCGGCTCAGGCTCTTCAATGCTGAATAGGGCAGTAAACTCGCACCCGTTGGCATCTGTAACGGTATAATCATAACCGCCTGCCGAAAGCCCTGTGGCTATGCGGGAGACCGCACCGGTCGACCAGCTAAAAGCATAGGCAGGGGTGCCGCCGCTCGCGCTCACCACAGCTTCGCCTATTGCGTCGCCAAAGCAGTCGTTGTCTGTTGTTGCTATGCTTGCGGTCAGCTCGGGAGGCTCGGGGACCGTAATGCTGGCCATGCCCATGCAGCCGTTGTCATCGGTAATGGTAAGGGTGTACATGCCTGCAGACAGGTTGGCAGCAGTGTCCTGTTGCTGGCCATCGCTCCAAAGATAGCTGAATGGCGGGTTGTCGCCCTGCACCATCAAAGGGGCTGCCCGGCCATCTTCCCCTCCAAAACAGCTTACGCTATCTGCGCCCAGCTCGGCAGTAATGGCGATAGGGTCTGCCAGAAAGCGCTCGCTCTCTTTTTCGCAGCCTTGCCCATCCGACACTGTCACCGAGTAGGTAATTCCGCCGGCCAGGTTTTCTGTGATGGGGCCATCCTCTCCGGTCGACCAGCTGATGGTGTAATCGTCAAAGGTGGTACCATTGCCGCCGGTAATAAGGTTGATGCCTAAGCGGCCGTCTACAAAGCCGTTGCAGGAAGGGGGGGTCGCAATGACGAGGAAGTTCAAGTCCTCCAGGTCTTCTGGCACAATATCTGCGGTAGCCGTACAGCCGTTCCCATCGGTTACGGTCACGGTATAGCTTATGGTATCAAGCCCAATAGCCGTCGCGGTATTCTGGCCGTTGCTCCAGCTGTAAGAATACCCGCCAGTGCCACCGCTCCCGGTAGCCAGTACCTGATTGGCCTGCTCCCCGAAGCAGCCTTGCTGCACCTGCTCTAGTGAAAGGGCAACGGCTTCCTCGGGCTCAGTGATTGTGGTGCTTGTAGCAAAAACGCACCCGTTGGCATCTGTGATGGTCACATTGGCCTCTCCTGCTGCCCATTGGGTGGAAAGGCTGTCTGTCTGATCATTGCCCCAAACGTAGGTATAAGGCGCAACGCCCCCAGCTGGGATGACAGCTGCTGTGCCATCTTCGCCTCCAGTACAATTGACCGGCGTGGCCGCAAAATTGGCGGAAAGGGGCATTGGCTCCGCTATATTTACGGATTGTGAAATGGTGCACCCGTTGCCGTCAGTAATGAGCACTGTATAGGCCCCAGCTTCAAGCATAGTGGCCGCCGAATCAATCTGATTAAGGGGGTCGTTCCACTCGAAGGCATAGGGGGCAGTGCCTCCTGAACTGATGACCGTTGCGGTACCCGTATTGCCTCCATTGCATAGGGCCGGGGTAGCGAGTATGGTGTCGATGGCCAGCGCATTTGGCGCGGAGAGCGTGGTGCAAATGCTCTCTACACAGTTGTTTCCGTCAGTTACGGTAAGGCAATACGCTCCGCCATTGAGGCTGGTGATTTCTTGGGTAGTGCTCATATTGCTCCAGAGGTAGCTGTAGTCAGGGACACCGCCGGAAACTATAGCCTGAATGCTGCCATCAAAGGTGCTGTTGCAATTGGGGGGCGAAAGCGTAAGCTCGATCACAATAGAGTCTGGCTGTACAAGGGCAGCCGATTCTACAGCTGTACAGCCGTTCTCGTCAGTCACCGTAACGGAATAGCTCCCAGCTTCAAGATCTGAGATAGCAGGCCCGTTTGCTGCAGGGCCGGTGCTCCATTCGTAGGCATATAAGCCTGTGCCCCCATTGGCAGTAACGGCCATTGCGCCTTGCGCTGCTCCGTGGCAGGCAATCAGGTTGGTGACCTGAATGTTTGCGGTCAGGGTATCGGGCTCGGTGAGCCCAAAGGTCAGGGTGTCGGCGCAGCCGAAGTTGTCCGTAGCAATGAGCTCGTAATCTCCTGCGGCCAGATTGGTGAACAGCCCGGTATCCTGAGCCATGCCCCCGTTCAGGGAGAAGGTGATGGGGGCTGTACCCCCGGTGGTGGAAAACAAGGCCTCCCCATCTGAAAAACCAAAACAGCTGGGGTTGATAAGGGTATCCTGAGCAAGCGCCAGATCGCAGAAGTTGATGCCGCAAGTGGCTGAGCCGATCTCAACGGGGCAGTCAAGTACAGCGCCACCGGTATAAACCCGGACCTCAAAAAGCACTTCATCCCCATTCGCGACCCCGTTGAGCAGGTAGGAAAGGTCGGTCGTTGGGCCTTCCCAATCGCCTTGAATGTCGTTGATGGTAATCCGGTATTCGTACTCTGTATACCCCGGCACGGCTGTCCAGGTAAAGGACAGGGCTGTCAGGCTGGCCATATTGCACTCCACCTCTGGTGCAGGAGCATCCGAAATAACCGTAACCGTCACGGTATCAATAGCTTCGCAATTGTAGCTGTCGGTGGCTGTTAGGATATAATCGGTGGTTTGGGTGGGGGTAGCGATAGGGTCTGGGCAATCGTTGCAGGACAGGCCAGCGCCGGACCAGGCGTAGTTGACATCATTTTCTGTAATAAAGGAGATGGACCAAGAAGTGAATTCGCCCACAAAATTGGGTGCAAAAGCATCGGATGCCCTCAGTGTCCACGTCCCGTTGATAGGGCTGCCGGTAAGGGCAGCGAAATTGCCCTCCGGCAGGTAGTCACCGGTAAATGGGCCTGTGCCTGCAGTGATCGGCTGAGGGGCGGTAGGGGTAAAGCAAGTATTGACGTAATTCATAGAGCCTCCCCCGTTGCCTGTGCTGAGCTCAAGGACTTGGCCGTCGGGTGCTTCCAAGAACAGGTTGATGTCCGCATTCCATTCGGTCGTGATATTGAGGCAAACCGACTCGATCTGCGCTGCAGGGTCGGTCAGTGTGGCCTGGGCAATGCTGTTGACATTTATGGTTGGCCGGAAGGGGTTGCTGTTGGGGTAATTCGCGGCTCCGAAAGGCTCTAGGGGGATGGTCTCGAAGGTAATGGTATCTATGCCGCCGGTGCTTGTCGAGACGTCAAACGCTACACTTTCGCCCTCGCAGATGACGGTATCCATAGGCATGGAAAAAATTTCTTCACAGCTGTAGCAGTCGGGGTGGGTAGCTGGCAGCAATGGGATGGTAACGGTAGTGTCGAAGGTGCAGCCAAAATCGTTTTCTACCATGAAGGTATAGTTGACGGTACCCGCATTTTGCGGCACAGCCGCGATAGAATCCTGGCTGTAGTAGGCCAGTGTAGGGTTGTCTACCCATCCCCAATTGGTGATCTGTGGGGTAAAGGTCTCGAGCCTGGCAAAGAGGCTGGCATCAAAATTGATGCCCCACTGAAAAAGCCACCCGTTGTCGGCGCCAAGGTTATCTTGTACCCGTATGGTCCATTCTCCGTTCAGCGGGCAGCCTTCCAGCCCTGCGAAGCTCTCTTGCGGGAGGTAGACCCCTTCCGGGAAATAAGAATCGGAGTAAGTGTGCGTCTGGCCATTCCCATTGCTGGGCACAGTGGTGTAGTTGTAATTGAAGTTGCCCGCTTCGTCGGGCAGGGTGCCAAAGTCGGTATCGGTCATGGAAAAGCAGTAGGAGTAAGGGACACCTGGCGTGAGGTTGCTAGACTGCCCGTCTACGGGGCTAGTGGCGTAGGGCTCCCCAAAATTGGTGCTGCCCACCCCGGAAGGGAAATCCAGGATGTAGACAGACTGCCCGTTGGGGCAGATCACCTCAATGTCGAGGTCGCCCCCGTAGGAGTGCTCCATATCGAGGCAGATGCTGGTGAGCAGGGCCGCATCGCTGAGCACAGCCCCCGGAGGGAATTGATTGAGCGCAATGGAAGTCTGATAACTCGCACCTGTGCCATCAGGCAACAGGAGGGTATCAGAGCGTGTGCCCCCTTGCTGGAAAGAGCCTTCTACCGGCGCTGCTGATACGTCTACACCGGTCATAGCGGTGTCTACGGTTCCCGTCAGCGAAATGGTGTCGCCAATACAGGCGGCTTGTATGGCTACCCCGAAGTTGTATTCCGGATAGGTAGACACCCGCACCCGCTGAGAAAGGAAGTTGGTGTTCTGGCAGCCTTCTTCATCCGTGATGGTAAGCTGTATGGTGTAACCGCCGGGCTCGTTGAACACGTGAGAGACGTTGGGGCCTACGGCCGTGGTGCCATCCCCGAAGTTCCACTCGAAAGTGGAGGTCTGGTCAGATTGGTTATAAAACAAATCATTTTGTGGGTAAACGCCCATGCCTGAGAGCGTGACCCGGTCGCCCGGGCAGATATCAATATATCCGGTATCTGCAGGCTCAATGAGGGGGTCTGTACTGGCCAGATCGGAGTAAATGAGCTGGCAATCCTGAATACAATTGATGCCCGCGCTCCAGCCGGTATCTTCTCCGGCCCCATCCGATTGGAAAGTAATGGTGACACAGCCGGAGGGGTTGGCGGCAGTCGCCTGTATGATGATGCCGTTTCCGTATGTGAGCTGATCGGAGCAGGAGAGCTGGGGCGCAGCGGTGTCTTCCCCGTCATAAAAACAGAGCACGTCACCGGGCTGCACGTTAATGTTGGCGAAGGTCAGTTGTACATTTTCTCCTGCACCGGAAGGGCAGATGGTGACTTCGAGGTCTTCATTAGCACTGTAGGTGCCGTTGTTCCCTCCGGAATCCAGGAATACACCATCGCAAGCTGTAATCATGGCATCCTGCCCCATGATATAGCTTTGGCCAGCCAAATGTTGGAGGCCCAGCAGTGAGAAGCAACAAGCAAAAACAATTTTTGTAGAAACGCTCATGTACCAGGAGATTTCGTTCCCGCCAAGCGCAGGCAAGGCTCCGCCGGGCAGCAGGGTTAATTAAATTGGTCTGTTCAGGGTCGCTTATTTGCCATGCTCCGCAAAGCTCCGGGCTTGCTGGCCCCGTATTTAACGGCCGGCGGGCATGACTGAGATTATGCAAATGGGCAGGGCAGAAGGAACTGGCCTCACGAAGGTGAACCACTGGAATATTGCTGAGCCTTGGCAAGAGGCAGGCACATTCCCGAAAGACCGGGACCAACGGAGTTAAAGTAGGCAGAAAACTTTAGTTGCAGAGAAAGAGCACTGCGCTTTAACCAAAAAAAAGCGCAAGGGTGTCGTGTTCTTTCCAGCAAAGCTAACAAAAAATGATTTCAGTGTAAAAATGAAAGGCTCGGAATTTTCCAGTCTGTACTTCCTTGTTCCGCGGTGCTTCCTGTGGTCACCCTGCCCTCTTGGGCAAAAATATTCTTTTGGGCGGCAAAAAAGATAGCATGCAAACTATTTTAGTGCACCTGTCCGAAATTTGCGAAAATCACAGCACTGCTTTTTTGCAGTCAGAACAAGGGCGCGTGGACCAAAATGCCGCAGGCGCTTGTGCTTTTAGAGCCTGGCATTGGCCTAGCGCTGCGCAGGGGTGTAAGCCCGATAGGGCCGAGCGGACAGCGAGCCCCGGAGCATAGCGGCACCTGCCGGTTGGCAGGGGCAGGCCCCTATCCTTGCGGAGGGGGCAGGCCCAAAAAAACGACAATCTGGTTTGCGCCAGAACAACGCCCGGTTTTCTTACCTTTGCCCAAAACCTAAGGCTAATGCAGATATTGGACGGGAAGGAACTTGCAAAAGAGATACGTCAGGAGCTCGCGGCTGAGGTCGAAAAGCGCGCAGCTATGGGCAAGCGTGCCCCTCATCTTGCAGCAGTATTGGTTGGGGACGACCCCGCCAGTCAAGTGTATGTGCGAAACAAAGTCCGCTCTTGCGAAAAAGTAGGCTTCAGATCGACGCTTATCCGGAAAGGGGCTGACACAACGGAAGCGGAGCTGTTGGGCATTGTGCAGCAGCTCAATGCTGATGAAACCGTTGATGGTTTTATCGTGCAGCTCCCTCTGCCAGGGCATATCAACGAGGAGCGGGTCACTTTGGCAATAGACCCCCGCAAAGATGTGGATGGGTTCCACCCGGCCAATTTCGGCCGTATGGCACAGGGGCTGCCCTGCTACCTGCCGGCTACTCCTGCAGGAGTGATGGAAATGCTGAGGCGATATGAAATCGAAACCTCTGGCAAGGAGGTTGTCGTGCTTGGGCGCAGCAATATTGTGGGCACCCCCATGAGCATTCTGCTTTCCCGAAAGGGCAGCCCGGGCAATGCTACCGTCACGCTCTGCCACAGCCGTACCCAAGATCTGGCAGCGCACACCCGCCGGGCCGATATCTTGGTCGCAGCTATTGGCATCCCGGAGTTCGTCAAAGCGGACATGGTCAAAGACGGTGTTGTCGTCATTGATGTGGGCATCAACCGGGTTGACGCGCCGGGGACCGAAAAAGGGTACCGCCTTTGTGGCGATGTCGATTTCGAATCGGTAGGCTCCAAAGCTAGTTGGATCACGCCCGTGCCCGGAGGGGTAGGGCAGCTGACCGTCGTTTCTCTGCTCATCAACACCCTGAAGGCTGCCAACGGGGAAGTCTTCGCTTAATGGCAAAACCAACTATGGATTATTACCGGTATGTTATTCAGTCTGCGGCCCCTTTGCGGGAAGTGATCATCGCTTTTTTAGGGGATCTGCCGTTCGATACTTTTGAAGAGACGGAGACGGGGCTCAATGCTTATCTGCGCAAGGATGACGATGTAGAGGCTATCGAAGGCCAGCTTTCGGATATTGCGGGGCAGCTTTCTTTTTCTTACACCCGCGAGCTCATCCCACACCAAAATTGGAACAAAGTCTGGGAATCTAATTTCGAGCCCATACAGGTCGGTGGCTTTTGTGGGGTTCGGGCTTCGTTCCATCCCCCTATGGCAGATGTGGCGCACGAAATTGTGATCGATCCCGAAATGGCTTTTGGCACCGGGCACCACGAGACTACTTTCATGATGATGCACCAAATGCAAGGCTTGTCTTTCGAAGGTGGCCGCGTTTTTGATTATGGCTGTGGAACGGGCATTCTTGCTATTCTTGCCGCCATGCTAGGGGCAGAGCAGGTAGATGCGGTGGACATTGAGCGCCCGGCTTATGAAAGCACCCTGGAAAACGCTTCCCGCAATGGGGTCGGGGCAACTGTCCATGCTTTTTTTGGCGACCTTGGGGCTGTCCCGGATAATCAGTACGACATCGTGCTTGCAAATATTAACAGAAATGTAATATTAAACTCCCTCCGTGCGTTGTATGAACGGCTATTGCCGGAAGGCGTGCTTTTGGCCTCCGGGATTTTGCTGACGGATAAAGCGCTGGTCGTAGAAAATGCTGAGTCTGCTGGTTTCCAGTGGTTGGCAGAGGAAAGAAAGGGAGATTGGGCCTGCCTGAAATTCAAAAAAGCTTAGGACCGCAGCCGGCAAAAGCCCCTCATATGAAATATTTGTAATCCGGTCGATGCGTGGGGGAAACAGCCACCTTGGCGGGCCTGAGCCCAAGACCTGCACTGTTGCCCGGTAAAACCTCCGGCTATTGCCGGGCAAAATGTGTCCCCTTGTTCCGTAAACTCTTACTGTTTTTTGCCCTCTTGGGCACTCTCAATGCTGCAACAGCCCAGCGGCTCGAGCGATTCTCCGATAACTCTGCAGAGTTTATCCAGGAGCTGGAAGAATACATGACCTCCAGCAAGCGGAAGCGCTTGGAGGAAGCTTTCAAATCTTTTGCCAGTGTTTTCTCCGGAGGGGTGTTCACAGAAGAAGAGACGCAGCAGATCCTGCAAACGGCCAATGCTATGCTGGAACTGCGCATGACAGCCAGCCCTTATTTTGAGAACTACCTCTTGGGGCTTACTCAAGTCAAGAATACCAACGACCCTGCTGGCACGTTCAAGATGTGGCACCAAACGCTTGGCGATATGCTATCTGCGGTGGAGAACCGCAAGATCCGCCCTTACAATGATTTTTTGGAGTTCTCGGTCTCCTTTTTTGAAGAAAGGGCCCTGCGTGCTTCTTCCGCAGGCGGCACCTCTTGGTTTGCCCTTACTGATGCCTTTTCGTTCAGGGTAGAAAATGGCGAGCCTTTGGTGGCCTTCGAGCAGCTCGACCTGATGGCGCAGCGGCGGACCGATTCCATCTATATTTATGGCACTTCCGGCACCTTCCGGCCTGTGGATAAGCTTTGGGAAGGGCAAGGTGGCAAAGTGACTTGGGAGCGGCACGGGCTATCGCCAGAGGTGTACGCCGAGCTAGGCACCTACCGCCTCGAAATGGTGACTAGCCTTTACGAAGCCCCTGCCTCCCGCCTGCATTACCCGGCCTATTTCGGCAACCGTGCCATTGAAGGCAGTTTTAGCGACAAGCTGGTCTCCGGCAGTGAAGTGGTAGAGGGCTCCTTCCCGCGTTTTGAATCTACTGTGCGCATGCAGGTTGATCAAATTGGGGAGGGCATTGATTTTGAAGGGTACTTCCGCCTGCAAGGCACGACTGTATACGGCTTCGGCAACAAAGAAAACCCTGCGAGAATCGGTATTGCTGACAAAAACAGCAAGGTGTCGTTCCGGGGGGCAGCGGAGCTGTTCACCATACGGAGGGCAGAGCGCATTTCCGGGCAAAGTGTAGAGGGCGTCCTTTACTTCGACCAAGACTCCATTTATCACCCCTCGGTGAACGTCCGGTTTGATATTGATGAACGGGAAATGACGCTTTCGAGGGGCGACAAAGCTACCGACCGGAACCCTTTCTTCAGCTCCCTCCATAGCATTCATTTGTACGCCAATACGATGACGGCTTATTTTAACGGGGACTCCATCGCCATAGGCAGGAGCAAAGTGCCTTATCAGCGCAAGGAGGATGTGATTTTTGAATCGCTGGATTTCTTTACCCAAAACGATTACCGGACGCTGCAGAACATCGCATCGGTCAACCCGATTGCGATTTTGAAAGTGCTGCATGATAAAAACAACAAGCAGCGGTCTTTCCCTGCCCAGCAGGTTGCTCAAATGCTTAACCCCCGCTTTGGGGTAGATAACATCAAAAGCCTGCTCTATGAAATGGTGGAGCGCGGCTTTGTGAATTATTACCCTGAAGACGAAGTGGTTGAGATAAAAGATAAAGTGCTGCTCTATGCTGATGCTTACCGGGAGCTTGTAGACTACGACGTCCTCCGCTTGGCTTCTAAAACGGACAGCACCAATGCGGTCATGGACTTGAACACCAGCCGTATTGATGTGAGAGGGGTGTCGCAGGTGGAGTTCAGCGCCAAGCAGAAGGTAGCCATGAAGCCGGAGGGCGGGCGCTTGTTTATGAAAAAAGGACGGGATATCGATTTTGACGGCCTAGTGTTTGCAGGGCTGACGACGATGGAGGGGAAAGATTTCCATTTCAAGTACCAGCCTTTCCACGTGGGCTTAGACTCCGTTCGGTTCTTCGACTTGTACGTCCCATCTGGCAATTTGGTCGACGGCCAGCCGGAAGCCCTTTCTATTGGCTCCCGCATTGAGCACCTGACCGGGGTGCTGCTGATCGATGCCCCTTCCAATAAATCAGGCAAAGAGGACATCCCGATGTTCCCCTCCCTTCAGAGCAAGGACAACAGCTTCGTCTTTTATGATTACGCTTCGGCACAGAACGGGGCATACATGCGGGACAGCTTCTTCTTTCAGGTGTACCCCTTTAGTTTCAACCACCTGGATTTTTACAATAGGGAAGACGTACAGTTTGGCGGCGAGCTGCACTCGGCGGAGATTTTTCCAGTCTTTGAGGAAACGGTCTCTCTCCAGGAGGATGAATCGCTTGGTTTTATCCATGATACTCCGGGCGGGGGCTACCCCGCTTACCAGGAAAAGGGCAATTTTGTAGGGGAGCTTTCCCTTAGCAACAAAGGGCTGCTGGGCAATGGCAATGTGACTTACCTCGGTGCTGCCATCGAATCGGAGGATATCATTTGGATGCCGCAGCAGATGCTGGCCAGTGCCAAAGAGTTCAAGCTGGAAGAAGACCGGGGCGGGGACGTGGAAGTCCCCCGGGTACGCGGCAATGATGTTAAAATCGACTGGCGCCCATACCAGGACAGCATGTACATCCGCTCCGAAGAAGAGTCTTTCCGCCTTTTTCAGGAAGAGGCCCATACTTTGGCCGGCACCCTCATCCTCACGCCGGGCGGTTTGAAGGCTAATGGCGAACTGGACTGGGCACGGGCTACCATGAACTCCAAACTCTTCTCCTTTGGCGCCTTTTCCTCCACTGCTGATACCACAAGCGTGCGCATCAAAACCCAAGACCTTGAGGCTATCGCTTTGTCTACTTCCAACGTGAAGTCAGATGTCGACTTTGATGAACAGCAGGCGACCTTCAAGGCGAACGAGGAGTTTCTGAAGACACGCCTGCCTGCTGTACAATATCAGACCTCTATCAACGAGTTTACCTGGGACATGGCTGAGGAGTCCATTACTTTCAGGGCGGCACCTGATAAGCCTGGCCGGTTCACTTCTATACATCCCGACCAGGACTCCCTGAATTTTGAAGGGAAGGAAGCTTTTTACGACTTAAAAACCGATGAACTGCAAGTGAGTGGCGTGCCATTTATGATTGCTGCCGATGCTTTTGTGTACCCAGACAGCGGCTTGGTGCAGATTGGCCGGAACGGGGCGATGGCTACCTTGGAAAATGCCCGTATCGTAGCCGATACCCTCAATCAGAACCACGTCATCAACCGGGCGACGGTCGATGTTAAAGGGCGCCGCCTTTATAAGGCGTCCGGCTTTTATGAGTACAATATTGGCGAACGGGAACAGGAAATTGAATTTACGGACATCATCGGCCAGCCTATGGGCAAGGGGAGTTACTCGGAGAAAAATGTCATCACTACCGGTCAGGGGGAAGTAACGGCTGAGGATGAATTTTATATTGACCACCGCACCAAATTCCAGGGCACTATCAGCCTGCGCGCACAGACCAAAAACTTGGCTTTTGATGGGTTCGCTCAGTTAGATGCCGACCGCTTGCCTTACAAATACTGGTTTTCGGTGAAGAGCGAAGCCGATAAAAATGACCTGGCCATACAGTTTGATGAGCCCAAAAATCTGGATGGTGCCCCTTTAGCTACAGGTTTTTTCCTGAGCAAAGAGACCGCTGAAATCTACCCCAGGGTAATGATGCCCCTGTTTTTCCGAAAAGACCGCGGCATTTTGCCGGTCAAGGGCATTTTCAAGTATAACCCTCAAAAGGACTACTTTATTTTCGGGGATTCCGCCAGGGTAGCGGCCAACGATATGCGTGGCAATCAGCTGATCTTCAACAATAAAACGGGCAAGCTCGAAGGCAGAGGCCGTTTCAACCTTGGCTCTGGCCTCAGCTACATCAGCCTCGATGCTTCGGGCACCATCGAATCTGTATACCAGGAGCAGATCAACCCCGAAGAACTGATCATTTCGGACACCATGTCCCTTATCCCCAATACCAATCAGATGCAGGGGGGGGAACAGCGGTACGAAATCGACGCCGAATTCATGAGCGGCGTAAAGCTGATCGTGCCGGACAAGCTGCTGAAGATCATGATGGACGACATTCAGTCCATGAGTTTTGATGCCAAGCCGATTGTTTACCTTACGGCCCTCGATTTTTATCGGGATGCGCTGATGAACCTCCTGCCCCCGGGCGAAGATGCTCAAAAAGCGCTGGCTACTTTGGGCAACGGTATTTTGGATATCCCCAAACGGGCCAACCCCTACACTTTTCTGTTCTCCCGCCTGCCTATGAAGTGGGATGCGGAGTACCAGTCCTTCGTCTCCAAAGGCGATAAGCAAGGGGTGGTCTCCATTGCAGGGGAACCGCTGAACAAAGCCCTGGAATGTTATGTGGAGTATAAAATGCCGACCAACGATGACGACCGGGTATACATCTACCTCAAGTCGCCTAGCGAGCTTTTTTACTTTTTTGGCTACAAGCAGGGCATTCTGAGCATCACTTCCAATAATCCTTCTTTTATGGACGAACTGAACGCCATAAAGCCGAAGGACTTGATACAGAAAATGGATGATGGGAATACCTACGAGATACAGCCCGTAGATGTAGGCTCGGCCCGCTTATTTGTCAACCGGGCCAAGGCTGCTCAGCAAAAGAAATAGCCCTTTCTGAATCTCGGCAAACACAATCGGTTTTTTTGCCTGCCCAATGGGAGTGGGCCTGCCCCTGCCCGCGGGCAGGGAGCCGCTATGCTACGGGGCTCGCTGTCCGCTCGGCCCTGTCGGGCTTGCCACCCCTCCGCAGCGCTAGGCCAATGCTAGTAAAGCCCGAAAAGCACAAGCGCCTGCGGTATTTTGGTTCACGCCCTCGCTATTTGTGCGGTAAAGCGCCCTAGTGCCTAGGGGTCCGAGCTGTGGTTGACGTCCCCTGTTTTTACAGCCACAAAATCGAAATTCCCGATATTGTTGGTGATGTTGCCTAATGCAAAGACATTGGGCAGGGGCGTGCCCAAGGGGGCGTCTGCATCGAATTCCCAAGCAGCTGGCACAAATTGCCAGAGTGGCCGGTTGGCAAAAACGAGGTCGATCCCTAGAATGGCTTTGCGGATGGCGATCTGGTCTAGTACGGATACACTGCCAGAGGCATTGGCATCTGCGGCCAAGAATTTATATGGGCTGTCAAATGGGGCCAGCCCAAGATTGTGCCTGCCGATCTCGATCAGGTCCAGAGCAGAAAGCCCGTTTTGAATGTCTCCACCACGTGATGCAGTAACCTGAAACACCCCGTCGAGCGGTACCTGCTCAAAGCGGTAAGCCCCTGCGGTATCTGTCTGCACGGTATCCTGGAAAGTAGCCGTAGTGACCACTACAGACGCTCCTGGCACGGCCTGCCCATCGGGCGTAGCAATACGCCCCCCAAAGAAAATGGTATCCGCACCCGGCATTTGTTCCAGCCCATTGAGGGTATCAGCCCCTGTGCCGAGGGGGTCGAGCCAGTCGGCAAGGCGCTCTGCAGGAGCTGCCCCCTCGTCCCAGCTGAGGTGCAGGCGGCCAAAGTAGCCGGTGGTATTGCCTTCGCAGCCATTGAAGCCCCCGTGCAATTGCCCTCTGACCCGGCCGTTCTCATCGAAAAGTGCAGCGCCGGAAGAGCCGACCTCAAAAGTGCCTGTAGTATAATCCACCTCTAAGTGGTGAAGGGGAGGCGTCGGGCCGGCAGCCCAATTCAGGATAGTAGGGTGTACAGTGGCTGGCTCATCCGAAAAAGCTACTTTTTTGATATCTGCGCTGGGGTGGTGGAAAATAACCGCCCGCTGCGGTGGGGCACTGCTTTTGTCCCAGCCACTGTACCTTAAGTTCAGCCCATTGGACACCAGCCCGGTGATCTCCAGCAGCTGGAAATCGCTTTCCCGGCGGGCAGCTTTCAGTTCGGCCCCGAAGGCCACATCAGCGCTTGGCTCAGCCAACGGGTTTTCACAGCCCGGGCTTTCGTAGTTGAACTCAAAACGCCACAGGCTGTACATGGGCGTAAAACCCTCATCACAGTGGTAAGCGCTCAGTACATAAGGCGTGCGGTCCTGAGCCGTATTGTTCATTAGGGTGCCCGTGCAAAATGCAGTGCCCTCTTCCAATACCATGACAATCCGGCAAACGCTGCGCTGAAGGCCCCGGTAGGCATCGGCCGTATCGCAGGCGGCATTCAAGTGGCAGCCGAGGCTGGTGCCAAAGCCAAAGTCCATCATGGGCAACTGCTGCAGTGCGATATCTGCCCGCTGTAGTTGCAGATAGGCCGGGGCGGCAGCACTTTCGGGCTCAAAAAGCATGATCAGCACTTGGCCGCCGGGGATGAAAGGGGTGAAAAGCTGCCCTTCGGAGTTGAAATCTTTAGGCTTCAGCACTATAGGTGCTTCGCTTTCCGCTCCAGCCAGCAATAGCAATGCGCCATTGGGCAGCCGCGCCTGGCTGAGCAGTAGGGCAGTCGCCTTGCTGCCAGAGATTTCGAGCTGCAGAGACCATAAGCGCCCGCCACGGGGCATCTGTGCCCATTGGCCCTCCTGGCTGGTGCCAAAACCAAGTGGCAGGGGCAGGGCCGCCAATGAGGCGGGCGCGTCGGCCCCGGGGCGCTTCAGGCTTTTTGTGGAAACGGGAAGGTTTTCTGCTTGGGCTTTCGCTGCTTCGTACAGTTGTTGGTAGCTGTACTGGGCTTCCGCAAAATGGGCATTGCACAATATGGTTATTGTGATCAACAGCAGGCGGTAAATCAGAGGGATGTTTGGGATCATAAATCATGTTTTGGGATTGGGCTCGCGCCTTGGCGCTGGGGCAAGCCATAATGTGCTCTTTGCAAAGGTAGGCAATTACCTAGTGCTGGAGGAGCTGGCTGGCGCAAATTTCGGCATTGCCGGAAGGCCAGTGCACTGTATTAACGCGAGATTTGCCAGCTGCCGCTAAAAAGCGCATACGCGAAAATACAAGATTTTGGTATCTTGTCTCTTTACCTTGAATCCCTGTTTTATGGACCGGGCCCCCGGGATATTCCTGCTCGTTGCTTTCCTTCTCCCTTCGTTGCTGACGCTGGGCAGCCTCGAGCTGCGCCGGGCACAGGTAAAGGAAGCGGTAGCGGCCACCATCCGTAAGGGCCTGCCCCCTGCTGAAGTGGTCCGGCTATCCTTTTCCGTTGCCGGCGCTCTTCAGGAGCTGGACTGGGAGCACAGCCGGGAGTTTGCCTACCACGGGCAGATGTATGACATTATAGCGGTAGATTGGGAAGGCGATTCTGTCCATTACACCTGTTATTGGGATCATGCAGAGTCCCTCATCAAAAAAGAATTGAAGCAGTTCTGGATGGGCATTTTCCAATCCGATCCCCTACAGCAGGCTGCTTCTGCCCGCTGGTTCTGTTATTGTACGCAATTATACTGTTGGGCACCCTCTTTGTACTGGCCCACCTGCCTTGCCCAGGGCCGCCTGCCCAGCCTTTTTGCCATACTGAGCTTTTCCGGGCGGGCAGCCCCCCTTCCATTGCTGCCCCCGCCCAGGCCCCTGCCGTTATTTAGCGTGCCAAATGCCATTTGCAGGGCTTGATATGGGCAGGGCGCCTGCCCTCACAGCCCTTTCACATTCAATAGCTATCAAATGAAACTAATAAGCATAGCCCTTATTGGGGCTTGCCTTGTCTGTCCTATTTGTGCCCATGCACAACTGGCAAAAGTGATAAATACTGATGATGGAGCGGTGATCCCAGGTGCTACCTTGTCTGGTGGCGGGCACATGGCCATTGCTGATGCCGACGGGCTGGCCGATGTGTCTGCGCTCAAAGGGCAGCTCAAGCTCGAAGCGAGTGCGCTAGGCTATAAAAGCCGGGCCTTGTCTTGGGCGGAGCTGCTGTCAGATTCTTTCCTTGTCGAGCTAGAACCGGCACATATCATCATGGACGAGGTGGTGGTCTCTGCCTCCCGTTTGCCGGAATGGTCGGGCCAGGTGCCGGGGCGGATCCGTACGCTGCAGCGAGAGGATATTGCTGCCCTTCAGCCACAGACTATGGCTGATCTGCTAGGCTTTTCTGGGGAGGTTTTTATCCAAAAAAGCCAACAGGGTGGTGGCAGCCCGATGATCAGGGGCTACGCTGCCAACCGGCTGCTCTACGCAGTGGATGGCGTACGGATGAACACGGCCATCTTCCGGGGCGGCAATTTGCAAAATGTCATCTCCCTTGACGCTTTTGCCACCGAACAAGCAGAGGTGCTTTTTGGCCCGGGCTCTGTAATGTACGGCAGTGATGCAGTGGGCGGTGTCATGAGCTTCGAGACCTTGTCGCCCGTCTATGGGCGGGGCAGCAATAGCGAAGTACGTGGTGGGGCTACCCTGAGGGGGGCTACGGCCAACGCTGAGCGCACCGGGCATTTCCACGCTAGCATAGGTTGGGAAAAGTGGGCGGTGTTGACGAGCTTCACCTACAACAGCTTTGGGCACCTACGGCAGGGGCGGCACGGCCCCGAAGATTACCTGAAGCCCTACTTTGTGCAACGGCGGGATACCATTGACGAGGTGGCCTTTCAAGAAGACCCGCTTGAACAGCGGCCTACGGCTTATGATCAGTTCAACCTGATGCAGAAGGTCCACTTCCGGGCTAATGAGGACATCGAGCTGCGCTATGCATTCCATTACTCTGCTACTTCGCCCTACGGGCGCTATGACCGCCACAACCGTATGCGGCAGGGCGCGCCCCGCTATGCCCAATGGGACTATGGCCCGCAGGAATGGATGATGAACCACCTGTCTGCCAGCTTTCGAAACGGGCCGTTGTACGACCGTGCGCGCATCAGCCTGGCTCATCAGCAGTTTGGCGAAAGCCGGATAGACCGCGGCTTCAACAGCCCTGTACAGCGTGAGCGGGTGGAGCGGGTGGCAGCGCTGAGCGCAAATGCTGACTTTGAAAAATCTTGGCCCGATGGCCACCTCACCCGCTATGGGCTGGAATGGGTGCGTAACGATGTAGTATCCACTGGCACAGATGCCGATCTGTTCACAGGAGCCATTGCTCCTGCTGCGCCACGCTATCCACAAGCCTCGTGGCAATCTATGGCGGTATATCTGGCCCACAGGGTAGAGCTGGCTTCAGCGGTGACCCTACAGGGAGGGCTTAGGTACAACCATTATGTGCTTTCGGCTGAATTCGACCCCGGGTTTTATGACCTCCCTTTCCGTAGTGCGGACCTCAGCAACGGCGCCCTGACGGGCTCGGCCGGCCTGGTATGGAGGCCAACTGAGCGTTGGGCATTGCGCACCAACCTGGGGACGGCCTTCCGCTCGCCAAATGTGGACGATATCGGCAAGGTCTTTGATTCTGAGCCAGGTGCCGTAACGGTGCCCAACCCTGGGCTGAAGGCAGAGTATGCCTGGAGTGCCGATGTAGGGGCAGCACATTCTTGGGAATGGCTCGAAGTGGAGGTGACGGGGTATTATTCTTATCTGGACCGTGCTCTGGTCCGGCGCAACTTTTCGCTCAACGGGCAGGACAGCCTGCTTTACGATGGCGTGCTGAGCCAGGTGCAAGCCATTCAGAACGCGGCAGCAGGCCGGGTGGTTGGGCTGCAGGGCAGGGTAGAAGCGCACAGCCGATCGGGCTTCCGGGCCGCCTTGCACCTGAACTGGCAGAAAGGGGAGGAGGAGCTCGACAACGGGGAGGTGAGCCCATCCCGCCATGCTGCTCCAGCTTTTGGGCAGGCCCAGGTTGGTTATGCTGGCGAGGGCTTTGAAATATCGCTCTGGGCACAGGCCCAAGCGGAGCGCGAGGCCGAGGGCTTGGCGGTCGAGGAGCGCGGCAAAACAGAGATATACGCCTTAGATGCCGAGGGGCGGGCGTACGCGCCTGCCTGGTATACGCTCAATGTGCGGGCAAGGGTTTTTCTCAGCGCGTCCTGGCAGTTGTCCGCGGGGCTGGAAAACCTTACTGATCAGCGGTACCGGCCGTACAGCTCGGGTGTTTCCGGCCCTGGCCGCAACTTTTTCTTCAGCCTTACAGCTCGGTTTTGAAAAGGGGGCGCCCTGGGGTGTGGGTTGGCCTAGCGCTGCGGAGGGGTGGCAAGCCCGACAGGGCCGAGCGGACAGCGAGCCCCGCAGCATAGCGGCTCCCTGCCCAACGGGCAGGGGCAGGCCCCAAAAAAGACAATCTGGTTTGCGCCCGATCAGCTTGCCCTGCAATTGGAGTGGTGCAAGCTGTTTTTTACCCGCGGGAGCCAAAAAGCAGGCTGCCGATGCGGACCATAGTGCTGCCTTCTGCTATAGCGATGGGGTAATCGCCGGACATGCCCATCGATATTTCCTTAAAGCTGGGCTCTTCGGGGAAGTATTCTTTTTTCAAGGCCTCGAAGATCGCACGCAGCTGGCGGAACTCCCGGCGCACTTTTTCCTGGTCATCGGTAAAGGTGGCCATGCCCATGACCCCGGCAATATGTACGTGCTGCATTTGCCGAAAGGCCTCGCTGCTGAGCATAGCTCTGGCTTCTTCCAGGTCGAAGCCGAACTTGGATTCTTCCTCAGCGATATGGAATTGGAGGAGGCAGGAAACCGTACGCCCAGACTGCTCGGCCCTTTTGTCGACTTCTTTCAGGATTTTAGCCCGGTCGATGGAGTGGATCAAGTGTACAAAGGGGGCAATATACTTGACCTTATTGGTCTGCAGGTGCCCTATGAAGTGCCATTGTATATCTTTGGGGAGGGCTTCGTGCTTGTCGGTCAGCTCTTGCACTCGGTTTTCCCCAAAAGCCCGTTGCCCCTGCCGATACAGGCCCATGATCTGGTCATTGGGCTTGGTTTTTGAGACAGCAACGAGCTGTGTGCCGCTAGGAGAAAGCGCATCTAGTATCTCCTTGAAATTCATGTGCTGGTTTTTATTCGTTAACACTCAGGGGGCGGCGAGGTTGTGCTAGGGGAAGAGCAATGTATGGCCTTTTTCCAATTTCAGGCGGCTGCGGAAAATATCGGCCGGCCGGTAGCCGTTGGTATACGCATTGAACATCACCAAACTGCCTCCCCATGATGTACTATCAGCAATCTTTGCGCACTGCCCGCTCCATCCGTACCAAAGCGTTGGCTTTCACCGTTGTTTTCCACCTTGGGCTAGCTGGCTGGCTGGCTTTTGGCAGCGAGTCCAGTTTGAATGACCTGCTGCCGGAAACGGTGGCCGAATGGCTCGGGCTGCCACAAGAAGCAGAGGGGCTCGATGATGTGCCCCGCCCATAACTTGGGGGTGCGTATCTTTTTGCGGGCTGAACTTTTGCGGCAAGCGAAGTGTACCCAAAGGGTACTTCGCTAAACCTGCAGTATGAATTTCCTTGCGCACTTTTTCCTTTCCGGAACGGATGAGCCTTTGATGGCCGGCAATTTTCTGGGCGATTACCTCAACAACCAACAGGTGGCTGCTTTACCGGATGCGGTACAGGAAGGGGTGCGGCTGCACCGGCAGATCGATTCCTTCACTGATCAGCACCCGCTGGTGCGGAAGGGGGTCAGGCGGATGTACGGCAGGCATTCCAAATACGCCACAGTGCTCATAGATATCTTTTACGATTACCTGCTGACCGTCAATTGGGCGGGTTTTGCGGCTGAGCCGTTGCCCGATTTTGCGCAAAGGGCATATCGTGCGCTAGAAAAACATCTCCACTTGATGCCGGAGCCGGTCCGGAGCTATGTCCCTCAGATGATTGCGGATGATTGGCTGCAGAAATATGGCACCTACGATGGCATAGCCTACACTTTGAAGCGCATGGGCGGGAGGATGAGCCGGCCTGAGCTCATGGATGGGGCATTGGATACACTCCGCCAACAGTTGCCGGAGCTCAACCAGGAATTCCAGGTTTTCTTCCCACAGGTTATGGATTTTGTAGGCTTGCCAAAGCCTTGAACAGGGTGCTATAAAGGGCAATGGCCCGCCAAAAAGGCGGGCCATTGATCCAAACTAGATTTTGAACTGCTTAGCGCAGGCCTGGAGCTCGTTGCTATTGCCAATCCACGCTTGATGATCTAGGCTTCTGTACTAAATTTTCATTTCCCGCTAAGCTCAAATGTAGCGGCTTCGCCAAAAAACTGCCAGCTATGTTGGAACAACAGGCGAGCGTAAAGCCTTGGTTTTCAAATCGAAGCCGCACAAAATAAGCGCTTAGTCCTTTACGGGCGCTGTCACATCAGCCCGTCCTGCCAAGTCTAGGAGGAAAGCATATTCCATAGCGGTCTCTTTGTAGCGTTCGAACCGGCCGCTAGCCCCGCCATGCCCGGTCTCCATATTGGTATGGAGCAACAAGGGGTTGTTGTCGGTTTTCATTTCCCGGAGTTTGGCCACCCATTTTGCAGGCTCCCAATACTGCACCTGTGAGTCGTGCAGCCCGGTAGTGACCATCATAGGCGGATAGGCTTTGGCCTCCACATTATCGTAGGGGGAGTAAGATTTGATGTAAGTATAGTAAGTCTCGTCGTTGGGGTTGCCCCATTCGTCATACTCTCCTGTGGTAAGGGGTATGGACTCGTCTAGCATGGTGGTGACCACATCTACAAAAGGTACCGCAGCGATGATCCCGCTCCAAAGGTCTGGCTTCATATTGATGACGGCGCCCATCAGGAGCCCGCCTGCGCTGCCGCCCATAGCATAGAGGTTGCCTTTGCTCGTGTAGTTGTTCTGAATGAGGTATTCTCCGCAATCGATAAAGTCGGTGAACGTATTCTTCTTTTTCAGCAGTTTGCCGTCTTCGTACCATTGGCGGCCCATCTCTTCCCCCCCACGGATGTGGGCGATAGCGTAAGCAAAACCGCGGTCGAGCAGGCTTAGGCGCACGGAGCTGAAGTAGGGGTCCATGCTTGCTCCGTAAGAGCCATACCCGTAGAGCAGCAGCGGCTGGCTGCCGTCTTTTTTGAAACCTTTGCGGTAAACCAAGGATACCGGCACCTTGGCACCGTCCCGTGCCTCGACCATGATCCGCTCCGAAACGTAATCGTCGGAGTTGAACCCGCCAACGACCTCCTGCTGTTTGAGCATGGTGAACTCCCGGGTTTTGAGGTGGTAATCATAGGTGGTATTGGGCGTGGTGAGGGAAGTATAGCCCATGCGCAGCACATCGGTATCAAATTCCAGGTTGGTAGAGGTGTAAGCCATGTAAGCATCCTCTCCGAAATCGATATAATGCTCTTGTCCTTCCCAGGGGCGCACACGGATTTGCGTAATGCCCGCTTTGCGTTCAGAAAGGACGAGGTAGTCCTTAAAGATATCCATGTCTTCGAGAAGGACATCCTCTCGGTGCGGGATGACCTCCGTCCAGTTTTCTTTCCCGGTATTGTCCTCATTGGTGACCATGAGGCGGAAGTTTTGGGCATCGAGGTTGGTCCGGATGTAGAATTTGTCTTGATAGTGGGCGATGCTGTACTCCAGGTTGCGCTCCCGTGGCTGTATGATGCGGAATTCCCCCTGCGGCTGATCTGCATCGAGCACTCGGTACTCTTGGCTGAGGGTGGCGTAGGAGCCAGCCACGATGTATTTGTCCGATTTGGTTTTATAGGCAAAAGCAATGAAGGTGTCGTCCTGTTCTTCGAACACCGTTACGTCTTCGCTCACGGGGGTGCCGATCTCGTGGCGCATAACCTTGTATGAGCGCAGGGTGACGGGGTCTTTTACTGTGTAGAAAACCGTTTTGTTGTTATTGGCCCAGACTGCGCTGCCCGTGGTGCCCGGTATTTCATCAGGCAGGTACTCGCCCGTGCTGAGGTTTTTGAACTTCAGGGTATAAATCCGCCGGCTCAGGGTGTCCTCTCCGTACGCCAGCAGGAGGTTGTCCGGGCTTACGCTCCGGCCGCCGACTGCGAAATAGCTGTAGGGCTTGGCTAGTTCATTGGCATCGAGCATGACTTCCTCTTCAGCATCCAGGCTTTCTTTTTTGCGGGAATAGATGGGGTACTCCTTGCCTTCTTCGAAACGGGTGAGGTAGAAGTAGCCATTGTCTTTGTAAGGCACAGAGGTGTCATCGGGTTTGATGCGGGCCACGATCTCCTCGTAGAGTTTTTCCTGAAAGGGCTTCAGGTGGGCCATCACCTGGTTTTTGTATTCATTCTCAGCTTCGAGGTAGGCGATGACTTCGGGGTCTTCCCGTTCGTTTAGCCAATAGTAGTTATCGGTGCGGTCATCGCCATGGATAGAGAGCGTTTTCGGCTTCTTGGCTGCCACGGGCTGGGGCAGGTCCTGGTGTTCAAACATTTTGCTTGTTGGTTTTGGAGGCTCCGGCGACTCGCCAGGTTGGCAGGCAGAGAGCAAGCACACAGCTACACCGGCGGCCAGCAAATGAATTTTCGACATATCAAAGCATATTTAAAGGGTAATAGTTTAACCTTACCTGCAAAAACAGTAAAAGCCTGTTTGGCGCTCGTTCTTATTGCCAATCCACGCTTGATGGGCCAGGCTCAGGTACTATATTCACCAGGCTGTCGTTTTTTGCTTGCCCCCTCCGCAAGGATAGGGGCCTGCCCCTGCCGTAAGGATGGGAGCCTGCCCAGCTTGCTTCGCGTGATGGGCCTGCCCCTGCCCAACGGGCAGGTGCCGCTATGCTGCGGGGCTCGCTCTTCGCTCGGCCCTGTCGGGCTTGCCACCCCTTCGCAGCGCTAGGCCGATGCCATGGCAGTGCTAGCGCCTGCTACATTTTGGCTCACGCCCTGTTTTCATTCAGCCAGCTAAGCTTAAATGTAGCAGCTTCACCAGCGCCCTGATCTTCGATCCTCATGGCTTATAGTTCTCCAAGCAAACGCTATATTAGGTTAGCGGTAGGGCGGTAAATGATAAAGGTCACCTTCTTTTTGGAAATAACCGGGTAAATAACTGCTAAAATCTTAGCCGGCCTGCCTACATTTGCCCCGAATGCGCTTAAGGACATCATACCGACAAATTCTTGCGATCTCTGCCCCCATCATGCTGGGCAGCGCTGCCCAGAATGTAGTCGCCCTGAGCGATAGTGTCTTTCTATTCCACCTGAGCGAAGAAGATTTTGCGGCCATTGGTTTCGTCGGGGTTTTTTACCTGGTCATCGCGGCCATTGGCTACGGTTTTTCCAGAGGCGGGCAGATCATGATAGCGCGGCGTGCAGGAGAGCGGGAGCTGACGGAAGTAGGGCGCACGTTTTACGCAATGGTTTATTTCGAAGCGGCGCTGGCTTTGCTGATGTTCCTGTTCATGCAGTACGGCTGCTATTACTTTTTCGGGTTGTTCGTCAACTCCGAGGTGATATTTGAGAAAAGCCTGGCGTATTTGTCCACCCGCTCGTGGGGCGTGTTTTTCAGTTATGTGGGCGTCGCGGTCATCGCCCTGTACACCGGTTTGGCGCGCACCTCGTTCATTATAGTAGACACCATCATTTTAGGGGCCGTCAATATAGCGCTCAACTACGGGCTCATTTTCGGGCACTGGGGATTGCCAGCTATGGGGATCGCTGGGGCGGGCCTGGCGAGCACGATTGCTGAGGTGGTGGCTTTCGCAGTGTTCTTGGTTTATATTTTTTTCGATAAGAAAGCCAGGGCTTACCGGCTTTTCCGGCTTCCGGATATCGACCTCGCCCTGATCCGGCAGCAGTATAAGCTGGCGCTCCCTATCGTGGCCCAATCGTTTGTGGGCTTGGGCAGTTGGTTTGTTTTTTTTGGGATAGTGGAAAACCTGGGCGAGCGCGAGCTGGCCATAACCAACCTGGTGCGCATGGTCTACCTGATTTTATCCATCCCAACGTGGGGGTTTGCTTCCGGGGTGAACACCATGGTAAGCAACTTTATAGGGCAGCGCAAGCGGCAGGCTGTTCTCCCCATCATTTGGAAAACAGCCAAGTTGTCTTGGCTTACCACTATGCTGATCGCACTGCCTGTGGTGCTGTTCCCCCACGAACTGCTCTATCCGCTGCTGGGCGGGGAGGATATGTCCCTCATTTCTGCTGCACAGCCTGTGTTTTATGTATTGGTAGGCATATTGACAGCCTTCTCAGTGGGGAGCATTTATTTTAATGGTATGGCAGGCACAGGCGCCACCTTCTACGGGCTGATCATCCAAACGGTGAGCGCCGTAGTCTACCTCGGGTATATTTATAGTGTGGTCAACTACACAGATTGGGGGCTCCCGTGGGCATGGGCATCAGAAATATTGTACTGGGTGGTCATGATGGCAGCCATTTTCTGGTACCTTCGTTCCCGGCATTGGCACGGCTTGGAAGTATGAAGCTGTCGTTTGGGGGGCAAAACCAAGTTTTCTGATTTTGGGTATTTATGATTACATTTGTTTGTGCGGTGCAGCAGATAACCCGCTGTGCCGAAAACTACCCAATCTATGAAGCACCTCAACCGAACCATTCTTTCCTTTTCACTAGTAGCTGCTGCATTATGGTTTGCCTTCCCCCAACAAGCTGGCTGCCAGGTTATCGTTGTCCCTGAGACGAGCCACCCTATGATCACCAAGCGGACGGCTTCATGGTGTGGCCCCTGCGGCAGTTACGGCTGGTCGCTGTTCAATGATGTGCTGAGCGATGTAGGGGACGATGCTTTGGTGGTAGCTGCGCACTATGCAGGCAGCCTTTACGAAAACGATGCTTCCGTAGCGGTCGTCGCCAACTTCGGCGGGTTTGGGCAGCCGATTTTTTTCCTGAACAATGAGAACCTAGGGGTCAACAGCGGGAACATCTCTGATGTGCGGGCTGAAGTACAGCAGCGTGTAGCCGAGATGAACGCAGAGCCGCCTGTAGTGCAGGCTGGCATCTCTGCCACCCTCAACGGGAATGACAGTCTGCTGGTAAAGGTAAAGACCCACTTCTTTCAGGAAACCGATAAAACGGTCAATTTGGCCGTCTATATTGTTGAACGGAGCTTCATCGGCACGCAGAGCGGGCAGGGCAATATGGCACAGCACAAGAACGTCATCCGGATGGCGGTGAACGGGGATACCTTCGGAGAGGTGATCGCTTCTGGCCCTACTGCCCAAGGCACAGAAACAGCACATGAGTTCTACATCCCCTTCTCAACTTTAGAGGCTGCTGGGATAGACCTTTTCGGCCTGGGCGATGGCAGGCTGATTGCTGCAGCGGTGCTTTGGGAAGATACGGGCAGCGGGTACGAGGTGCTGAATACCAATCAAGACCGGGAGGGGGTACTGGCTTCTACAGCCGAATGGCAGGTATTTAATACTTTCCGCCTTACACCGACCATCAACAGCGCTTCCTCAAGCCTTGACCTCAATCTGCCTGCTTCTGTAGAAATGATGGAAGTGAGCGTGTTCAACATCAACGGGCAACGGGTGCGGCCGGTGTTCAGAGGGCCGCTGCAGGCTGGCCGGCACAGCTTTGAAGTGGACGCACAAGGCTTGCCTTCAGGGCTTTACCTGGTCCGCCTTGCCCATAGCAACGAAGTCGGTACTTGCCGGATGATCGTGCCTTAAGGCTTTTGCCGACAATCAAATGATGATACTGGATTTGGACCTGCTCCGCTTTCAGCCTTCCCTTAAGGTGAAACGGGGCGAAGAAGGGCAGAAGTTGATATTCGATGCAGTGCGCCGAAAATGGCTGGTGCTTCAGCCTGAAGAGATGGTGCGCCAGCTTTTTTACTGCTACCTGACCGATGAACTGGGCTACAGCAAGAACCGGGTTGCTATGGAGCGTGGGCTCAAAGTCAATACCCTGCAAAGGCGTTTCGACCTTCTGGTTTACGACAAAGCCCTCAGCCCTTTTATGCTCATCGAATGCAAAGCCCCACAAGTAAAGATCTCTCAGGAAACTTTCGATCAGGTGTCCTGGTACAACACCACCCTGAAAGTAAAGTACCTGGTGGTCACCAATGGCCTGCACACCTACTGCTGTTGGCTCGATTACGCTCAAAAGTCCTTTGTTTACTTGGATCAGCTGCCCTTGCAGCCGGATTAATTATTCGCTGCGGGCGCAATGATTATCTCACTGCAAACAGATACCTTTGCCTTGGTGTTAAGATACTGACACGTCAGTAAGCTTGGCCGCGCACAATTATCAGCCCGCTCAGAGCTTAACCAACTTTGTCCGGGGCCGCGATACTGCGGTAACCATACAAACGCACTAACCAAATTTATGAAAACCGAAACCATCCTGGTCACCGGGGCCAATGGGCAGATTGGTACGGTCCTGACCACTGAGCTTCGTGCCCGTTACGGCAAAGACCATGTTATCGCTACAGACATCCGTAAGCCGGAAGCCCCCACGGGCGCATTCCAAGTGCTTGATGTGCTAGACCGGGAAGCCCTCTTTGCGCTTATGGAGCAGGCCCGGCCCTCACAAGTCTACCACCTTGCCGCCATCCTTTCGGCCAAGGGCGAACAAGATCCACAATGGGCCTGGGAAATCAATATGACAGGCTTGTTCAATATCCTAGAGGCAGCAAAGGCTTTTGGCTTCAAAGTGTTTTACCCCAGCTCCATTGCAGTTTGTGGGGGGGAGACGCCTAGGGTGAATACGCCACAGCATGCCGTCTTGCAGCCACAGACCGTCTATGGCATCAGCAAAGTAGCAGGAGAGCACTGGTGCAATTATTATCATAAAAAATATGGGGTGGATGTACGGTCGGTGCGCTATCCAGGCATCATTGGATACCAATCTTTGCCGGGGGGAGGGACTACCGACTATGCAGTGGATATTTACCATTACGCTGTCAGAGGGGAAGACTTTACTTGCTTCCTTGCAGCAGATGCCCGCCTGCCGATGATGTATATGGCAGATGCTGTCCGGGCTACCCTTGAAATCATGGAAGCCCCGCCCGAGCAGATCCGGATCCGGACCTCCTACAACATCTCTGGCATGAACTTTACGCCCGCTGAAGTAGCTGCTGCGATCAAGGAGCATGTCCCTGGCTTCAAAGTGGATTATGCGCCCGACTTCCGCCAACAGATTGCAGAAAGCTGGCCAGAGAGCATTGAGGACGAGGAAGCACGCAAAGACTGGGGGTGGTCTGCTGAATTTGACCTGCCGAAGATGACCGCGGATATGCTGGAACACCTTCGGCAGCTCGATTATGCTGAAATCTGAAAATCAAACCGATAAGCATGTATAAATCCGTTGAGCCTGCTCTGGAGCAGGAACTATCAGAAATCCGCGATGCCGGGTTGTATAAGGAAGAAAGGATCATCACCACCCCGCAGTCTGCGGCCATAAAAACCCAAAATACAGGGGAAGTCCTCAATTTCTGCGCCAACAACTACCTTGGGCTCTCCTCCCATCCGGACATCTTGGAAGCAGCCAAGGCGGCTATCGATACGCATGGCTTCGGGCTGTCGTCCGTACGCTTCATTTGCGGCACGCAGGATATCCATAAAACCTTGGAGGGGAAGATCGCAGAATTCCTCGGCATGGAGGACACCATCCTTTATGCAGCTGCATTTGATGCCAATGGAGGGTTGTTCGAGCCGCTGCTAGGCAAGGAGGATGCCATTATTTCGGATGAGCTGAACCACGCTTCTATCATTGACGGCATACGGCTTTGCAAGGCTGCCCGCTACCGCTACAAGCATAGCGATATGGCTGACCTGGAGGAAAAACTCAAGGAAGCCCAATCTGCCCGCCGCCGCCTGATTGCCACAGATGGGGTCTTCTCCATGGACGGGGACATCGCCCGCTTGGATAAAATCTGTGATCTGGCAGACCAATACGACGCCATGGTCATGGTAGATGATTGCCATGCTACCGGTTTTATAGGCAAAACGGGGCGGGGCACTCATGAGCACCACAATGTGATGGGGCGGGTAGACATCATCACCGGCACCCTCGGCAAAGCCCTTGGCGGAGCGTCAGGCGGTTTTACGGCTGCCCGCAAAGAAATAGTGGATATGCTGCGGCAGCGCTCCCGGCCCTATCTCTTCTCCAACACCCTGGCCCCGGCTATCGTCGGCGCATCGATAAAAGTGTTCGAATTGCTGTCTGGCTCGACTACCCTCAGGGACAAGCTGGAATGGAATACGGGGTACTTCCGTAAAAAAATGACAGCTGCTGGCTTTGACATCCTTCCCGGTGAAGCTCCTATCGTCCCGATCATGCTCTATGATGCCAAACTTTCTCAGGAATTTGCCAACCGGCTTCTGGAAGAGGGGGTGTACGTCATTGGCTTTTTCTATCCGGTAGTGCCGAAAGGAAAAGCCCGTATACGGACTCAGCTGTCGGCTGCTCATGATCAAGAGCATTTAGATGCAGCGATTGAAGCGTTCACGAAAGTGGGCAAGGAGCTTGGCGTCATCTAAAAAAGCGGCCTTACTTTACCGGCCACTGCTAAACGAGCTTGCAGCAAAACGTGCTGTAGGCTCGTTTTGGTTGTAGCTGCCGCAAATAGTGTAAATTAAACACTTAGCCTTGGTGCCCGGGGAGAAATAATGTTATCTTAGCTACCTCACTAATCTGTGTTTGTTTCATGATCCAAGCCTTTATCTTTGATTTAGACGGTGTTATTGTGGATACAGCCAAGTACCACTTCATTGCTTGGCGGCGCATGGCCAACAGCCTTGGCTTTGATTTTACGGAAGCCCAAAACGAACAGCTGAAAGGGGTGAGCAGAAAGGAGTCGCTCGGCCTCATCCTAGAATGGGGAGGGGTAGCCAAATCCGAAGCTGAGCAGGAAGCTCTGGCCACACAAAAAAACGAATGGTACCGGGAATATATCCTCCAAATGGACGAGTCTGAGATACTGGAAGGCGTGGTCCCTTTCCTGGATGCTGCAGAGGCAGCGGGGCTGAAACTCGGCCTAGGCTCTTCTAGCAAAAATGCTACGGCCATCCTTCAGCAGATTGGCCTGGCCAGCCGTTTCGGCACCATCATTGACGGCAATAAGCACACCCGAAGCAAACCGGACCCTGAGGTGTTCCAGCTAGGGGCATCAGCCCTTGGGGTAGCCCCTTCAGAATGCGTAGTGTTTGAAGATGCAGAAAAAGGGGTGGATGCTGCCATTGCAGGCGGCTTTACCGCAGTAGGTGTAGGAGGGGAAAACCTGAGCCACGCCCACATGGTCATCCCCGGTTTCCAATCCCTGACCCCTCAGGATGTTCTTGTCCGCCTGAGCAGCCGGGCCGCCCAAAATTTGTGAGTGCAAGGGCTGTTTGGCCCACCTTTGCTCATCCGCCGGCAGGCTGTAGGAAGGGGAGGCAAGTCCGCCCTCTAAAGTTGCCAGGCTAAAGCAGCCAATCCGTATACATTCTGTAAAGCGTATAAAGCTCAGTCAAATATGAAAAATTACCTTAAGCACGACGAATGGAGCATCATCGAGGAAGGCTTCACCCCAGAATACAACCGCATCTCAGAGAGTATTTTCAGCATCGGCAACGGCCGGTTTGGCCAGCGGGCTAACTTTGAGGAGCACTACTCTGGAGATACCCTGCCCGGCAACTACCTGGCCGGTATTTATTATCCGGACAAGACCCGGGTGGGCTGGTGGAAGAACGGCTATCCGGAGTACTTTGCCAAAGTGCTGAACGCAGCCAATTGGATTGGCATTCACGTTGAGTTTGATGGGGAAGCACTGGACTTGGCCAAGTGCGAGGTGGAAACATTCCGCCGGGAGCTGGACATGAAAGCGGGCGTGCTCCGGCGTTCGTTTATTGCCCGGCTGAAAAGCGGGAGACGGGTCCAAGTCGTTTCTGAACGGTTCTGCAGCATCGCTCAGGATGAGGTAGCCGCTCTTCGCTATGCCATCACTCCGCTCGATTTTGAGGGCACTCTAAGCCTTACCCCTTACATAGATTTTGATGTAATCAACGAAGACTCCAACTACGACGAGAAGTTCTGGGTGGAAGTCGACAAGAAAGTCAAGCGCCGTCAGGGGTACGTTTTGGCGGAGACCAAGAAAACTGCATTCCAGGCCTGTACAGGCATGAAATTCGGCATAACGCAGAATGGCAAAGAGGCTGACTTTAACGCCTACCGCATGCAGCGGGAGAAATACGTGGGCTGTACCGTAGACCTTGAGTGCCGCGAAGGGGAAACAACGGTGGTCGATAAGATTGTTGCCCAAGTGACTTCCCTGAACTATCCAAAGGAAGACCTGATGGAAGAGTGCCGGCGGGCAGTCAAGGCCGCTTTCAAGCAGGGTTTTGATGCGCTCATTGCCGAACAGGCCGCGGCTTGGGGCCGCAAGTGGGAAGAAGCCGACATTCAGATCGAAGGCGATGTCGCTGCGCAGCAGGGCATACGTTTCAATATCTTCCAGCTCTACCAAACCTATACCGGGGAGGATGAGCGCCTCAATATCGGCCCCAAGGGCTTTACAGGGGAAAAGTACGGCGGCAGCACTTATTGGGATACGGAAGCTTACTGCCTGCCATTCTACTTGTCAACTGCAGATGAGCACGTTGGGCGCAACCTCCTCGTTTACCGCTACAAGCATCTGGAGCGGGCTATAGAGAACGCGGGCAAGCTGGGCTTCACCGGTGGCGCTGCTCTTTACCCCATGGTGACCATGAACGGGGAGGAGTGCCACAATGAGTGGGAGATCACTTTTGAAGAGATCCACCGGAATGGGGCTATCGCTTATGCCATCTACGACTATATCCGCTACACTGGCGACGAGGGCTACCTCGCTGAATATGGGCTCGAAGTTTTGGTCGGTATCGCCAGGTTCTGGGCGCAGCGGGCCCACTTCTCCAAGCGGCGTGGCCAATACGTGATGCACGGCGTCACTGGCCCCAACGAATACGAGAACAACGTCAACAACAACTGGTATACCAACTACATTGCCAAGTGGTGCCTCAGCTATGCGGCTCAGGCGGTGGCTTATGTAGAACAGAGCGACCCTGAGCGTTATGCTGCTCTGGAAGAGAAAATGAAGTTCTACCGCAATACCGAGATGGGGCAATGGAAGGAGATTGCAGAAAATATGTACCTGCCCCAAGACGATGAGCTCGGCATACTCGTGCAGCATGACGGTTTTCTGGACAAAGAGCTCCTCACGGTGGACGACCTTCGGCCAGAAGACCGCCCTATCAATCAGAATTGGTCTTGGGACCGCATCCTGCGCTCTGTGTTCATCAAGCAGGCCGATGTGCTTCAGGGGCTTTACTTCTTTGAGGAAGATTTTGACGACGATACGCTCAGGCGCAATTTCGATTTCTATGAGCCCCGCACAGTGCACGAGTCTTCGTTATCGCCTTGTGTGCACGCCATTTTGGCGGCTAAGCTGGGCCGGGAAGAAAAGGCTTACGAAATGTACCTCCGTACAGCACGCCTAGACCTGGACGATTACAACAACGATACAGAAGACGGTTGCCATATCACAAGTATGGCGGGCACTTGGATGGCATTTGTAAAAGGCTTCGGAGGCCTGCGGGTCAGGGATGGCCATCTGCAGATCAGCCCTTTCCTACCTGCCAAATGGCAATCTTATGCCTTTAAAATCCGCTTCCGGGGCTATTACCTCGAAGTCCGGGCTGGCAATGGCAAGGCTGCACTGCTCAACCACAGCGGTGCCCCGATCACCATCAACTTGTATGGCGGGCCCCAGGAAATCCCCGCCCAAGGCAAGGTAGAGGTGCCTTTGCAGCACCAATAAAGCAGCCCGGATAGGGCGGCAAATATAGTGCTCCTGCCAGGCCAAAGGACTGGCGGGAGCATTATTTTTAGGCTAGCCATCCGCCTACAGCAAATAGAGCAGGCCAGATTTTCCGAATATCTGCGGGGTTCTTATTTTCGCCTTCCGCAGCTAAATATTACTGCGTATCAAAATATCAGCGACAATGAAGAAATGGATCTTAAGTTTAGGGGTTTTGCTGGTGCTGGGAAGCTGCAAAACAGATAGTGGGAACAACGGGGAGGCTGCAGCAGGTGCTGCCGGTGCAACGGCCCCCACAACGACCCCCGCTCAATCAATGAACGGCGCTTTTCAGCCGCCTACGCCTCCCGAAGACTCTAAGCTGGTGCAGACCTTGACCAAGGACTACTGGGTTTTTGAGTTTTATGTGGTTGATGACAGAGCACAGCGCAGGGCCAACAAGGGCCGTTGGGTGAAATTCATGGCCGACGGCACTTTTGAAAGTGGGCAATGGCAGCAAAAAACAGGCTACGGCAGCTGGCGGATTTCAGAAAATGCCAGTGAGATCACTCTGTCTTTTGACAATATAGACGACCGGCAGGATGAACAATGGGAGATTCAAGGGGTCAATCAGAGCATGGACACCATGACTTGGGCCGGTATCCCAAAGACCAAGACAGAGGGCGCAATCATTAAAGTCATCAGCCTGCTGACGATGCCTACCAAAAAGCAATTTGGCGTTGAGGATTAGGCTAAAGCCCACGTTTCAAGGTTTCAATAAAAACAACAAGCTATGCTGACTAGAACTTGCAGTGCACTGGTTTGGATGGCCTTTGTAGCCATATTTGCAGCTTTTGGCTGTGAGCAGGCGGCGGAGCCCCCTACCGCTTCCCCTGAGGAGCAAACCGCCGGCCAACTTTCCAAAGCGGCTCCTGAGTGGGCGGTAAATGCCAATATCTACGAAGTCAATATCCGCCAGTATACCCCGGAAGGCACCTTCGATGCCTTTGCCGCTCATCTGCCCCGGCTAAAACAAATGGGCGTGGACATCCTCTGGTTTATGCCCATATTCCCCATCAGCGAAGCTAAGCGGAAGGGCTCCCTCGGCAGCTACTATGCCATTGCAGATTACACCGCCATCAACCCTAATTTTGGGACAATGGAGGAGTTCAAAGCCCTTGTCGCCCGTTGCCATGCTATGGGGATGAAAGTCATTTTGGACTGGGTGCCCAACCACACCGGGTGGGACCATCATTGGATAACTGAGCACCCCGAATATTACACCCAAGATAGCACCGGCAACATTATCGACCCCATCAACCCGGAGACGGGCGAGCCTTGGGGCTGGACAGATGTTGCTGACCTCAACTACGGCAATGCAAATCTGCGGGAGGCCATGATAGGCGAAATGCTGTATTGGCTCAAGGAAGTCGACATAGACGGCTTCAGGTGTGATGTAGCCAGCAATGTTCCGGATGACTTCTGGGCAGAGGCTGTGCCAAAGCTCCGTGAAGCAGAGCCAGGCTTGTTCATGCTTGCTGAGGCCGAGCACCCGCCCCACCGCAACGAAGAGTGGTTTGCCATGTCTTACGGCTGGTCCATGCACCATTTGATGAACGAAATCGCACAGCAAAAAGCTGAGCCTGCTGCTATCGACACCCTATTGGCAGAAGCCCGGGAAAAGTTTTCCAAAGGCTACCCCATGCATTTCATCACCAACCACGATGAAAACTCCTGGAACGGGACCGTGGAAGAGCGTATGGGCCCTGCTGCTGATGCCATGGCCATATTTGCGTTCACCATTGAGGGCATGCCCCTGATTTATAGTGGCCAGGAAGCTGGGCTCAGCAAGCGCCTTGCTTTTTTTGAGAAAGACCAGATTGACTGGGGCAACTTCTCAAAAGCAGGCTTTTACACCACCTTGCTAGAGCTCAAGCACCGCAATAAAGCACTCTGGAATGGAGCTGCAGGCGGGGCCCCAGCCCGCATTGAGATCCAAGGGTCGCCCTCCGTTTATGCGTACCACCGTAAGAAAGGCGATAATGAAGTAGCGGTATTCCTCAACTTTAGCGAAGACCCACAAGCGTTTACGGTAGGCAGCGAATCTTTATCGGGAGAGTTTACCAATGTTTTTGGCAACAGCACCATTAAGCTGACCCCCGGGATGAGCATGCAGCTTGCCCCTTGGTCTTATTTGCTGCTAGAACGCTAGCGCAAACGGGCGGGCACAAAGAGTGTGATGGGGCCTCCCCATGCCCTCAGGCATGGGTCGCTATGCTGCGGGGCTCGCTATCCGCTCGGCCCTACCGGGCTTCCCACCCCTTCGCAGCGCTAGTGCCTCAAGCCATAAATCCTTGACACCCCAAGTTTCGTTCTTTTCCGCCTACTCTTCGTTAAAGAACCGCTCCTTTAGCTCGGGCTAAAGTCGCGAACCTTCGCCTTGATTAGTCGGAAAATAACTTCAACTTAAGTATCAGAGATTTATGACTTAAGGCACTAGTCCGTCCCCTTGTTTTGGCCAAGAGGAGGTTTGGGCTCAAAAAGCTCCCTGTTTTGTTCCAGGTAAGCCTGAAGCCCCGTAGGCGGCCGCTGCAACAAACGTTGGAGCGTATGTTTGAACCGCTCCTGCTCCGGGATGCGGGTATATCGGTAAAGCACCGTTTGTACAAGAGCAAAAGGCAGCGGTTTGCCTTGGGCCAGCTTTCTGAAAAGGAAGTATGGGATAGAAGGGTTGGCGTACCTGATCCCCCGATCGAGCGCATCAGAAAGGGCAGCGGCTACACGGTAGTAGTCAATGGGGGAAGTGCCCGTGAGGGTATACGATTGGTTGAGGTGGCCTTCAGTGGTAAGGGCCAGGGCAGCCACTTCCGCTACTTCGGCTGCGTCTACAAAATTGAAAACCCGGGCTTGGGCAGGCACAAAGATCTCATCCCGCTGACGGATATCCGCGCCCATTTCTTGGTGCAGGTTCTGAAAGAAAAAGCCCGGGCGTAGGAAAGTGTAGGGCAAGCCAGCTTCCTTGATGGCCTGTTCTATTTTGAAATGCGGGGTCCAGGTATTGGCATTTACCCCCTGTATGGATAGGAATACGATGTGTTCGATCTGGCTCCGTTTGGCTTCTTCCAGCAAAGGCACAATCTGTCTTTTTACATCGGTAAGCTTAGGTGGGCGGAGCAGGAAAATCTTGTTGATCTGCTGAAGGGCGGGGCGGTAGCTGAGCTCATCCTCAAAGTCGAACTGCCTGATCTGCCAAGTCCGGCCAGGCAATTGGTCACGGGCGAGGGCTGGCTTGCGCACGGCATAAAAAACGCGCTGCCCCGTACCTCGCTGCTCGAGATGTGAGATGAGGTGCTTTCCTACGGTACCTGTCGCCCCGGTGATAAGGATATTCATAGTAAAGGGTAAAAATAGCAAATCCTTTAGGAAGGATAAGTATAATTACCGCTTCAGTCCAGGCACCACAAAAAATGCGGCACAGGGCTGAGCCCGCGCCGCGTTTTTTGTGGCATCCAATATGCAGTAGTGCAAGGCTAGTGGATTGATCCGTAATTTTTTGACAATTACAGGCCACGCACCAGAAAGGGCTTAAGCGTGGAAATACTATCAAATAATCCGGTCTAGCCGCACTAGTGCCTCAAGCCATAAATCCTTGACACCCCAAGTTTCGTTATTTTCCGTCTACTCTTCGTTAAAGAACCGCTCCTTTAGCTCGGGCTAAAGTCGCGAACCTTCGCCTTGATTAGCCGGAAAATAACTTCAACTTAAGTATCAGAGATTTATGACTTAAGGCACTAGGCTTTGCCTTTGAGCATCATATTCCAGTACATATAAGGCAGGCCATACTTTTTCAGCAGCCACATGGGGTACAGCTCTTTTGAAGTATCAAAGAATTTGGACAGTAGAGGGTCGCTGTCGCGGTTGCCTTCATAGTCGAACTCTGCTAGCACCATTTTCCCGTAGCCAGTCACAAGAGGGCAGGAAGAGTAGCCATTGTAAGAATCGTTGGATGCTTTTTCGTTGGCCATGACATGCAGGAGGTTCTCTACAACCACAGGCGCTTGCTTGCGGACTGCTGCCCCGGTTTTAGCGGTAGGCAGTGCTGCTGCATCGCCCAAGGCAAAGACATTTGGATATTCGTTGTGCTGCAAGGTGTTGTGGTCCACATTGATCCATCCTTTGCTAGGGCCTTCCTTGTGCGCAATTTTTGAATTTTGGATGAAGGTCGGCGCGGCCTGCGGCGGGGCCAGGTGCAGCATATCGTATTCGATCATCGCATGCCCTTCTACATTCTCTTCTTTGTCGGTGTCGCGGTAGTTGTAGCAGAGGCTGGAGAGTTTCTCATAAGGCTTGACGATGTCAAAGTAAGCCCGTTTGTTCTCGCCATCTATTTTTACTAGTTTGTGGAAGAAGCGGAGCTGCAGCCCTTTACGGTCTACGACCTTCATAAGGGTAGACTTGAAGGGCTCTACGCCAAAAATGACGCTGCCGGGGGTGATAAAGAGGATTTCTGACTTGTCGCGCACACCTTGCTTGCGCCAATAGTCATCAGCGAGGTACATGATTTTTTGGGGAGCCCCACCGCACTTGATAGGGGTAGCAGGCTGTGTGAAAATGGCGGTGCCGCCCTTGAATTCCTGCAGGCATTCCCAAGTGTAGTTGGAATCGGTATAGTTGCTGCAGACACCATTTTTGTTGATGGTCTCCTCCAGCCCCTCTATCTGTTTATAATCGTACATGATGCCAGGGGCGGCGACCAGGTAATCGTAGGAAATGCTTGTACCATCAGCCAGCTTGACCTCATTTTGATCGGGGTTGACTTCAGTGACGTACTCTTTGATCCACTTCGCGCCTTTAGGGATAAGGTCTCCCATATTGCGCTCTGTATCTTCGTATCTGAAGGTGCCTGCCCCGACGAGGGTCCAAGCTGGCTGATAGTAGTGTTTCTCAGCGGGGTCGATGATGGCGATGTCCAGCCCTTTGTTTTTCAGTAGCAGCTGTGCAGCAACAGTAATGCCAGCGGTTCCGGCACCAATAATGACGATTTGATGTTTCATTGCGTATTGGCTTTATTTTTATTCTGTAAAGAAAGCCAATGCAGCGCCTTTGTTTTGTGTCGTGGATCACATAAGGGAGGTGATTTTTGTCATTCCTTCATGAAGATCAGGTGAAAAGGGTAGGGCTTGGGCAAGCTTGGCCCTAGAACACAAACCCAAGGGAAAACCGGCTATGCCATTCAAAGCCAGGCGACGCAGCATCCACTAGCTGCCCGTCGATGACGTTCCAGAACAGGAGCGGACCTCCTTCCCAGCCCATATACATGCTTTTGCTGATATCCCTTTGGATGCCCCAAACCGGGGCCAAGCGGAGCTCTTGTACCTCATAAGTCGGGAAATCCGTCTCCGGCGTGATTTCGGTATTGAAGAAGATGCCCTCTCCGAGTTCCTGCCGGAAGGTAGCCCGGAGCCCGACATAATTGGCGTCGAACCCATTGGTGGTTTTCCCTGCCTGTATGCGCTTGTTCAGGTTGTAGTAATACCTTGGTGCCACAGTGAAATCAAGGGTCGTGTTGGATAAGTTGTTGATCAGCCCAATGCTTTTTATACTGTGCTCTGCCCGCGCCTCAAGCAAAAGAGATAGCTGTTGCCCGCCAAGTTTTACTTCGTACCCTAAGGCCGCGGCACCAAGGAAGTGGCGGTTGGACAGCCCCTGCACCACTCCGCCGATGTCTAGCCGGAGCGCACGGTTTCTGGGGGCAGGCATTGGCCGGTTGGCTAAAGGGGAGCCCTTTTCGGTATGCCCAATGGCGAGCCCAATAGACATTTCCCCCTGTAGAAGGGGGTGCCATTTTTCGGCAACATCGCGTTGAAATTCGAAGAGCCCTGTAGACAGGTCCCGCTGTTCAGAGAGGCGTACGGCTTGTGTATACACACTGCCTGCTCCTATTTTAAACTCAAAGAAGGCAAAACTGCCAACCCGCCGTTGATAGCCAAGGTTGAGCAGCGCAGCCCCTCCAAACTGATTGGGGTTGGTGTTGGGGCTAAGCCTTGAAGAAGGGGCCCAATCGGGAAAACCTGCGTATGCAAATCCAGACAAGGCCAGCCCGAGGTAAGGGCCATTAAGGTTATTGCCTTGCAGCCCTTTGGAAGAAAGGGCCTGCTGCCGGAAGTACCAACGGGGCTCTAACTGTAGCCCCGCAAGGCGCAGGCTGGAAGAGACCTCGAAACCTTCCCCCAGTTCGAGGTCTGCCTGATAATCTAAAAGCAGGCCGGCAGCGACAGAAAGCGTAGGTGAGACCTTGCGCTCGAAAGAAAGGTAGGGGGCAGGGACGGCACTCGTTCGGAGCCAGCCGTACCAAAGGTCATAGATATCGATCTCCGTTTCAGGCGCTCTTCGGATTTTGAACAGCCAAGGCGTATCTTCACGCTGCTGACTGATGTGATCGCGCAAGGGCAGCGCATCTTGCTGTGCGGTAGCCTGATGGGCGCCTAAGAGGGTGAAGGCGGCAATAAAAAACAGAAGGGTAGGGCTTTTTTTCATGGTGTTTTACTTGGATTGATTCGTTGAAAAACAATGCATCTAAAAAGATAGTTCATCTGCTTCCTTTTTTCTGCCAGGCGGGCGCAAAGAGGGGAGAGCGCAAGCCAAAAATCGCACCACGCAGAAAACGCGGAGCAAAGTCTTGGGCTGATGAGCAATAGAGGCGAAACCCTGACAAGCCCTCTTGAAGAGGGGCGCATACCCAAATGCTGCGGTCTTTAGCGCCATAAGCGTGCCGGCCTAGCGCTGCGCAGGGGTGGCCGAAGGCCAGACCCGACGCCTGAAGGGCGAGGGGCCGAGCGGATAGCGAGCCCCGTAGCATAGCGGCACCTGCCGTGAGGCAGGGGCAGGCCCCTATCCTTGCAGAGGGGGCAGGCCCCCTCCTTGCGGCAGGGCAAAAAAGGGGCCAATCTTTTATACCTTAAGTTGTCGTACATTAAAGCGTAAATTAGCACCATTAAGTATAAAGCTTTAAAAACGATACATGCTGAGACTGTCAGGGGTGTTTTTTTGCATGATGATAGTGCTGTCAGGAATTAGCCAGCAGGTTGGCACCCAATTGTTTTTTGACCACCTCACTATCAGTGATGGGCTATCCAACAACACCATACATTGCCTTCTTGAAGACCGTTTTGGCTACTTGTGGATAGGCACACAGTACGGGCTCAACAAATACGATGGCTATGATTTTGAGGAGATCCGTTCTGACGACGATTTAGAAAGAGGCTTTCAATTAGCAGGTGCGAAAGTCACTGCTTTGTACGAAGACAGCAAGGGGAACCTATGGGTAGGGACCAGCAAAAATGGCATTTACTTTTGCGCTGCACACGAAGACCGCTTCTCGAACCGCACCGAGGAGCCTGCATTTTCAGCTATTGCGGGGTTTGAGGTTACCTCTTTTTTGGAAGACAAAGCTAGCCAGATATGGATCACGACCGTTGAAGGAGGATTGCTGAGGTATGACCCTTCAACTGGGAAAGCGTGGCACTACACCAACTCCAACAGTGGGTTGTCCAGTAATGTGGTATTTGATATAGAAGAGGACAAGTATGGTACGATTTGGGTGGCCACAGCCGGTGGCGGGCTTAACATCCTGAGAGAAGGATATCGGTTCGAGTTGAGCCACCCCATGCTGCCCAATCATCCCAATTTGAGCGGTTACCGGAAAAAGCTGCTGTTGGACGATGACTACCTATGGGTAGCCACAGAAGGGACCGGCCTTTACCGCATGGATACAAGAGATTGTTCTTATACCCACTTTGGGCTTGGGCTTGGGGAACGAGCTTTGAGCTCTAATGGGGTTAGAGACATTTGTAAATTGCCGGACGGGGCCATTTTCATCGCCACTGATGGGGGCGGCTTGAATATTTATGACCCAAGCACCGGCGAAATAGCTCAGATCCGGTATCAGGTCGAGAACAAAACTGGCTTGAACAGTGATGCGCTTTACTGTCTAAAGGCTGATCGTGCCGGCAATATATGGATAGGTACCTACAATGGCGGAATAAATATCTATAAGCCCAGGAAGGTTTGGTTCAAACAGTTTGCGCCTGGGCTTCCGGATAGTAAAAACCTGGAAAACCGTTCTATCCTCTCTATCACGGAGACTTATGATGGAACGATATGGGTGGGGAGCGATGGGGGCGGGCTCAACAGGCTTGCCCCGGATGACAGTCAGTTTTCTACCCTCCCGTTCAAGCACCAGCCAAGCGACAAACGCTCCATTGCCGGAAATGCGGTAAAAGCCCTATTTGAGGATAGCAGAGGCCAGCTTTGGGTTGGCCTATTCGGAGCAGGGCTTGATCGTTATGAGCCAGAAAGTCAAACCTTTGAGCATATACTTGGACCGCCTTACAGCGTCTGGTCCATTACGGAACGCCAAAGCGGTGAACTGTGGGCGGGCACTATGGGGGAAGGCATAGTGGTACTAGATCCAGAAACCCTTGAAACCGATTACCTTCGTCATGACCCCAGCAACCCTAAAAGCCTGGCGGATCTCAATGTCATGGCCGTTTATGCGGACCAAAGCGATCAGGTTTGGGTAGGCACGATTGATCAGGGGCTTGACCGCTGGGTGGAGAGCCGCAAGGAATTTGAGCACTTTCGCTATAACCCCGAAGACCCTTATTCGATCAGCAACAATGCCATCCGTAGCATTTTTGAAGATAGCCAGGGCAATATTTGGATCGGGACAGAGGGGGGAGGGCTCAACCAATGGCTGGGCGATGGCCGGTTTAAGCGGATAGGGCAAAGTGAAGGGTTAGTAGCCAATAGCGTTATGGGCATTACGGAAGATGAAGTGGGCATGATCTGGGTTACTACTTTTGAGGGTATCAGCCGCCTCGACCCTGAAACTATGGCCATTCAGAACTTTGACTTCCGTACCCACCAGAATGCCAATCAGTTCAATCAGGCTGCCCTGCTCGCAGCAAATGACGGGCGGCTCTTCTTCGGGGGCACTAATGGGCTCAATACGATACAAACGGGCCAGCTGAATGCTGAAGCTTTTGCTGGCACTGTCCTCCTGACCGATTTTAAAATTTTCAATCAGACGATCAAAGCCGGGCAAACCTTAGATGGCCGGGTGATCCTGGAGCGCCCTATCGAAGAAGCAGAACACATTCAACTCAGCTATCTCGATAAATCCTTCTCATTCAGCTTTTCAGCTATTGATTATACCAATCCAAAGGATTATCAGTACGCCTTTATCATGCAGGGCTTTGATGAGCAATGGCAGGAAACAGAAGCCGGCCAAAACCGGGTAAGCTATACTAATTTAGACCCGGGTGATTACACTTTCAAGGTAAAGTATCAGGAGCAGATGGCTTCCATTAATGTGCATATTCAACCTCCTTTTTGGCAAACCTCTTGGTTTCGCGTATTAATGGCCCTTTCAATTATCTGCTTGGCAGCTATTGGCATTTATCTCATCCTGAAACGTAAGGAGGCTGTTCATAACAGGGCGCTCCTAAGGTTGAAAAATGAGAAAATGGCGGCTGAGATAGAGGCCAAGACCTCCAAGCTCATGTTCTCAACGGTACAGATGGCCCACAAGAACGAAATGCTCACCGGGCTAAAAGATGATCTGCTGAAATTGCAGCAGCAATCCGGTGCTCCGCTTGGCAGTGTGGTAAGGAAACTTGATGCCGAACTCCGCAACGAAGACCACTGGAAAGATTTTGATATCTACTTCAATCAGGTAGACCAAGACTTTTTCCAGTTCCTGCTCGCCAAACATCCCGCACTGACCCAAAATGACTTGCGGCTTTGCTCCCTGATCCGCATCAATCTGAGCACAAAGGAAATTGCTTTTCTGCTCAACATATCGACCCGGGCAGTGGAGCAGGGCCGCTACCGGCTTAAAAAAAGACTAGAATTGGGCAAAGAAGAGGACCTTAACAAGTATATCACCGGGTTTAAAACGGCAGACTAACCCTACATCTCTGTTTTCCAGTGCGTTACAAACCTTTAAAGCACAGCGTTTTTGCAAGAGAATATTGCCTGTAGTAGGTTTGTCGTAGTGTAAAATTGCGGAAAATGGATAGGCTTTTGGATTATTGGGCTTCAGAAAGTGAAAAAACAAACCACGATTATGAAGCAAAATACCCTACTCTATCCATTCGTCATTTTGGTGCTATTGATGTTGGGCTCAGCCCATCTGAATGCACAAATCAGCATCAGCGGGGTCATCACGGATGCCGATTCGGGTGATCCGCTAATCGGAGCCAACGTCCTGGTTGTCGGAACAGCAAATGGCACAATTGCCGATATCAACGGAGCCTACGTGCTAGTGGTCAGCGATACCGCCAGGCAATTGCGTTTCTCTTACACCGGCTATGCTGATCAAACCATTGATATTGGTGGAAAGACCGTAATTGACATAGCCTTAACTTCAGGGGAGACATTGGAGGAAGTGGTGGTGGTTGGCTACGGCCGTCAATCCAAAGCAAAGTTGACCTCAGCGGTTTCCACTGTGGATGAAGAAACGCTAAAAAAGCTGCCGGTGGCTAGTGTCAGCAATGGGCTGGAAGGCCTGGCGGCAGGCTTGTTTGTGCGTCAGGGGAGCGGAGAGCCCGGCTTTAGCGGGTCCTCTTTTGAGGTGCGCAATTTCGGTAACGCCCTGGTCATTGTAGATGGGTCTCCGGGCAATATTGACGAGCTCGCCCCCAATGAGATCGAAAGCATTACCGTTCTTAAAGATGCAGCGGCAGCCTCCGTATACGGGGTGCAAGGGGGCAACGGTGTAGTCCTTGTGACCACCCGGCGAGGCACGATGGGAAAACCCAAACTGAGCTATGACAATCAGTTTACCTTTACGTCATTTACTTCCTATCCAGACTTTCTCAATTCCGCTCAGCGCGCTACCGTGCTCAATGAAGGGCTGTTGAATGCAGGGCAGGCTCCATTTTATACAGAAGACGAAGTGGCGGCCTTCCGTTCGGGGTCTGATCCTATCAACTATCCCGATACAGATTGGAAAGCCCTGATGTTTAACGATTACGGCTTCCAGCAACGCCACAACCTCAACCTTAATGGTGGTAGCGAAAAAGTGCGGTACTTTGTATCTGCCAGTTTTCTGGACCAGGGCTCCAACTACACGGAGGACGTCCTCGGGTATCAGCAGTTCAACCTGCGGTCAAACATCAATGCCAATATCACCGACAATCTGATACTGGATTTCAGGCTGGCCGGGCGGCGCAGGCTCAATGAGGCCCCTGCATATTCAGCGTTCAATATTTTCCGGGAATTAAGCCGTGCCCTTCCAACCGATCTGGCTTACTATCCAGATGGCACCCCCGCGCGCCCAAGCTTCAGCCCCAACCATATCCTTGAAGGCATTCGCGACTTCAACGCCGGCTACTACCGGGCACGGAACAACAATATCGATACGAAGCTGTCCCTGCAATGGGATGTCAATCAAGTGCCCGGTCTTAGCATCAAGTCTTATGGCTCCCTGGTCTACAATACCAACTTCGCCAAGGAATGGGGCAAAAGCTATGAGCTCTACACCCTGAACCGCCAAACCGGGGAGTACGATGTTTTTACGGCCAGCCCGGAAGGCTCATTTAGTGAAACCGTGCTGACGCAGTCTACTGGTTTTAACAACCACTATGTCGTGCAGCAGTCCATCAACTACGACCGGCAGTTTGGGCAGCATAGCGTTTCGGCTCTTTTACTCGGGGAGCTGCAAAATAACAGTGGACAAAACTTCTTTGGCCGGCGGCAGGATTTTCAGTCTACCCTTATTGATCAACTTTTTGCCGGATCGAATGAAAATAAAGATGCCAACGGTGGGGAGTACCGGGAGAACCGTTTGGGCCTGGTAGGCCGCCTGAGCTATGATTACAAGGCGAAATACCTGATAGAGTCTTCTTTCCGCTATGACGGTTCTTCGCGTTTTGCCCCCGGCCGGGAGTGGGGTTTCTTCCCTTCGGTCTCCGCAGGCTGGCGATTATCAGAGGAAGGCTTCTTTGACGGGGCGAGAGGTGTTATTCAAAACCTCAAACTCCGTGCTTCCGTGGGTACAGCTGGCAATGACGGCACCGGAGCGTATCAATGGCTGTCCGGATTTGTCTACGATGGTTTTTTTGCCATCAACGAAACAGCCATTCCCACTATCAACAATACGGCTTTGCCCAATGAAGACCTGACATGGGAGACACTGACTACTTATGATGTCGGTTTCGATGCCGCTTTTCTGGACAATAGCCTGACGGTATCCTTCGATTATTTTTACCGCGACCGGACTGATGTGCTGGCTTTTGCTTCTGGCAGTGTGCCCAGCACCCTGGGGGTAGGGCTGGCTGCCCAAAATCTACATGCCTACTCCAATGAAGGCTTTGAGGTATCCCTCAATTACAATAAAAAGGTAAACCGGGACCTCACACTGGGTGCCATGCTCAATTTTTCCCGCGCCCGGGAAACGGCAGTATTCATTGACGAGGCCTTCTTTGAAGATCCCTTTATGCGGCAAAACCTAACGGTAACAGGTGGTTTTACTAACCTTCGAAGAGGCTATATCTCAGATGGGCTGTTCCAAACACAGGAAGAGATTAACCAAAGCCCCATACAAGACGGCAACGAGAATAATAGCCTTCAGCCCGGAGATGTCAAATACGTAGACCTTAACGGCGATAACATTATTGATGTAAGAGATCAGAAGGTGTTTGGAGATGGCGACAAGCCCACACTTAATTATTCTTTCAACCTATCAGCCGAGTACAAGAATTTTGCCATCTCTGCGCTGTTTACCGGGGCTGCAGGCTACGATATCTATATTGATGGCGAGGCGCAAAGCCCCTTGCGGAATGGCTTCAACGGCTATACCTATCAAATGGATTACTGGACGCCGGAGAACACAGGTGCCGCTTACCCCCGCATCACTGATGGCGGCTTCAATGACAACAACTACCGGTATTCTGATTTCTGGATGCGCGACGGCCGCCATCTGCGGCTGAGAAATATTAACCTGAGCTATGCTATTCCGGGCAGCCTTCTTACTAGAATGCGCGCTTTTGACGAAATCCGCTTGTTCCTTACCGGGCACAACCTGTTTGTCCTGAAAAACTTTGAGGAAGAGTTTGATCCACAGATGCAGTCTTCCGTGGGGTGGTACTACCCTCAGCTCCGGTCATTCACCTGTGGAATCAATGTAACCCTCTAAAACTTTGCCAAAATGAACCGTAATACACTTCTACTCATCCTTGCCACTTTGTTTTTTTATGGTTGTAGCGATGACTTCTTAAACCAACCTCCGCTAGACCGGATCACAGACAGTGACGTCTGGAAAGATCAAGCACTAATGGATGCTTACATCTATAAGATCTACGACGACATGCCATGGGATTACCTTAAAGATTTTGGGGGCGGTGCCGGATTTGGCGCTCACCGGGAAATTCTTTCTGACCTGGCACGCAGTACTTATGCCTGGACTCCAGCCTCCAATACTTTCCGGCCCGGCAACTGGGGGACGGCCAACAATACCTGGCCATTGGACTGGTGGGGGTATTTTAACATCTGGAAAATCAACTACGCGCTTCAAAACATCGAAGCCGTGGGCCAGGATGTCCTCACCCTGGAAGAGCGGGACCACCGCTTAGGCGAGCTGTACTTCATGCGGGCATACTGTTATTTTGCAATGGCGAAGCGCTACGGTGGCGTACCCATCATTCTGGAGCCTCAAGACCCTAATACCACCCCGGAGGAAGAATACTTCCCGGAGCGGGATACAGAACAAGCTGTATATGATCAGGTTTTGTCGGACGCACAGTTGGCATTTGAACTGCTGCCCCACCGCTGGAATGGGCTGAAAGGTCGGGCTGGAAAATGGGCGGCAAAAGCATTGGAATCCCGCGCAGCACTATATGCAGGGAGCATTGCCAAATATGGCACTTATGAAATGGACGGCCTGGTAGGCCTGCCGTCCTCTGATGCCAATGCTTATTATCAGCAGGCGCTGGATGCCTCAGCGGAAATCATCAGTAACAGCGGGCATACCCTTTTCAACCAATACCCAGACCCTGCCGAAAACTACTACCGCCTGTTTGTTGATGAAACCGAAGATGAGGCCATCTTTGTAAAAGTCTGGCTCCCTTTCGAAAAAGGGCACTCCTATGACTTGTACAACACACCATACAGCTACCGGGTAGACTGGGGCTCAAGCATGTCCCCATCCAAACAACTGATGGACAGCTACGAAATGCTGAGCACCGGGCTCCTGCCTGATGAGGAAGGTTCAGGGTACGACCCTCAGGCTCCATTTGACAACCGCGACCCCCGCTTCAAAGGGACGCTGCTCACCGATAACGATATCTTCCAGGGTTCCCGCATCGAGACCTGGTATGCTACCGAAAGAAATGGCGAGCTCGACACCAATACCGGCACGGGTATAGGCAAAGATGGTATGGGGATCCATCCCGATGCCACAAAGACTGGGGCTTATGTAAGAAAATACCTGAATGATGGCTCCTCTCCACTCCTCATTCAGCAATACTACTCAGGACAGGACTGCATCATCTTCCGGCTGGGAGAGATTTACCTCAATGCTGCCGAGGCGGCTATCGAGCTCGGGCTGGAGGAAGAAGCCCGGGGCTATATTGAGCCCATCCGTACGCGTGCTGGCCTGCAGCAACACCTCCGTCTGGAGCCTTACTCAGGGCTTGAACTTAGAGACCGCATCCGAAACGAAAGGAAAATCGAGCTGGCCTTCGAAGACCAGCGATACTGGGATGTGAAGCGCTGGCGTATTGCTGAGGAAGCGCTGAGTGTCCAAATTATGGGCATACGCTCTCTGCGCCATGTGGATGATCAGGGACAGGAGACCTTCACTTATGAGACCATTGTAGCCGAATCTCAAAAGATGAACTTTTTCCCCCGCCATTACTACTTCCCCATCGGACAAGACCGGGTGAACAACAACCCCAAGCTCATCGAGAACCCTGGCTATTAACCGGCAGGGATAGGTTTTTGTAAACTAAAAAATGTAACAGCATGATCAAAGCAATAAAACTTCAACACGGGCTTCTATCACTCTTTGCGCTGCTGCTTCTGTCAAGTTGCAACACCGATGAGGGCCCCGCAGCCGTCCTGCCTCCCGACAGTGAACAGGCTGCATTCTCCTATACCCCCGACCCTGAAAGCCCCAATAGGCTAACTTTTACAGCTTCCCCTGAGGTGGAAACCTGGTACACGCACTGGTCATTTGGTGATAACACGGCTGCTGAAGGAATGGAAGCTACCAAGACCTACCCGCTTAGCGGCGAATATGAGGTGCGTTTCAAAATTTTCACCGATGGCGGTACAGCCCAAAGCACTCAGACCATCTCTATCGAATCGGATATCTTGGGCCCCAACCTCATCCAAAACGGTGAATTTGATGGTGATGAAGCCTGGAGCATACTCCCCATTTCAAATGGGGTAGAAGTGGCATTTGAGAATGGGGCTGTTTCTTGGTCTGGTGGTGGCTGGGGGCAGGAGGGCATCTACCAAGCCATTGAAGTGGAAGCCGATCAGGTGTACCAAATTAATATGGAGGTCACTTGCAACGGGCTAAGTGATTCCTGGTTTGAAGTGTATGCAGGAAAAACAGTGCCTACCCCTGGCAACGACTATACTGACGGCGGTATCCGGCTTGGCTTAAATACCTGGGAAGGCTGCGGTGGCGAACCGTTTGAAGGCCTATTCACGGCTTACAGCTGTAGCGGGGAAGATGGTACGTTCCAGTTTCCGGAAGGCGGCACGGTATACCTCGTTATCCGAGGGGGAGGAGCAGATTATGGCATCAATGGCGTAACTATAGACAATGTATCTGTGCGTCAACTTTAAGGGGCTGAGCCAAAATGCGGCAGCCGTTGATGTTTTTCGGGCCTTAGCTTGGCATTTGGCCTAGCGCTGCGCAGGGGTGGCCGAAGGCCAGACCCGACGCCTGAAGGGCGAGGGGCCGAGCGGATAGCGAGCCCCGTAGCATAGCGGCACCTGCCCTCAGGCAGGGGCAGGCCCCAAAAGGTGCATCAGTCAACGGTTAAAAAACAGTACAATGATTTATCACAACAGGAGGAGCCATGAGGCCTCTGGCTTATGGTTTCCCTGCCCCTGCCATGCCATTGCGCACCGGATGCAGCATACCGGAACGGCTAATGGCTTGTTCATCAATTATCAATCAAACCAAGTAAAATGAAAAAACTAGTACTTACAGCATTCTTATCGGCAGCACTGACTGCAGCCCTGACCGCACAGGTCAATATTACCATTGAGCTCAACACAGCCACCATTGACATGATTGACCCGGGAGGGCTTTATATAGCAGGTGGAAGCGGTTTTGGCTCGCCTGGAGACAATGAATTGACTGACCCGGACGGGGATGGCATTTTTACGATCACACTTCAGCGGGAGGTCGGTTTTTCCAGCTTTTACACCTTTACCAATGGCAATTGCGGGGACTACAGCTGCAAGGAAAACATTGCTGGCCTGCCCTGTAGCGATCCTGCCAATTTTAATGACCGGTTCTTGCCGCCTGTATCGGCAGATACTACTATTCTGGCCTGTTTTGGTACTTGTGACAGCGACGGCTCCTGTACTATTGTCACGGACTCTATCGATATCACGTTCCATCTCAATACAGAAAATATTGAGATGATTGACCCCTCGGGCGTCTTCCTGGCAGGTGGCACCAATTTCGGTTTTCCGGGCGACAATCCAATGATCGACCCCGATGGCGATGGCATTTACACCATTACCATGCGCAGGCCAAAAGGTTTTGCGAGCTATTACACCTTTACCAATGGCGCTTGTGGAGACTGGTCCTGCAAAGAAAACTTGGAAGGGCTCGACTGTGCCGACCCCAATAGCTTCAACGATCGTTTTCTGCCAGCCACCCAATCAGATACCACCATAATGGCTTGCTTTGGCAATTGCGCAAGCGATGGCTCCTGCCAGGTTACCAGTACAAACGGAATAACTGTGGATGAAACGCTTTTTGAGCTGTACCCCACTTTGGCAGCAGGGTTCACGCAGCTGGCCTTTAGTGAGCGGGCTGCATCAATGGAGAAAAATGTACAGGTCGTTAGCGCGGCAGGGCAAGTCATCGAAACGCTCAGCACCGCGCACCAAGCTTTCTACCCAATAAACACTACTGACTATGCCACAGGCCTGTACTACGTACGCGTCAATACCGCAACTGCTACCTACACCCGCAGATTTATCGTAACGCGATAAAAGAAGCAATTGGATTTAGCCTTAGTACAAGGATGGTTATTCGCCACTGACCGCTTTTAGGGATATGGCGGATAGCCTCCTTTACATGCACTATTTGATTATCAGGCCTTCATAAAATTACTTCCCAATGAATCTTAAATTAACCTTTTTTGCCCTTTGCGCTTTTTGCCTCACGCTGCTCAGCCCACTTGCCGGGCAGCATCTGCTGAGGACACATGGGCAGGCCATCGTCAATGATAACCAAGACACCATTCTCCTCCGAGGCATGGGGCTCGGCGGATGGATGGTACAGGAAGGGTATATGTTGCAAACCTCTGGTTTTGCCAACCCACAACATGAGATCAGAGCGGCTATCGAAGCCCTCATTGGGGAAGAACAAACCGACCTGTTCTATGAAGCCTGGCTGGCCAACCACGTCCGGAAACCAGATATTGATTCTCTAAAATCCTGGGGTTTCAACTCCATCCGGTTGCCTATGCACTACAATCTATTTACGCTGCCTATTGAAGAAGAGCCAATACCCGGCGAGCAGACTTGGCTGGACAAAGGCTTTGAGCTTACCGATAGTGTCATTTCCTGGTGTGCCCAAAACGAGATGTACGTTATCCTCGACCTCCATGCCGCACCGGGAGGGCAGGGGCAGGATGCTGCAATTTCTGACTACGACCCTACCAAACCTTCTCTTTGGGAAAGCAAAGACAACCGCGACAAAATGGTCGCCTTGTGGAAAAAAATTGCCGAGCGATACGCTGACGAACAATGGGTGGCCGGTTATGACCTCCTCAACGAGCCCAACTGGGAATTGCCCGGCAATGTGCTGTTGCGGGAACTGTACGAAGAAGTTACAGATAGCATCCGCACCGTAGATACCACTCACATGCTCATCATCGAAGGCAACTGGTGGGCCAATGATTTTACGGGCCTTACACCACCGTGGGATGATAATTTGGTCTATTCACCTCACAAGTACTGGTCCAATAATGATGTAGCCACGATGCAATGGGTGCTGGATATCCGGAACACTTATAACGTCCCACTCTACCTTGGAGAGAGTGGAGAAAACTCCAATGTATGGTTCCGGGATGCGATCCGCCTGCTGGAAGACCTCGGCATTGGCTGGGCCTGGTGGCCTATGAAAAAAATTGAATCCATTTCGGGCCCTCTTTCAGTGGTCAAAACCGAGGAATACCAATCACTGCTGGATTATTGGAACGGTAATGGCCCTGCCCCTGATCCGGCATTTGCAGCAGCCACACTTATGGAAATCACTGAAGGGCTGAAAACGGAAAACTGTATACTTCAGCAAGATGTCATTGACGCCATGTTCAGGCAGGTGCGCTCTGATGAAACGGTACCTTACCATCAGCCGCATACCATCCCCGGCGTTATCTACGCCACTGACTTTGATATGGGGGTCGTTGGGGAAGCTTACTACGACAAAGTAGTTGCCAACTACCATGTATCCACCGGCAACTACACGGCCTGGAATAATGGCTGGGCTTACCGAAACGATGGCGTGGATATTGAACCCTGTTCAGATACCCTCAATACCAATGGGTTTCATATTGGCTTTACGGAGACGGACGAATGGATGCAGTACGAGTCAGACATTATGGAAAGCGGGGTATACGACATCCACCTTAGGGTCGCTTCCGGCGGTTCCGGTGGCAGGCTGCACTTTGCTGCCGATGGCACTGCCATCACTCCAACCAGCTTCATGCCTCCAACCGGTGGATGGCAAAACTGGGAAACGGTTGTTATCCCCAATGTCATCCTTGATAGCAATGCCCAAAAAATCCGGCTCTATATTGATGCTGCCGGCTTCAACATCAGCAGCTTCGAATTCGTAGGCACAACGCTTGCTCCGGCAGAGGTGCTCACTCGGTTTATGGAAGCCTCCACTGTAGATGAGTACACCATAAAAATGAACACCAACAAAGCCATGAATGAGGTACTGCCGGCTGCGCCCAGCGGTTTTGAGATACATGTAGACGGAAATAGTGTGCCCGTTACTTCGGTGAAAATCGACCCGGACAACCATAAACAATTCCTCTTTTCGGTAGATTATCTTCTGAAATCAACAGAAGACATTCGGATATCTTACAGTGGAAGTGAGGTGATGGCTAATGATGGGGTTGCCCTCAGCCCATTTACCCTCGAAAAAGTTAAAAACAATCTCCCATTCGTTCACCAATTGCCTGGCCGGGTCGAAGCGGAAGCTTTCCGTGTGCAGCAAGGCATCGAGCTCGAAGAAACTACCGATCAAGGGGGCGGGCAGAACATTGCCTATCTTGATCCAGGCGATTATCTAGACTACGAAGTCAATATCACTACTCCGGGAGCCTATCAGGTTAGCTACCGTACGGCATCTCAATTTGGCTCCGGAGGGATAGAGCTGCAGCTCATAGATACAGCAGGAAATGCTTTCGTCATTCAGAATGCAAGTTTCACTCCAACGGGCGATTGGCAAAGCTGGTCTACAACTCAGCAAATGGCTGACCTCCCCTCAGGGCGCTATACGCTCAGAGCAAGGATTACAGCCGCTCCTTTCAACCTCAACTGGATGGAGTTCAGCTTAGGCACTACCTCTATCCAAGAAGAATTGGACGAAACGGCAATTGTTTTCCCAAACCCATCTGAGGGCATGTACCAGTTACAACTGAATACACCGGAGAAGCAAGCAATGCGCCTGCAAGTATACGCTGCAGATGGCCAGGTCGTTGTAAACCGGCCTCTCCCAAAAGCAGCCCAAATTGAAGAAACGATATCCCTTGCTAGCCAGCCAAGCGGTTGCTACTATCTATTCATCCGGTTTTCAGATGGCACTGCTTGTTCAAAAAAGCTGATCAAGCTTGACTAACCAACCCAAAGGGGGGGCTGTGGGCTCTGAATGGCTCAACGCTGCTTTTGGGGGCTGAGCCCATTTTGCAAGTCTGCGAAAAAACAGCCTCAGGAAAAGGCCCTTCTCAGCTTTTACCCCCCCCTTCAATAAGATAAAATCTAACTGATCACCAACATCAATTGCAATGAAGTATGTTTTAACCATGGGGGTTGTTGTCTCCTTAAACTTAGCCCTCTATTTAGGGCATCAAGAAGCGAAAGACAGCCACAAGAACCCTATCTGGAAGGTAGATTTCTTTGACGACTTTGATACATTTGATCCGGAAAACTGGCAGGACCAGCGGATCTGGGTAAACAATGAAACACATTGCTACGTACCCGAGGGTGAATTCGGCACCCGGGAGGTGAGCAATGGCACATTAAAACTAAGGGTCGTCAATATCGGAGAAAAGCGCCCCTGCGACAACTTGGACAAATACGGGAAACAGCACCCCGATACCGAGTTTGCCGCTGGCCGCATCACCTCAAAAAACCGCAAAGAATTCATCAAGGGAAGATGGACTGCCAGACTGAGGCTGTGGAGCAACGGAGAAGCCAGCATGTTCCCTGCATGGTGGATTTTGGGTGCCCAAAACAATGAGCCACCCGTTCAGGAGGAAGATGAAAAGGTTTGCTGGCCGATGACCGGATCTGGTGAAATTGATATTTTCGAACATCATGGCGACCACCAAAAGGACCACTTTACCACTGGCGCGATCAAAAGCCTGGGAGAATGTGATAAAGGAGACTGGTGGAGCATGCGCAAGGGCGTTGATGCTACGCTAAACGAATATCATGAGTATGCCGTAGAATGGGAAGGCAGTGATCTGGTCTACCGCCTGGACGGCAAAGAAGTGTACCGCAATATTGGGCAAGGCGACAACTATCCGGAGCCCATGTTTGCCATTTTGAATTATGCAAAGATTACCGACTCTCCAATGGAGGGGGAGTGGACGATGGAGGTAGATTGGGTAAAGCATGAATTTAAAAATTAACGCTGCTTTGCCGGGCGCAAACCATATAGCCGCTTGTTTTGCCTGCCCCCTCCGCAAGGATAGGGGCCTGCCCCTGCCCAATGGCAGGTGCCGCTATGCTACGGGGCTCGCTATCCGCTCGGCCCTGACGGGCTTGCCACCCCTCCGCAGCGCTAGGCCGGCACCGTTATGGCGCTAAAGCCAGCGGTATTTTGGTTCGCACCTCTTTTTGCTCAAACATACAATTATTGCCAAGCAGTGCAGGCGTA
>NZ_VOOR01000035.1 GCF_007993045.1 Phaeodactylibacter luteus
TCTTTTTGACATCTGCTTTACTGCAATCAGCGGAGGGACCACGGATATAGACATCACCTCGGATATTGCGGCGATAGAGTTTTCGGATGTGGATGAGAATGTCATCCCTGCAGTGACGAACAGCGGCACCATCAATATTTCTGGCAATCCACCTGTGGATGGGCTGACGCTTACAATTGCAGACCAGACTATAGCACCTGGAAGCCAGTTTTGTACTTCTGTGTCAGCCTTCAATTTTGATGATGTTGTAGGTATGTCTTTCACCATTACTTATGACCCTGCCCTGTTGCAGTTCAATCAGGTTACAAACCTGACCTCCAACCTTCCTGCGTTCAATGCTGGAGCGAATATTGGTAATCCCAGCCCTGGCTTCATCACGGTCAACTGGTTTGAGCAGAGCCTCATACCGACCTCTCTCCCTGATGGAGAAGTGGTTTTCGATATTTGTTTTACAGCGCTAGGTAGTGGCGTGAGCACAGACCTCGACTTCACGAGCGATGTGGCTGCGATAGAGTTTTCGGATGCGAATGAGGATGTGATCCCATTCAATGGCGAATCTGGCACCATCAACATAACTGGAGACCCTTCCGGACTGACGGTGAGCGCTGAATCCGTCACAGTTGGCACGGCCGAAAGCTTTTGTGTGCCGGTAACGGTTAGCAATTTTACAGGTATCGTGGGCATGTCCTTCACGATGAATTATGACGCAGGGCATGTGGCATATGATCAAGTCACCAATATCAACCCCGGGCTAACAGGCTTTTCAGTGGCCGCAAACGTGGGCAACCCTAGCCCTGGTTTCATTACGGTCAACTGGTTCGAACAGAGCCTGATCCCTGTCAGCCTTCCCAATGACGCGGTCCTTTTTGAGGTCTGCTTCGATGCGGTAGGAACAGATGGGACCTCCTCAGACCTAGCCTTTACAGGCGATGTAGCAGCTATCGAGTTTTCAGACGTCAACGAGAACGTCATCCCTGCTTTCTTTGAAGATGCGACCTTCAGTATTGAGGATAACGTGCCAGGGCAGGTCACCGCTACGATCAGCGATGCGGCTGTGGATCTAGATCAAAGCGTGTGTGTTCCCCTTACCGTCAGCAACTTTACGAATGTTACGGACTTTGGCTTTACAGTTGAGTATGATGCCAATATCTTACAGCTGGACCAAGTCACTGCACTGAATGCCATGGTTGCGGGCTTTGATATGGCTGATATCGATATGGCCACACCTGGGCGTATTGCGGTATCTTGGAGCAATGGCAGCCCTGTGACCCTAGCGAATGGAGCCACGCTGTTTGAAATGTGCTTTACAGCTGTTGGAGGGGAAGACTCCTGTACTGACCTTGACATCACGGGCTCTTCGGAGCCGGTTAGCTTTACGAGCAGCGACCTAGGCACATTAGCCTTTCAGGGCAATTCAGGGACCATCTGTGTCAATTCAGCATTTGACGGCTTCCGGCTGACCATCGCAGATGAGACCGTCCAACCTGGCGATCAGTTTTGCCTGCCCGTCACTGTGCTGAACTTCAACGATGTAGTGGGCATTGCTTTTACTATTAGTTATGATCCTGCACAGCTACAGTTTCAAAGCGTAACCAACCTGAACCCCAACCTGTCTCAGTTTTCGGTTAATGCGAATTTCGGGTTGCCAGCCCAGATTGGGGCGGGCAATATTTCCGTCAACTGGTTCAATCAGAGCATTCAGCCTACCAACTTGCCCAATGGCGCAGTTTTGTTTGAGATGTGTTTTGTCGCGATCGGCAACGACGGGCAAGCTTCTGACCTGAACTTCAGCAGTGGTGTTACCCCAATTGAAGTATCGGACAGCAATGGAGAGGTCATCCCATTCTTTAGCCTTTCAGGTACCGTAAACATTTCTGCGGTACAGCCTCCTGCTATCGCTTTTGCTGATATTACGGATGTAGACTGCTTCGGGCAGTCTACCGGTGCTATCGCACTGACGGTAAACGGTGGCACAGGCGGGCCCTACACTTATAGCTGGAGCAATGGCATGTCAGGCAGCGAGATTACAAACCTGCCCGGTGGCAGCTATACCGTAACGGTAGCCGACCAAGGGTTAGGAGGGCTGACCACGACCGCTTCCTATACAGTGGACGCACCTGTCAGCGCGGTGAATGTTTCCGGCGGGGTTACTGCTCCTACTTGCAACGGAGGGACGAACGGCTCCATCCTGCTTTCTGTCGAAGGAGGTACTTCAGGCTATAATATCAGCTGGGATAATGGCATACAGGCGGGCACTATGAACCCTTCCAACCTGCCGGGCGGTACTTATTGTGTGACGGTGACCGATGCCAACGGCTGTGCAGCAGACCGCTGCTTCAATATCCCCAATGGTACAGGTGCTGGAGCCACTATCATGGAGACCGTAACGCCAGTTTCTTGCGCAGGGGAGGAGGATGGTTCAATCAGCCTGGCTCTTACTGGGGCTATTGGCGAAGCCACCTATTTCTGGAGCACCGCTCCTGGGCAGCCTTCTGTTTCTGGAACACTGAATAACCTGGCCCCTGGCAGCTACACTGTCACGGTAATCGATGGTGCTTCTTGTACCAGCACGGGCACATTCACTGTAGATGGCGCTATCTCAATCGAAATAGATGCAGAAGTATCCCCAATCGCCTGTGCAGATGAAGCCAATGGCTCCATTGAGCTTAGCGTAATTGGTGGCGCGGGAGGCTTTTCCTACAGCTGGACGGGCCCTGACAACTTTACGGCATCGACGGCAGCCATCGATGGGCTGGCGGCAGGGACCTACCAAGTGTCAGCGACAGATGTTAATGACTGCACAATAACGGCCACTTACGAGGTCAATGAGCCTGCTGATGCGCTTGCGTTCGCTGGCATAACCCCTCAGGACATTACCGCCTCTACACAGGGTGGCGTAGAATTGGACTTGACGGGGGGCACCATGCCTTATAACTACAGCTGGACAGGCCCTAACGGGTTCACTTCCAGCAGTGCAGATTTGACTGGGCTGACCCTTCAAGGCGAATACTGCGTTACCGTCACGGATGCGAATGGCTGTGAGGTCAGCTCTTGCGCAATCGTGGAAAGTGTATTGCGCGTAAATGGCGATATCACAGATGCCTGTTTTGGCGAAGAAAATGGGTTTATTTCAGTGGTGCCTGATGGCGGGATGCCACCTTACGAGTACAGCTGGTCCAATTCGGCTTCTACAGGGGCCAACCTCATCAACCTGGCTGCCGGAACTTACTCTGTAACGGTAATGGACAGTGCAGGGGATATGGTGACGATGACCTTTGTGGTGGAAGAATCACCGGAGATTACCTTAGACCCAGTACTCGTTCCGGTTACCGGTGCGCCGGGCGATGCCAATGGCGCCATCACCCTGAATGCCGGTGGGGGCGTACTGCCTTTCACCTACAGCTGGACGGGCCCTAACGGGTTTACAGCCACTACGCCTAATATTTCGGGCTTAGTACAGGGCACCTATTGTGTTACCATCACGGATAGCAATTTTGGGAATGGTTGTAGCCGAGATACCTGCTTTGATGTATTCTTTGTAGCTCCGCTTGGGCAGCCGGTTGTCAATGTGACCAACACTTCCTGCTCCTATACAGAAGATGGCATTTTGAACATTCAGATAAGCGGTGGGGTGCCCATCTTTATGATTGAAATCACTACTGCAGAAGGGGACGTCATTACCGGTACTTCAACCAACAATGCCTTTAGCCAGGCCGGGCTCCCCGCTGGCTCGACGAGCATCGTCATCACAGATGCACAGGGCAATGCTGTCAACGAAACGGTCATTATCGAAAGCCCCGCGCCTCTTGTCGTAGCCGACCCAGACTACCGGCATGCTACGGAGGGCAACTGCAATGGCCAGATCACCCTCAACATAACAGGGGGCACGCCGGGCTACAATGTCACTTGGAACAACGGTGCTCCCGACGGGCCAGCGATCACTGGCTTGTGCAGTGGGCTGACCTACACGCCAACCGTAACAGATGCGAACGGCTGTGAGGTAGAAGTGCCTGCTGTCGCCATCAACAACTTTGATGTAACGGTCACTTCAGTCACTGGCACAAGCTGCCCGGAAGACGCGAACGGGGCTATCGAAATAGATGTAGTAGGAGGCGACCCCGGCTACACTTACATCTGGAATAACGGACAAGGGCAGCAGGTTTCTGATGAAGAAGACCCCCAAGGCTTGATGCCGGGTACTTATATGCTCATCATCACAGAGCCCTCGGGCAATACCCTGACGCGTATGGTGGTCGTAGAGACAGAATCTGCGCTACAAGTTGCGCTGCAGGCTGAATCTGAGTACAACGGTTTTGAGGTGAGCTGTTATGATGCGGCAGATGGCGCGGTCAGCGCGGCAGCTTCCGGGAGTACAGGCTACCTGTACGAATGGACTCGCCTGGAAGACGAAATGCTGGTTGGCACAGGTACGAACCTGAACAATCTTCAGCCAGGCACTTACCAGGTCATGGTATCTGATGAATTTGGCTGCACCATGACGCAGCAGATCGAGCTCTCCGCGCCAGATACACTACAGGTAGCGGGCATTATTCAGGATATTACCTGCCACGATGGCAAAGACGCCATCATTACAGCGACTACACAAGGTGGCGTAGAACCGTTTGACTTTTTCTGGAGCAACGAGCGTGAGGGCAACCGCATTGCTTTCCTTGAAGCTGGCGATTACAACGTGACTGTGTTTGATGCCAACAATTGCCAACAGGTAGGGCGTTTCACGGTCGAAAACCCCGATCCGATTACCATCAGTTTTGAAGTGGAGCCGGATACCGAGGCTTGCAATGGCGCGGTATTCGCTACGGCAGAAGGCGGTACAGAACCATACAAGTACAATTGGGCTACCCTCAATACTGATGCCCCTCAAGTGCCTAATCTGTGTACTGGAGAGTACCTCCTGCAAGTCTCAGACCTTAACGGGTGCCTTTCCGAGCTGACTACAGTCGTAGTAGAAAACCGGCGCTTCCCATGCTTGGAAGAAGCGGTTATCTTAACACCTGATGGGAACGGCGCCAACGAGGAGTTTGTCATCTTCTGTGTGTCAGATTACCCGGACAACCGCCTGGAAATTTACAACCGCTGGGGCGAACCCGTGTTTGAGGCGGACAACTACAGCAACGATTGGAACGGCCGGCACATGAACGGCAGTCAGTTGCCGGAAGGGCCGTACTATTACGTCTTCACTTATACCGACCCAGATGGAAACGCCCAGCAGCAGAAAGGCTCATTGACTATCCTGCGCGAACAGTAAAACCGGGCGGCCTGTACTGTCCCAAAAGGTACAGGCCGCTCTTACCCATCTTCATACCCACAACCGATTTAATCCTATGAAAAAATTACTTCTACTCACGCTTGCTTTGGCTATAGGGCAGCTGGCTTTTGCTCAAGACGGAGCGATTTTCTCCCACTACAACATTACCCCGGTACTGATCAACCCTAGTGCGGCGGGTTTCGATGAAGACTATCAGCTTCAGCTAAATGCACGTGCGCAGTGGTCTGGCTTTACGGATGCCCCGACCACTTACGCGGCGCAGTTCAATGGCCCCCTTGGCGACAACTTTGCCATTGGGCTCGGCGTGCTTTCGGAATCAGCAGCACAGCTGAACCGGCTGCGTGCACACCTCAATTATGCGTTCCGCTTCCAGGTGAGCGACAAGGTGAAGCTTGCGGCAGGCTTTCAGACAGAGTACCAGCAAATTACGCTGGACAACGGGGTGCTCAACAACAGCTTTGTCGATCTCAACGACCAAGTTGTAGAAGACTTTATGAACGGGAAAGGCGTTTTTGATGCAGCTCTTGGCGTATACAGTTCATTTGGGGAGCATACCCGCGTGGGGCTGTCCTTTTCCAACCTCGTTCGGTCCAGACTTTCAGAGGAAGAACAGGATGAGTCGATCCTGAAGTACTATACCTTTTTTGCCAGCCATAAACTCATAGTGGAAGACCTCAACTTTTCGCTCGAGCCCTCCGTTATGGTCCGCAATATCCGAGATGTGCCTTCGCAGATTGATGTCAACCTCATGGCTCGTTTTTTGGAAGAGCAGTTTACTTCTGGCCTTTCTTACCGCTCTACCGGAGCATTAGGGCTGCTGCTCGGTACTAAGCTGTCTAAGTTTGAACTGTATTACAGCTACGACATTTTTTTCCAAGAGTTCCAGAGCTACAACAACGGTTCGCATGAGGTGACCCTCATGGTCAGTTTTGACCGGAAGAAGAGCACCTCCGCCCGCCGCCGATAGCCCCTGTAGGTAGTTTGGATATTGGTTAGAACAGGCCAACTGTTTTTGGCAAGGTAATTGCTATATACACTGAGGAGCCCTGAACGCGGGCTGCATCTTTATTAGTGAAACACTTAGAAAAACAGCAGGCTCTGCCCATTGAAGGAAAGTGCCCTGCATGCAGCTGAATGCAGCTGCCTTAAATCATTTTGATGTAGTTATTTGCGCCTGCATGCAGTAGGTCTAAGCAACCTGCTGCACCTCCCCCGTCCGGTTTTTGAACGCAAAAGCCGGAGGGGGAGGGGGTAGGTTTTGGGCTCCGCTAAATGGTAGGGGCACAAATTGCAACTTTCTACATTTATTACCGTAAAATGCCTGTGTAGCTCCTGCGGGAGCAGAATACAAAGGCGATTGGATTGTATGTTTTAACCAGCAACTGGTTTCTAAGATTTTACTTAAATCGGTTTTTGGGATGGCCTCTCTTCCGGACTCGGAAGGGGGGCTTTTTGTTTGCGGCCCTTTTGCCGACCTTCATTTTTGGCACGCTTTTCGCAGTACATATGGTGTGCCGGTAAGGGCGCTGACCGATGAGCGGGCAGCGATTTTCCGAAGCCGGCTGCGCGAAAAGATGGCCCAGCCTACGCTGGCCGCAACAGCGGGGGCTTGCCAGGAGCTGGCTTTTGCTGTACATACAGCCATTATCAACCCCAGCCGGAGGCATGATGAGGGAAACCCTCAAAATGGGCTAAGGTCAATTTTTTGGCTGGCAGAGCATGGGAAAGTACCGGCGGGCAGCCTAAAATGGGCTGCGCCAGCGGTTTTAAGCCAGGCTTGCCACAAAGGGCATCCTTATGGAAGGGCGAAATTTGATTTGCTCGATCACACGGCACTGTTTAGGGTGCATTGCTGCCGCGTATCCATTTTTGGCATTGCATTTGCAATAGGTACAGTATTGGGCAGCACGTAGATTTGTTCCATAGAAGAGGGGTAGCCCTTTTCGAGGGGTAACTGTGCCCGGGACAGATGATGCCTGCCCCCACAAATGTGCTTTGTGAAATAGGTTTACATTGTTTACGGTGTCAGGAAAGTGCGCTGCGCTGTACGGATATCGTATGCATCAGATGATTTAGGATAAAACCGGACAAGCTGAACGGCAAGAGGGCGGAATCTAGCGCCAAGGCAGTTTAGGCTGTGTGCCGGTCCAACGGCCTGCCAGGGCGTGTGGAAACCTCGGCAGGGACTGTACCCTTATGCCCTTTAGGCAAAATGGTACGCCAGGAATGACAACAAACAAACAGATTGGAAAAGTGCGCACTGCGCGCGCTACCCCGCTGCAGCTATGATGCTGTATGCCGGTGCTCCGCTCAAAGTGGGGTATGCGCAGCAGAGCAGCTTGCATAGTGCAACTATGTACTTACTTGAGAAAGCGTGCCTGCCGGCCTCTTCGCTAGAGGGCAGTCTGCACACTTGGCTCATGCAGAGTGCATAGGTTTTGCTGTACCCCGTGCTGTATATAGGCCGCTCTCTTGAGCGCGCACAGCTATAAGCCGGGTAAAGAGACATAGCCACATATAAAGCAGGCATGCCATGAACAGCTCATGGCAGCCCTGGCGCAGCTATGCTCTGAATGAGCTACGGAAACTTTTTTATTGTTCATAAACTACATCGAAAATGAAATTTCAAACTTCCAACAACGCCGGGCAAAGGGCATTTACAGCCCCCTGGCAACGGCTTTTGAAAGCCGCCCTCGCAGTGATGCTTACACTGCTAATGGGCATGCCCCTGCAGGCACAGTGCGACTTGGCCTGCAACGGCGGCAACCCTGATGTCCCGCTTTTGATCCCAGTAGATGAAAACTGCCAGGTATCCCTCACGCCAGAAGACGTCCTCGAAGTGCCCATTACCTGCCCCGGCGACAAAGTGCTCACGGTAAGGGATGAGTTCAACAACCTCATTGTCGAAGGGGTGAATATGGTTGTTTTTGACCCTATCCCCTATACAGGGCAGACCCTGTCGGTGATGACAACAGACGTGGTCGAAGGGATTTTTTGCAACAGCTTCATCCGTGCTGTAGATGTTACCCCTCCGGTCATCGAATGTGTCAATGATACCATCAGCTGTATCGCAGATACCAGTGTGGCCGTGCTTGGGCTGCCGGCCGTATCAGACAACTGCTCTTCTGACCTATCTATAGCCTACTTTGATAATTACAACGACTTCACTTGCGTCAACTCTTTTGCGGCGTTTATTGAGCGGCTTATTACCGCAGAAGACGAGCAGGGCAACCAGTCCAGCTGTTCCCAGCTTATTTTCTTAGACCGCCCAGACCTCAACGATGTGGAGTTCCCTCAGGATACCGTGCTCAATTGCGGTGTTACTGACCTCAGCCCCGCAGTGACCAATCAGCCTCGTTTGGAGGGCATGATTATCGAGCAGACCAACCGCTGCGATTTATCGGTCACTTTCAGAGATGATACCCTTTTGCTGTGCGGGAATATTGAGTTTCAAATCCAGCGCACCTGGACCGTGACAGAAGCCTGTACCCAGACAATGGCTACGGATATACAGCTCATCAATGTTGTAGATACCATTGCGCCCCAGATCATCTGCCCGGGCCCCATCACCGTAAACACCAATACCGGTGCTTGTTATGCTACGGTCAACCTGCCTTCTCCAAGTGTGGTAGACAACTGCGATGCAGAGGCATCCTTCGTGGTCAGTACCACTTACGGAGCAGTGGGGACCGGGCCTCACCCATTTGTGCCAGTTGGCACTCACACCCTACAGTACACAGCTCGCGATCAGTGCAATAATTCCCGCACTTGTACCACCACCTTGAATGTAGTGGACCAAGAACCGCCCACGGCTGTCTGTGAAGAAACGCTGATTGTCAGTGTGTCTTCCGGTGGAGTAGGTATTGTGGATGCCATTTCGTTCGATGGTGGCAGCAACGACAACTGCGCCCCAGAGCTGTTCTTCAAAGCACGGCGCATGGTGACAGGAGCTTGCGGCGGCCTCAATGGCGATGATTCCGACGCCATCGCAGGATATCAGGAGTGGTTTGATGATGAAGTGCGCTTCTGCTGCGATGAATTGGACGCCCAAGATTTGCAGGTCATCATGAGGGTTTATGAAGTAGACCCTGGCAATGGCCCGGTACAGCCGGTCCGGGAGTTGCCAAATGGCGACTTGTTCGGCCGCTACACAGAATGTATGGTCAATGTGGAAGTACAGGACAAAGTTGCACCCGATGTGGCTTGCCCGCAAAATATGACCATTGACTGCCGGGAGGATTATTCAGACCTCAGCATCTTCGGGGAAGCTATGGCTATGGACAACTGCTCCGCAGAACTGTCCCTGGAAGAAGAAATACAAGTAGACGATTGTGGCACGGGCACCATCACCAGGACTTACACCGCCATCGACCCCTCCGGCAATATTGGGGGCTGTATTCAGACCATCACCATCGTGAATGAATCGCCCTTCAGCCTGTCGAATATCGATTTCCCAGACGATATCACCATTGAAATCTGTGGTGCGGCTACCGACCCGGACGACCTCCCCGATGGCTTTGACCGCCCCGTCCTCTCTGATGTCGGCTGTGCCAGCATCGGCATCAACTACAGCGATGAGTTCTTTGATATCTCCTTCCCAGCCTGTTACAAAATCTTACGCGAATGGGTGATCCTCGACTGGTGCCAGTACGATCCTGAAGACCCTAACACAGAAGGGCGGTTCTCGGATGTCCAAGTTATAAAGGTAGAAGACAACACCAAGCCCATACTCTCCTGCCCAGAGGATGTGGTGGTCGGCCTAGGGCCAGATTGTAATGCTTCACAGGTTAACCTCCTGCCAGTAATGGCGGAAGATTGTAGTTCAAATGTACTGATCACCAACAATTCTCCCTTTGCGGATGTGGCAGGGGCGAACGCGAGCGGGGAGTACCCCTCCGGCACTACACTAGTCACTTTTGTAGCTTCAGACCGTTGCGGCAATACAGCAAGCTGCCAGGTATCTGTCACTGTAGAAGACATGACGCCGCCACAGCCGGTCTGTATTGTAGGCCTCTCCGTAAATTTGGCGATGATGAACGGCGAGCCCATGGCGATGATCAACGCGCCTGCGTTCAACGGCGGGTCTTCTGACAACTGCACCGATGCCAACTTGCTGAAGTATTCCATCCGCCGTGCAGGCACCGGCTTGCCTGGGGTGCGCCCAACGACAACACAGCTCACTTTCACCTGCGAGGATGCAGGTGGGCAGCCCATCGAGTTCTGGGCAGAGGACAACGCAGGCAACAGCAGTTTCTGTGTGACCGTAATCGCTGTGCAGGACAATAACAACATCTGCCCTGCGGCGGCTAGCGGAATGATTGCAGGCGAGATCTCCACTGAGATGGGGGAGTACGTTGAAGGGGTAATGGTAGAGGTGGTCTCAGATGACCCACTGGCCGCATTTACCGGAGACAATGGCTTCTTCGAGCTTTTAGGGGTGCCTTTCGGCAACAACTATACCTTGCGCCCTTACCGGGACGAGGATGTGCTGAACGGCGTTTCCACCCTCGACCTGCTGCTGATCAGCCGGCACATCCTTGGCGTAGCGCCACTCAATACCCCCTACAAGATGATCGCAGCTGATGTCAACCGCTCCGGCGCTATTTCTACCTTAGACCTGATCGCGCTACGAAAGCTCATCCTGGGCATTGAGGTCAACCTGCCAAACGGCAATACCTCTTGGCGGTTTGTGGATGCCAACCACCTCTTCCTCAACCCCAATAACCCGTTTGCGACACCATTCCCGGAAATGGTCAATATCAATGGCTTTGAGCAAGATCATATGGACGCCAACTTTGTAGCCATCAAGGTAGGAGATGTCGACGTCTCAGCTAGCGCCAACGACTACGGCATGGTTGAAGAGCGCGACCCTCAGGGCTCTATGGTGCTCAATGTGCCAGACGTGAGCGTGCAGGCCGGACAGGAATTCACCCTCCCCTTCACCACCGCTGGGCTCAATGAAATCCTTGGTTATCAGTTTACGCTCCGCTACAATACGGAATTGCTCGAGTATGTTGAGCTTACACCTGGCGCAGTGCCCAATATGTCAGAGGGCAATTACAATCTGCTCCGGACACAGGATGGCTGGATCACCACCAGCTGGAATGTCATGGACATTGTGCCCCAAGCGGAAATGACAGAACTCTTTGCTGTGACTTTCCGCGCCCGGGAAGATATCGAGTCGCTCGAAGAGCTGCTGAGCGTAACCAGCGTCCCTACCCGTGAAGAAGCCTACAATATGGAGGGCGATGTCCTCGATATAACGCTCAACTTCGGGCAGGCCATCACGGCAACAGGATCGGTACGGGTAGAAGGTTACGAGCTCTATCAAAACCGGCCCAACCCATTCAGCGCGCACACCGTCATAGGGTTCAAGCTCCCTATCGCAGGAGAAGCCAAAATCACGGTTTACGATATGGCGGGGCAGGTGCTCTACAACCAGGAAGGGTACTACGCTGCCGGCACGCACGAAATCGTCATCAAAGGTACAGACCTGTCTGCTTCAGGCTTGCTTTACTATCAGCTGCGCACAGCCAACTACGCAGCAACTAAAAAAATGATCCTGATGGAATAAGCTCCATCTTGCCCGGGCGCTTTCCCAACGCCCGGGCTTTTTCCCAAAAAAATCCCCAAGGGGCCCTTTCCATTTGTGCAGCCGGAAGATAGCAGGCATTCCCAAGCCCTATTGCAAAGCGGGCTTCACAAACCGGAAAGGCAATCGGCCCCGGTTTGACAACTTCCCATAGTTTCTATGCCTCCGTTGATAAACAGCGGGGGCATTTTTTGCAGGGCTAAATGTAAATGTCTATCTTGCGTCAAAATCATCCCCCCATTATTTTGGAGGAACGCTGAATGCTTTGGACCCCCCTCCGGCATTTATTTTCTCCGAGAGCTTTGAGAGGCTAGGTTACTAGCCGACAAAAACGCGGAGGCAGCAGGCGAAAGTTTGCTGCCTTTTGCATTTTAGCTTTGCCCGCTCCGCTTCTGCCCCTCGGCCCTAACCCTTCAGCCCTCTTCCACAACATTATGATAAGCAGTAGGCTTGTTGGTTGTTTAAAGTATATACAAGGCTATGGGGCTTCCCCTTGCCCGTGGGCAGGCTCAAAAAAACGAAAGCTGGTTTGCGCCCGTGTGATGAGGCCGGTTGGCTCATCTTGGGTAGAGATGAAGAAGGGCATGGCAGGGGCGTGAACCAAAATGTCGCGGGCGTTTGTACTTTTCGGGCTTTATAGCCTGGCATCGGCCTAGCGCTGCGAAGGGGTGGCAAGCCCGATAGGGCCGAGCGGACAGCGAGCCCCGTAGCATAGCGGCACCTGCCTGCTGGCAGGGGCAGGCCCCATCAAAAAAAACGACAATCTGGTTTGCGCCCCGTGGCAGTTCCTGTTTTTTGCAGCGGCCCAGCAGCTCCTCTGAGGCGTTGTATGCCATTTCCCCTAGTGCGGCAGTAAAATTAATGCCCTGGTTTATACCACAAATGCTACATTGCCCGTTTCTTTGCGCAACGTTTCAGGGCTCGCCCTGGAAAAGCGATTTTGTGATCAAAACAATTGTCCATGTCAGCATTACGACCCACGCAGCGCTCCCGGGCACAGGAGTCCCGGGCCGCCATACAGCGGCTATATATTGCTATGCGCCACCTTTTTATCCGAGGAAGCTATAAGCCGCTGGGGGTTTCCGGCGAAGCCATGATTGAAGCCCTGACACAGCTCAGGCCAGAGATCTACGGCTCTATCAATGACCCCGAACGGGTGGAGCTCGATGGGCTGCTGTACATTTTCCAGCGCCTGCCTAGGGGCATAGAAGAGTGCCGCTACATCAAGCTCATCTCCCGGGAAGGCTTTGAGGACAGCGATTTTGAGCCCATCATCCCAAGCAAGCGCCGCCGCAACTCTTACCGGATCGATCAGGAGCAGATGTATATCGAAATGACAAGGGGGAGGAGCGATATCTATGACATTCTCACCCACCTGACTTTCCTGTACATCGAGGCAGAGAAGATCCGCCGGAACAGTGAAGACCATAAGGCCCGCAAGCGGCGGGAATGGGTTATGCTCGAAGACATCGTCAACCGGGAAGCCCGGGGCGAGGAGTACAACCAAGAGATCGCCTATACTTATCTGAGCACATTGCTTGGGCGCACCTACGAAGAGACAGTACAAGCTTGCAGGCGCTTCGAACGGGCTACCGATGTCAATAGCATCTTCCACATCACTTATTGGTTGGGGAGGCTGGCTTCTGAAGAGGCGCATGAAGGGAATGACCGGGAGATCAGCTTCTCTTCTGCTTTGCGCGAAAAAATCGGGCACCATTATTACGGCGAGCTCTGGGCCCGCAATATCAAGCAATACCTTAAAGATAATGGGCTGCTGGGCCGCCCCCTGCACATTATCAGCGCCAACCTCCACAGCGTTATGAACACCCTGTACGCCGGGGCCGCTTTAGAGCAGGAAAATGAACTGGAGGACCTCGCCCGGGAGCTGAGCATAGAGGCCAACGAAGGCTTGAGGGATAAAGTAAAGCGCTACGCCATCCAAAACGGCATGGCTCAGCTGGATGATACAAGCGGGACCAATATCTCCGTACAGATTTTCGATACGGCAGCTATCCCTGCCCGGCATTTCCCCCGGGAGCTACATTGGGACACAGCCGTTGTCAGTGAGCACAAGCCGGTCATCATAGTGATGGACTATGCCTTTGGAGAGCAGGCTTATGAAACCATGGACGAACTCCTCAAGCCCTACGAAGCAGAAGGGGAGAAGTACCCTTTGAATGTGGCTTCGGTGAACATCATGGGCAAAGCTGGCATCCTGCAAGGCGGCAAGGGCGACATCATGGTGCCCAATGCCCATGTTTTTGAAGGCACAGCGGACAATTATCCTTTTGAGAATGACCTTACGGTGGAAGATTTTGAAGGGCACGGCCTCCGGGTGGTAGATGGCCCCATGATCTCTGTGCTTGGGACTTCCCTACAGAACAAGGACATCTTGCACTACTTCTTGAAATCTTCCTGGCACGCAGCCGGGCTCGAAATGGAAGGCGCCCACTATCAGAAGGCCATTCAGGCTGCTTCCAAAATCCGGAAGAGCATACAAGAAGGGGTGGTGCTGCGTTATGCCTATTATGCTTCTGACAACCCCCTCATTTCTGGGCAGACCCTGGCCTCCGGTAGCCTTGGGGCCGATGGGGTGCGCCCTACCTATCTTATTACGGTGAAGTTCCTCAACCGTATCGTTGGCAGGTAAGTGTTGGCCTTAGCCGGATGAGCCCCGGAAGCGGCGGCTCCAAAAGTAAGAAACCGCCCCGACACCGAGGTTGGCGAGCCCCATCAGGCTCTCCCTCGGCTGATCGTAAAGCAGCACCCCCAGCATCCATACGCTGAGGGCAAGGAAGGCCAGTTGTACCCAAGGGTAGCCCGGGCTGCGGTAGCCAGAAGGAGGCCCATGCCTTAGGCGCAGCAGTATGACCCCGGCTACTGCAAGGGTCGTGAACAGTTGCAGCACAAACCCACTGTACAGGAATACTTCGTCGAAGTGGCTGGCCGTTACCATGAACAAGCTGATGGCCCCTTGCAGCCAAACTGCCCGCACCGGGATGCCGCGCGCATTGTCTCGGGCGAGAAAGCCCCAGATCCTGAAATCGTCGGCCATAGCCCGTACTACCCTTGGCCCTACCCATATACTCGCACTGATGCTGGAGACCAGGAAAAGGGCAATGCAAACGGCAATGGCTTTGCTGCCAGCAGTCCCAAAAACCTCGGCCCCTACGAGCTGCCCAATATCAATGCGCCCCCGCAGGGCCTCCGGGCTTACCTGGTACAAGAAACCGGCCTGCAGCAGCACATAAAGAAGGCTGACGGCAATGGTGCCGGCGAGTAAAGCCTTGGGCAGGCTGCGTTGGGGAGCCCGTATCTCTTCTACAATGTATGCGGCCGCGTTCCAGCCAGAGAAGGCATAGGCCACATAAACCAAGCCTACCATAAAAGCGGGGCTCCAGGGCGATATGCTGCTGAGCGGCGCCTTCAGGGCTGAGTCTGAGGCGCCAGGCGAACTGAAACAGGCCCCGATGAACAGAGCCAGCAAGCCCAGTTTGATCAGCGTGGCCGTATTTTGGAAAACACTGCTCTGCTTAATGCTCACGGAGTGGAGTAGGGAAATCCCAATGATGGCCCCCATGGCCATAGGCTGCTGAGGGATACCTGTGACCGGCTCCAGATAAGCGCCAAGAGCTAATGCGGCCAGCGCGACCGATGCAGAAAACCCAACCGTGAGAGAAACCCAACCTGCCAAGTACCCCCAGAAAGGGCCATAGATCCGTTGGATAAAGTGGTATTCCCCCCCGGAGCGGGGGAGGCGGGTGCCGAGCTCTGCATAGCTAAGGGCTCCGAGCAAGGCAAATATGCCGCCCAAAAGCCAGAGCAGCAGTATGGTCCAGCCATCGGAAAGGTGCGACAACTGAAGGCCCAGACTGGTAAACACCCCTGTGCCGATCATATTGGCTACCACGATAGCGGCAGCGCTCCACCAGCTTATCTTTCTTAGCTGCTCTTGCGGCATTGGCAATAGGTTAGGGAAAGGTGCGGTACAGGGTGCTGTGGCCATGCCACAGTGCACGCATGGCCACGACAACGCGCTTAAGGTAACGATTTACGTGCAGTTGGGCCCTTGCCCGGCAGCCTGCTAACGAAACCCTAACACTTTTTTGGGCAGCCTGGCTGGCATCAGAGCACGCAAGCGCCTTTTTCTTCAGCCGGGCGCAGCTCCTTTAAAAAGTACCATTATGCTCCCGGTAAAGAATGGCCAGCATCACCTGCCCGACTGCCCGCAAAGTGCGGACATCGATAATGTCCATATCGTCTTCATGAGTGTGCCAGTGCTCGCCAAACCCCGTTTGCGTGCCCGGCGCGCGGTTGATGATGTCGATCATCGGGATACGGGCAATGGTGTTGACGTAGTAGTGGTCATCGGTAATGGCACCGCCCTGCTCGTCTACAAAATAATTGCCATAGCCCATGTTCTGCGCAAGTTTCCAGACCTTGTCCACCAGGCCCGGTGCAAACTGCATCGAAAAATACTCTCTGGGGAAGCGTGCGCCCTTGGCACCGACCATATCAAGTAGGATGCCGTACCGGGCTTGCTGGCCGTCGTTGAAGTGAAGGTTGCGCGACCAGTACTGAGAGCCCAGAGCATAAGTGTCCGGGTTTTCCCCTCCACTTTCCCCGTAATCTTCTGCATCGAAGAGCACAATATCTACGCCAATGCTGATGGGGCTGGCTTGCAGCTGCCGGGCAACTTCGAGGAGCACCGCTACGCCACTGCCGCCATCGTCGGCGCCCAAGATGGCTTCGTCCCGCCTTTCTTCATTGATGGGGGAGTCGGCAAAGGGCCTGCTGTCCCAGTGTGCAGCGAGCACAATGCGGCTTTTTGCCCCGGGGTTGTAGCGGGCAATGATGTTGGTGGCTTTCAGCACTTCTCCCGTATAGGCTTCGGCTTCAAAGTCTTGGGCGATCACATCTGCCCCAAACCGTTCGAAAGTAGACAGCAGCCACTGTTTGCATTGCTGATGGGCTTCTGAGTTGGGCACCCTTGGCCCAAAACTCACTTGCCTGGCCACATAGGTATAGGCAGAGTCGCGCTCAAATTTGGGGACCTGTACTGCCGCTGGCTGTGGTGGCGGAGGAAGGCTTTCATTGCCGGAGCCGCTGCCGCAACTGCTCAGCCCAAGTGCCAACAGCGCTATGAGCCCTGCTGGGAGAAAAGTCTTGATGATCATGATGTAAGCGGAGTCTGTTTATGCGTTAGGTTTGAAATGCACCCACCCTTGGGCTGTAATCTCGTGGAGCTTGCCCCCTTTGGAGTTGAGCTTGAGCCCATCATCGGCTGGGGTAACTTCTCCAGCGATATAAAGGTCGGGCATGTACTTTACCTTGTCCACATCTTTGGGGTCTATGGTAAATAGGAGCTCATAGTCTTCCCCGCCACTGAGCGCGACCGTGATCGGATCGAGGTTGAAGTCGATAGCCTGGAACTGTGCATCCTGATGAATGGGCACACCGCTTTCTTCCAAAAGCACACCTACGCCCGACTGCTGACAAATGTGGTGCAGCTCGGAGGCCAGCCCGTCAGATATGTCGATCATAGCGGTAGGGAGCAGGCCTGCTTTTGCAAACGCCTCGATCATGTCCCTGCGGGCCTCAGGTTTGAGCTGCCGCTCAATGAGGTAATCATGCCCTTCCAAGTTGGGCTGAATATTGGGGTCTGAAAGGTAGATCTGCTTTTCGCGCTCCAAAATCTGCAGCCCCATATAAGCCGCACCGAGGTTGCCGGTGATGCAAAGCAGGTCGCCGGGGCGTGCCCCGCTACGGTAAACCAGCTGTTCCTTTTTGGCTTGCCCGATGGCGGTCACGCTGATGACCAGCCCTCGTGGAGAGGAGGTGGTATCGCCGCCAACCAGGTCTACCCCATAAATTTCACAGGCTTTGTGTATACCGGCATAAATCTCTTCCATCGCTTCTACCGAAAAACGGTTAGAAAGGGCAACGGAGACCGTAATCTGCCGGGGCTGTGCATTCATAGCATAGATGTCCGAGAGGTTGACGATGACCGACTTGTAGCCGAGGTGCCGCAGTGGGGTGTAGCCCAAGTCAAAGTGGATCCCTTCCACCAGCATATCAGTGGAGACTACAGTTTGCAGCCCCCGGTTGTCAATGACCGCAGCATCATCTCCTACTCCTTTTATGGTGGAGGCGTTCCGGATAGGGAAAGCCTTGGTAAGGTGGTGGATGAGCCCAAATTCGCCCAAGGTGTTGACATCTGTCCGCCCGGGCTGTCCTTCTTGTGTATTTGGCATAAAAAAAAGCCTTCTGATACGAGCTTGTTTGGAGCAGTTGCGTAATGAAAATCAAGAATCTATACCCGCCTGCTGTGTCCTGGCGAAGCCGCTGAACTTGAGTTTAGCGGGCTAAACGAAAATAGAGCAAGGAAGCCAGGTTCATCAAGCGTTGATCCGTAATAGGAGCCATCTCCAAACACATGCTCCAAGGGGGCAGGCCCCTTATCTCTTATAATTGGTTGATCTTTTCGAGCAGCTTTTCGGTTTCGGAAGGGTCCTCCCCGTTGGCTTTAGCTAAGGCTATCGCATGCTTCGCAGCCATTTTTGCGCTGTGTTTGATACCGAGCTTGTAGTAGAGGGCAGCGAGGGTGTCGTTGTTGTAGAACGCATCTTCCAGTGCTACCGACTGCTTGGCCCAGGTGACGGCTTTCATCAGCATGTCTTTGTCCTCTACATTTTCATAGAATGCCCACGCTATACTGTTCAGCTCTTGCGCATTTTCCGACCCATACTCACTGAGGTAGGCGGCAGCAGCTTCTGCATAGGCCTCCATTTGCCCGGACATCCTGTAGAAGTTCATCTTGAAGTTGGCAAACAGGGATGGCGCTTGTTCGCCATAGGCCTTTTTGAACATCCCATTGGCCTGTTCGAGCATGGCATCCGGACCTTTCGAGTTGTCCAGTGCATTGATGATGCCCCTTTGGATGATAGCGTTCACGTAGCGGGCGTTGAGTGCTTCTTCAAATGTGGTGCGGTGCTCCAGCAGGTAACCGAAGAAAGGCTCTTGCCCAGATTGTGCAGCTTCCATGACCAGCTCCATATCAGCTGTGCTGCTCCAGTCATCTTGCGTGTTAAGATAAGCCGCTGCTATCTCGCCTGCTGCGGGGTCCATGGCTTGAGATGCGGCCTGTGCATAGTTTTTTAGGAAAGCAGGGCTGCGCTCCCCAGCTTCATACTTGCGCTGTAGGGCGCCGATTTGACGCTCGGGGTCCATCGCATCTTTGCCCAGAGCGAGGAAGGCTTCCGCATCGTGATAGCCTACAGCCCGGTGCATCAGCTCCCCTTTCCCGTTGATGAAGAGCAGGGTAGGGTAGGCCCGGATTTGGTACTGCTCAGCGAGGCCTACACCTTCGCCTTTTTCCATGTCAATTTTGGCATTGACAAACTGTGCGTTGTAGGATTTGGCGACGCCGGCGTCGGTAAAGACATCGCGGGACATCATTTTGCACGGGCCGCACCATTCTGCATAAGCATCAAGGAAGATCAGTTTGTCTTCGCGTTCTGCCCGCTCCAAGATTTCGGCCCAAGGCTTCTGCTCGAACTGAATGCCAGCTTGGGCGGAAAGATTAATGACGGCAAACAGCGCCAGAACAGGGATTGGGAAATACTTCATTTAAGATTGTATTTGTTTGATGTAAAGCTCAACGGTGCGCACTGCGAGCGGGCTTTCGGACCGGGCCAGTTCCAGCGCCTTTTGGGCGGCAGCCAGGGCTTCCTCCTTCTTGCCGTTGAGCAGTAAGGTTTTAGAATGCAACAATTGGTATTGGTAGTTTCCGGGGGCTAAGGCTGCGGCTTCTCCCGCAATAGCCGTGGCCTCGTCCAGCACATCGCTGTCGGCATTGAACCGCTTGATCATATCGGTGGCCAGCTGACTGAGCGGCTCTGCCTGCCCGTCCAGAATTTTGCGGGCATATTTTTTGCAGGTTTTGGCGTAAGCCTTGGTATCTCCTACAGCAGCAAGGAACTGCATACTGCTTTCGTATTCAAATGCTTCTGCCCCGGCAGCTGCGTGCGCTTTCATTTTCTCCTGTGCTTCTTCGAGCAAGCTTTCCGATTTGAACTCCGCAGCTTTGGCCGCTGTCGCTTCACAGGCGGAGCGGATCTGCCGCGCTACTTCAGCGGCCCCGACAAGCTTTTCCAGCTCCGGGCGGTACCGTATCAGCGTACCGAACAAACGGGAGTCGGCTTCGGTCACCGAGGCTAGCAGGATACGCTGATTGATGGCATTGCCCATATCGGGTTTTTCATCGAAGTAGAGGTTGGCAGGGCGAAGGCTGGATTTGCCCGCCCGGTTGAGGGCTTTGATGTACTTCAGCATAAACTCGGGGCTGCGCTCGCCCGCTTCGTATTGGGCGGTGTACTCCTCGCTGCGGTCGGTTTTTTCCAATATGCGCTGCCCGATATCGAGCAGCCCTTGAGGCTGCTGTGCGCCTTTCACCTGCTGTACGATTTCCCCCTTCGCATCAATGAAGAAAAGGGTGGGGTAGGCTGATACCGGGTACTTTTTGGCAAAGTCGAGCCCCATGCCTTTCTCCATGTCAATTTTCATATTGACAAAGTGGCGGTTGAAAAAGCCGCCTACGTCCTCGCGGGGGAAGACTTCCCGGGCCATGCGTTTGCAAGGGCCGCACCATTCGGCAAAAGCATCTACAAAAATGACTTTCTCTTCAGCGGCGGCTTTTTCCAGCGCTTCTTCCCAAGTGCCATGGAAAAACTCAATGCCCTGCCCGCTGAGCGGCCCAATAGCCATGAGGGCGGCCGTAAAAGTAAGTAGTCGTAAAAGCCAGTGCATAGTCGGTACTGTTTTTTGTTGGCAGGTCATTGCGGGCGGTTCTGAAACTCGCGTATGACCTCCTCGGGCGTTTTGCCCGTCTTGATGATTTCAAGCAGCATCCTTGCGTCTCCTGCTATTGGGTGTTTGGGGTGCTGCTCCAGGAAAAATTCGTAATACTTTCTTGCCCGGCTGGTATCTCGCAGGTCATTGTCATAAGTGAAAGCCTGGAAGAAAATGGATTCGGGCGCTTTTTCGTAATCAGGGTAGTCCATCGAGATATGCCCCCAAGTCTCTACAGCCTGTTGGAAATCGCCCATGCCCCTTGCGACAGCCGCAGCTTCAAATAAAAATCGGGGCGTCAGGGAGTCCTTAGGGAAACGCTCGCCGTAGGCGATAGATTGTGCTACCAGGGCCTGAGCGGTAGCGGTGTCGAGGGTAGGGCTGTCCATCTGCTTTTTCAGGGTGGCGGACAGGGCCAGGATGGATTCGCTGAGCTGATCCTGATCCATACTGTCGGTGCCCTCCGCAGGTGTATCGCTCTGGCAGCTGGTAAAGGCCAAGGCGAAGAGATAAAGGAGCCAAATCTTTTTCATAGCATGAATCTTTGGATTGAAATGGTTGGGAAAGATACGCAAAATTCAAGGGAAGCCGGTAACAGCTGTAGTAAATGTAAGCTATGGCAAGCCACTGCCTGCTACCCGGTATACCACCTCAGCAGGCGCTCGAACCAGCTGCCGGGCAGTACCCGCTTCAATATCAAGGAGAGCCTTTGCAGCGGTTTGCCAACGGAGTAGAAGGGGTGCAGGTAAGGGCGTTCGATCAGCCGGGCGATCTCCCGGGCAACCTCGGCGGCAGGCATCCCTTCTTCTACCTCCCGGTCTATCATCGCATAGGTGCGCTCAAAAGGGCCAGCATAGGGGCCGTCCGGGCGGTAGGTCTTGATCCGGTGGGCGTTGATATTGGTCCGGACATCTCCAGCGTGTATGCCGGCTACTTGGATGCCAAAAGGCCGGGCTTCGGGCCTGAGCGACTCTGTGATCAGGTCTACCGCAGCCTTGCTGCTGCAGTAGATGCTCCGGTAAGGCAGCCCGACCCGAGAGCCGATAGAGCTGATGGTGAAAATCCGGCCGCCCCTTTGGCGGCGCATATGCGGCAAGACCGCTTTGCAGACCCGCACAACGCCAAAAACATTAGTATCGAAAACCCGGCGGGCTTCCTCCAAATCTACTTCCTCAACGGGCCCGGCAATCCCTATGCCAGCATTGTTGATGAGTACGTCTAACCGCCCGGCTTCTTCTACAAGGGCCTGTACGGCTTGCTGCACACTTTGGCTATCGCAGACGTCCATCTGCAGCATCCGCACCCCGCCTGCCCATTCGCTTTTGGGGGAGCGGCTTGTGCCAAATACCCGATAGCCAGCAGCTTGCAGATGCTGAGCGAGTGCCCGCCCAAGGCCGGAGGATGCACCGGTAATAAGAATGGTTTGGGTCATATACGTAGCGCTAATGGGGCGTTTCGGAGGCAATCAGCCGGGGCAGCTTGTCTGCTTAGGTTTAAAACAGGCTAACTCTTGATCAGCCTTCCTGTAAGTTGGGCTAGGTGTGCCGGCCTGCCAATCTTGTAAAGTAACCTTTGGGCAGCACGTTCGGTTTGAAAGCCTCTGGCTTCACGTCAAATTTGTATACAAAAGGGCAGGGGATTGAACCAAATTGTCGCAGGCGTTTATGCCATACCGGCATCAGGGTGGCACCGGACTAGCGCTGCGGAGGGGTATTAGCCCGATAGGGCCGAGCGGACAGCGAGCCCCGCAGCATAGCGGCGCCTGCCCTCAGGCAGGGGCAGGCCCCCATCCAAAAAAACGACAATCTGGTTTGCGCCCAAGGGCAGGGGATTGCAGCGAATAAAAAAGCCGGCACGGTAGATTCCCGTGCCGGCTGCTAATTAAACACCTAAAACCCTATTAAAACTCATGAAAAGAATGGCTCTTGTCTGATGCCTCGGGCACTAGCCTATCTCTATTTTCTTAACGGCAGCTTCCTCCTTGGCCACTTTGGGCAGCGCAATGCGCAGCACGCCGTTCTCGTACTTGGCGGCAATTTGGGAAGCTTCGATATTTTCAGGCAGCTGAAAACTGCGGCTGAAACTGGAGAAGCTGAACTCCCTCCGCATTATTTTCTCTTCTTTAACCTCTTCTTTGGCAGAATGTTCACCCTTGATGGTCAGCCGCCCTTTATCTGCTTGAATATCAAAGTCTTCTTTGTTGAAGCCGGGGGCTGCCACCTCTATGGTGAACTGCGCTTTGTCTTCCAAGACATTGATGGCTGGCTGAGACAAGCTGTAGTCGCTACCAAAGACATCGGTAATGCTGTGGTTGAAAAAATCATCAAAGAACTTGGTCAGGCCCATTGGGCTATGATTTGCTACACTTTTCATAGTGCTTACATTTTGATTAACAAATGATTAGATAAAGTTATGAGGGCAGGCTGTCATAAGACAGTCATGTTTTAGCCAATAGCGATTTTCCGGGCGGGCTTCGGCTGTGCAGCTGCGGTTTTGGGCAGGCTGACCGTCAGTATGCCCTGCTCGTAGACAGCGGTGATGTTGGCCTCATCTATTTCTTTCCCCAAGCGGAAGGAGCGCTTTAGCTGATAAGCCCCAAAGCCCTGCCTGTGTAAAGTGCAGCCTTCTGCTGTCGATGCATCGCGCTGTGCTACAATCTGCAGCACTCCCTTTTCTACTGAAAGCTCGAAGTCTTTTCGTTCAAGCCCGGGGGCAGCGACCTGCAGGGTGAACTGCCTTTCGTGCTCCATCACATTTACTGCAGGGCGGAATACAGGGGCTGTGGGGGCGGCAGCGCGCAGGCTGTTGAACACCTGCCCCAGATCATTGAATGGGGCGCGGGCGGTATATCGGCTGCGGGCGGCTGGTTTTACGGTTACAAAAGCCATGGTTATGTTTTTTTAGTCTTTTTTGAAGAATCCCGTTCTGAACGGTTACAACTACCCTTGTACAATTGGCGTACCAACTGCTCAGAGCTGACGTTCTTTCCGAGGCAAATGAAATGAGGGTGTCAAAATGGCATTAACCTGTGATTTTAGATGCCAAAATGACATTTTTGGAGCGTAAGCCAAAAAAAAACGGGCACACAGCAGTAAAGCTGTATGCCCGTTTCGCGGCAGGAAGAGCAGGTCTCTGCCTACCCTTCAATCAGTTTTGGGCTCATGCCCATATTGGAGAACCCGCCATCGTGGTAGAGGTTCTGCATAGTGACCATGCGGCTAAGGTCGGAAAAGAGCAGCACGCAGTAGTCGGCGCAGGCTTCTGCCGAGGCGTTCCCCAGTGGCGACATTTTATCGGCATAGTCGAAGAACTCCTGAAACCCTTTGATGCCCTTGCCGGCCGTAGTCATAGTAGGCGACTGTGAAATGGTGTTGACCCGCACCTTGTTCTTTTCGGCAAAATGGTAGCCAAAGCTGCGGGCGAATGATTCGAGCAGGGCTTTGGATTCTGCCATCTCGCTATAGTCAGGGAAGGTACGCTGTGCAGCTATATAGGACAGGCCCACGATAGAGCCCCAGTCGCTCATCGCATCCATTTGGTAGAGCGTCTGCATGACCTTGTGGAAGGAGATCGCAGAGATATCGAAGGTCTTCTGCATCCAGTCGTACTTAAGGTCGGTATACCCACGGTTTTTACGGACGTTAAGCGACATACCGATGGCGTGCAAGACGAAGTCGATTTTGCCGCCAAGCGCTTCCATGGATTTGGAAAACAAGTTTTCCAGGTCTTCCAAGCTAGTCGCATCTGCGGGGATGACTTCAGCGTTGAGCTTTTCGCCCAGCTTTTGTACACCGCCGAAGCGCATCGCGACCGGAGCATTGGTCAGTGTGATTTTAGCGCCTTGCGCGACACACTGCTCGGCTACTTTCCACGCGATGGAGTCTTCATCGAGGGCTCCGAAAATGACGCCCCGCTTTCCTGCTAATAAGTTGTTACTCATGTTTTATTCTGCTTGTTATGATACGAATGGCCGGAGTCAGGCTTTTTGCAATAGTTCCTTAGCATTGCTGATGGCAGACTCGCTCGGCGGGTCTTGGCTCAGCATCGTTGCGATGGCGTAAATGCGCCCTTCGGTATCAAGGGCCCGCACTTCTGTCACTGTGCGGTCGGCCTTATCCTTTTTATAAACAAAATAGTGGGCATTAGCCCGGGAGGCGATCTGAGGGGAGTGCGTGATGGAGACCACCTGGTGCTCATTGCTCAGCTCGCGCAGTATGCTGCCCATTTTCAGGGCGACATCTCCGGAAATGCCAGTGTCGATTTCATCAAAAATGAGCGTAGGCAGCGGGATCGCACTGGCCACTAGCGACTTGACCACGAGGGTGAGGCGGGAGAGCTCTCCCCCTGAAGCCACATCCTTGATGAGCTGCAAGCGCCCGCCCTTATTGGCTGCAAATAGGAAGTTGACCTCATCGAAACCGGTGCTGTTGAGCTTTTCGAGGCGGGAGATATCTACTTTCAGTTTAGCATTGCCCATAGAGAGCTGTGCGAGCATCTGTTCTACTTGGTTCTCAAACCCGGCCACGACATGGTGGCGGCGGGTACTGAGCTCCTCAGCCATGCCTTCGAGCTGCTGCACCTGCTGTGCAGTTTGGCGCTCAAGCTGTTCGATCTCCTGGCTAAGGTCGCCAATGCCATCGAGCTGCTGCTGCAGGCTGTGCTGTATGTCGAGCAGGGCCTTGATGTCTGCAGCCTGATGCTTGTTCTGCAAGCGGTATATCAGGTCGAGCCGCTCCTGTACTTCCTGAGCCCGTTCGGGGTCATGCTCCGTATCTTCTGCTATGGCTTCAAATTCTTGCGCCATATCACGCAGCTCCTCTACCAGCCCATTGAAGCGGTGGTATAAGGGCTCTAGCCTGCGGTCAAAGCTTTTCACCTGTTTGAGGGCAGTGCTCAGCTCTTCCACTTGGCCGACCACCGAGACCTCGCTTTCGCTCAATTGTTGGAAGGCCCCGGCCATAGTCCGTTTGATGTCCTCAGCGTTGGTCAGCCGGTTGAGCTCGTCCTCCAGGGTATCCTGTTCTTGTTCCTCTAGGGCAGCCGCCTGCAGCTCATCCAGTTGGAAACGGATGAAATCCAGCTCTTTGCTGGCATTGGCCTGCCGCTCGTTCAGCTGGCCAAGCTTGCGCAGGTTTTGTTGGTAAGCCGAAAAAAGGGCTTGGTAGCGCCCCAGCAAGGGCCGGTTCTCCGCCAAGGCATCGAGCAGCCTCAGCTGAAAAGAGACCTTGTGGATATCGAGGTTGTCAAACTGCTGGTGCAGATCGATAAGCGCTGAGCTGAGGTCCTGAAGGACCGGCAAGGTGGCCGGGGTATCATTGATGAAAGCCCTCGATTTCCCGGAAGGGGTGATCTCCCTACGGATGACGAGGTGGTCGTCGTAGTCGAGGTCGTGCGCTTCGAAGAAAGGCTGCAAAGCGTACTTGCCAATGTGGAAGTGGGCTTCGATGGTACATTTGTCCTCAAGGTTGTACAGCGACTTGATGTCTGCCCGCCTGCCCATAATGAGGCCCAATGCGCCCAGCAGTATAGACTTGCCCGCGCCGGTCTCGCCCGTGATAATAGTCAGCCCCTTCGAGAAGTCAATGGTCAGCTCCTCTATAATGGCGTAGTTGCGTATCTGAAGACTTTCAATCATAGCGGTATTCAGAAATTCTGGGCAAAGTTAACCCTTTTACCCCAGACCACGAGCGCCTTTTCGTATTGTGGCCCGGGCAGCCCGAATTTGGGCAATTGCCCGCGTTTATCAAAGCGGCCCCGCTATATTTTCAGCTTAATTCTGTTATTTTTGGCCCCACCCCGGGTGCTTGCCCTTAGGCAGGGCTCCCCAGGCCCCGGATATTCTTGCACCTGTTAAGACGAACATATGAGAACGATTCTTTTTAGCATAACACTACTGTTGTTGCTGGGCAGCTGTCAGAGCAGCCCTACTGCCGATCTGTCCCCTAAGGACCTGATGCCCTACGGCATACCGGTTACCGTTTTGGCACCGGATAGCGTAGCTGTGAAGTCGACCGACCTAGGCGGCATCATCAAGGATGTGACCCTCAAGGGCGAAGATGGGCGATACGACCTGCAGGTCATGGCGTCTTCCGCTACTTCCAACGACTTGGCCCGTGTCAAAGCAGAGCAGCTGGCCAGTGTCAAAGGCAGCCGGTATTTTTCCAAACTGATCAAAGAGGAGGTCAACGGGTTCCTCTACGAAATGGCGCTGGACAGCACCACGCTGAACTATGGCTTCCGGTATATTGTGCTGCAGGGCGATCAGGAGATTGTCTTCCAGTCTGGCATGGCGAGCACGCTTGCGCTGCAGGAGGCAGAGCGGATGTACGAGGCGGTCAAGCAGCAATGATCTTGCCCGGCTAATGAAGGTTTCAGCCTTGTGATAGGGCTGAATACGGGGTGAGGGCCAGCCATGCAGATCGTTTTCAGGGGCCTGCCCCTGCCTGACGGCAGGTGCCGCTATGCTCCGGGGCTCGCTGTCCGCTCGGCCCTATCGGGCTTATACCCCTACGCAGCGCTAGGCCGGTGCCATCTTGAAGCTGCTGAGGCCTGAGGCTTCCTGCGCCTTGGCTCACGCCCGCGCCGGTGCGGATCAGCCTGCTGCGCAAGCCCATTCGGGCTTAGGGGCCATTATGAACAAAACAGGATTGAGTTGGGGGAGTGTGGTGGGCAAAGGCAGAAGCTGCCTTTGCCACAACCGGTTTTCGTACATTACTCATAAAGGGGAGGCAGCTTAGAAAGCCTCTTTGACGAGGTCGAAGTTGAAAACCACCAGGATGAGTAACAAAATGCTCAGAATGATCATGGGAAAAAATTTGAATGAAAAAACAGGCTCTAAATTGCTCTTTTCCCGGTAGCCTTCTACCGGGGGGATGTCTTGAAAGTTGGATTTTGCAGTATGGGAAGGAGCATTTTTGGGCAGCGCTTTGAGCGCTTGCCGTTTTCTCATTCGGTATGATCTTCTCCAAAGATAAGGGAATTATCCGTGCGGCGCAACGGCCGCTCCGTAGGCGCTGTAAATGACAAAAGGCTGACGGGAGCCCCCGTCAGCCTTTTGCGGTAAAAGCTTGGCTCAGCCGAGCCTTGCGTTAGAAGGAGGATGCCCCTTCGTTGGCGTCGTTATAGTTCTCGCTCACCTTGCCCCAGTCAATGACATTGAAGAACGCCTCAATGTAATCCGGGCGACGGTTTTGGTAGTTCAGGTAGTAAGCGTGCTCCCACACATCCAAGCCGAGGATAGGCGTGCCTTCCGCCTCTACCACGTCCATCAGGGGGTTATCTTGGTTAGGGGTAGCAGTGACGAAAAGCTTGTCGTCCTTGTCCACGCAGAGCCATGCCCAGCCCGAGCCGAACTGTGTCGCCGCAGCTTGTGCGAACTCGTCCTTGAATTGCTCGAAAGACCCGAAATCGCGCATGATAGCTTTGTGGATGTTCATGCGCTCAGAAGGCGCGCCGCCGCCATCTGCCGACATGACTTCCCAGAAGAGCTTGTGGTTGTAGTAGCCGCCGCCGTTGTTGCGCACTCCTGCACCGTGCTTGGATACTTCAGCGAGGATGTGCTTGATGCTTTTGTTTTCCAGCTCGGTACCTTCAATAGCGGCATTGAGCTTTACCGTATAACCGGCGTGGTGCTTAGTATGATGGATTTCCATGGTGCGCGCGTCAATGTGTGGTTCGAGCGCATCGTAGGCGTAAGGGAGTTTGGGCAGTTTGAAAGCCATATTGTTTTGGAATTTTTGGTGATGGAATATTTCGTTTTGCCGGCGCTGCAAGCGCCTTACACCCAAAAGAACGCTGCCCTGTTCGATAAGTTTACGCAAGCCCGTGCAAAGGCAGGTCAACGCCTGATTTTTCTTCGTTTGTGCCATCGGCAGGCACTGATTTTAGGCCTTTAGCCTTACCTTTGCCACGCTTTTGGCCACCTTTTGAAACCAAAAGGCTTGATGTATCACAGGCCGGCACAGGCCAGCACTTGGCAAACGCCCACAAACCATTTGGGGCAGCTGCAGTAGGGCCTGGCCGCTTCAAGCCTGAACAAACCAAATACCAACTATGGAGTACAGAAAGGAAAAAGACAGCATAGGCTATGTAGATGTGCCTGCAGACAAATATTGGGCGGCACAGACGCAGCGCTCTTCCGAGAACTTCCGCATTGGGGGCAACCTAATGCCCAAGGAGGTCATCCGTGCATTTGCCATACTCAAAAAAGCTGCAGCCCGCGCCAACCAGGAAGCAGGGGTGCTGCCAGCAGACAAAGCGGACGCCATAGCAGCAGTATGCGACGAAATCCTGGCTGGCCAGCTCGATGATCAGTTCCCGCTTGTGGTCTGGCAGACGGGCTCCGGCACACAGAGCAACATGAATGTCAATGAGGTGATCGCCAACCGGGCTCATGTGCTGAAAGGCGGTAAGCTTGACGACGAGCAGAAGTTCCTCCACCCCAATGACGACGTGAACAAGTCGCAGTCTTCTAACGATACCTTCCCCACAGCCATGCACATTGCAGCTTACCAGGCTTTGGCGGAGGTAACCCTGCCGGGCATCGAAAAACTGCGCGACACCCTGCAAGAGAAGTCGGAGGCATTTATGGATGTGGTGAAAATTGGCCGTACCCACTTTATGGATGCGACCCCGGTAACCGTCGGGCAGGAGCTTTCCGGCTATGTAGCCCAGCTCAACCACGCCCTGCGCGCCATCCGCAATACCCTCCCACACTTGTCGGAGCTGGCTTTGGGGGGCACTGCCGTAGGCACGGGCCTGAACACCCCGGAAGGCTATGCGGAAAATGTAGCCCGCCACATCGCGGAGCTGTCCGGGCTGCCTTTCGTCACCGCGCCCAATAAATTCGAAGCCCTTGCTGCACACGATGCTATAGTGGAGGCTCATGGCGCATTGAAGACGGCAGCCGTTTCCCTAATGAAAATCGGCAACGATATACGGATGCTGGCCTCCGGGCCGCGCTGCGGCATAGGGGAGCTCATCATCCCTGCCAACGAGCCGGGCTCTTCTATCATGCCGGGCAAGGTCAACCCTACCCAATCAGAAGCCCTCACCATGGCCATGGCACAGGTAATGGGCAACGATGTAGCCATCAATATAGGCGGCAGCACCGGCCATTTCGAGCTCAATGTGTTCAAGCCGATGATGATATTCAATTTCCTGAACTCCGCCCGCCTCATCGGCGACGCCTGCGCTAGCTTTAATGACCACTGCGCAGTTGGCATCACCCCCAACCACAGCCGCATCAAGGAGAACCTGAACAACTCGCTCATGCTCGTCACTGCGCTGAATACGCATATCGGGTATGACAACGCAGCGGCGATAGCCAAGAAAGCGCACAAAGAGGACAAAACCCTCAAAGAGGCTGCTGTAGCGCTCGGCCTGCTGACCGCAGAGCAGTTCGACGAATGGGTGCGCCCTGAAAATATGATCTAGCACACCGTTCAGGCTAGTGGCTTGAGCCGTAAATTTTTGACCATTAAAGGCCTCGGCCAGAACACGCTCTAAGCGTGGAAGTACAGTCAAATAATCCAGCCTAGCCGCACTAGCCATATTGGGCATAAACCAAAATGCTGCCTGCGGTTATGCTTTTCGGGCTTTAGGCTGGCATGGCCTAGCGCTGCGAAGGGGTGATAAGCCCGCTAGGGCCGAGCGGACAGCGAGCCCCGGAGCATAGCGGCACCTGCCCGCTGGCAGGGGCAGGCCCCAAAAAAAACGGCAACTTGGTTTGCACTCGCCACATTAGCGCTGATCATCAATGCGCTGTCCCAAGCACTGGGGCAGCGCATTTTTTTAGCATAAAAATCAGAGCTCGCTCAGCCCGTATTCTGCCAGCATAGCCCGCCAGCTATTCTGCTCTAAGAGGCACGGCAGTATGGGGTCGAGCTCGTCAGACAGGGGGCTGCCCTTAGGCAGGCCAAAGCTGTAGTATTGGATGTTAAACCGGTAGGGGAGGACCTGCAAGGCTGTTTCCCCTTTTTCCTGCAGCGCATACTTTAGGATAGGCTCGCCGTATGCCAGGGCGTCTATCTCATCCGCGTGCAGCGCGGCTATGCCTGTCCCAAGGTCGGTATAGCCTCTTGCTGCTATGTTCCGGCCGGAAAGGAAGCCCTGTGTGGCAGAGCCTGCTACCGTCCCAACCTCGTATTGTTTCAGTTCTTCCAGGCTGTTGATGTCCCCGCTCAGCTGATTGACCGTAAGGGAAGAAGCAATGCTGGCCGTGAGGCCCGAAATAATGATAATGGCGGTGAACATCCACACCAGGGCCACCACGCTCCCGCCAGCAGAACGGGGCGATTTATCGCCGTACCCTACCGTGGTCATCGTCACAGCAGGCCACCATATCCCCTCCCATAGCCCTTTCCAACCTCCGGGGAACTCCTCCGGGTTGTGCCGCCGCTCAAAGAGCCAAGTGGTGAGCCCAAAGATGAAAATGACGACAAAAAGCACAGGTTCCGCTTTGAGCAAATCGGAGGAGGAGAATTTCTTCACAAAAGAAAAAGCGGAGCGTATGCCAGATGAGCGGCGTGTGGCTCTGGCAGATGCCGAGACAAAGAATGGCTGTGTAAAGTCAACTTCTTCTATGCGCCTGCTCGTCACCGTGAGGGGGGGTCAGGTATCAAGTTATTGTTTTTCAAGCTTTTAAAGGAGGTTTTTCAGCGTAGCTTGGGTGTGCTCGCATTCGTAGCCGGCTACCTCCGACAGGCCCTCCCACAGCCATTGGCTGATGCCGCTATAGCGGCCGTCTGTGGATTGTATGAGGAAAGGCGGGGCGGGTTTGACGCCGGCCTTGAGCACCTTGGGGTGATTTATTTGTGAATTAATTGGGCTAAAATTCATTAAAAAAAATAAAAGCAGGATTAATGAGTGATTTTTTGACATAAATTCATCAATTTTGTGCCCAAAATAGACAAAGCTTAACCTTTTACTCAAAGCTCAGAGGGTTATTATCCAAGTTTTCCCAGTTATACCCCTCCATTTTTTTAAACAAAACACGACTAGGTTTATGAGATTACGTTTACGTGCTATACGTTATGTATTGGCATTGGCAGCTCTATTTGGCCTATCCCTTTCGGGGATGGCTCAGTCTGCACGTACCATCACCGGGATGGTTCAGGACACAGACGGCGAGCCGCTGATTGGCGCTAATGTCTATGTGAAAAAAACAGTCAAAGGGACGATCACTGACTTTGACGGGAAGTTTGAGCTTCAAGCCAGCCCTGAAGCAGAGGTGCTGGTCTTCTCTTATGTAGGTTATGCGACCAAAGAAGTCAGGCTGGAAGACGGCAAGGACAGCTACGATATCATCATGAGCTCAGAAATTGAGCTGGACGAGGTAGTGGTCACAGCCTTGGGCATTGAGCGCTCAGAAAAAGCCTTAGGCTACTCTGTACAAAAGCTGGGCGCGGAGCAGATTGCTACGGTCAAGCCCACCAACGTGACAAATGCGCTCGCCGGCAAGGCCGCAGGGGTCTACGTTACCGGAAGCGCTGCCGGGCCTACGGCATCTGCCAATATCAACATCCGTGGCGCTGCTTCCCTCTTGGGCAACAATCAGCCTTTGTTTGTGGTGAACGGCATCCCGATCACCAACGACCTGTACAGCTTTGACGACGGGCTCAATGGCTCCACAACGATTGACTTTGGCAACGCTGCTCAGATTGTCAACCCGGACGATATCGCCTCTATCAATGTGCTGAAAGGCCCTGCCGCATCTGCATTGTACGGCTCCCGGGCCGCCAACGGTGTTATCCTCATCGAGACCAAAAACGGCACGGGTGCAAAAGGCTGGGGCGTGGAAGTCAACTCCACTACGACGTTCAACACCATCCTCAAGCTGCCCAACTATCAGAACGAGTACGGCTTTGGCGGCGGTGGAAAATACAGCTACCTCGATGGCACCAACTATATTGGCGACAAGCAGTACTACGAAGCCTACGGCGAGAATTGGGGCCCGCGCATGAACGGGCAGCTCATCAAGCAGTTCAATTCTGATGGGGAAGCTGTGCCTTTTACACCGGCACCGGACAATATCCGCAACTTCTTCCGCACCGGCATCACGAGCATCAACAACTTCGCCATCAACAACAACAGCGAAGGCGGCGATTTCCGCCTGTCTTACACCAATACGGGCAGCCGGGGCATTGTGCCCAATTCCAATCTCCGACGGAACACCTTTCAGACGAGCATCGGACGGTCTATGCTGGATGACCGCCTTAAGGTCCGGCTGAATGCCATGTATGTGCGCTCAGGTTCTGACAACGTGCCCAATACCGGCTATGACGAATCTTCCGCCATCATGTACGGATGGCTGTGGTACCCTCGTCAGGTCGCTATCGATGACCTGCGCGACTACTGGGAGCCGGGCCTCGAAGGCGTACAGCAGCGCTATGTGGAGGACCTCTGGGTGAACAACCCTTGGTTTATTGCCAACGAGAACACCAACAGCTTTCAGAGCAACCGTGTCATCGGCAATTTCCAGCTGAACTACAAGCTCAACGACAACTTTGACATCCGTCTGCGCTACGGGGCAGATGTGGTGGACGATCAGCGCCAATACCGCCGGGCGCCTTCTACCAAAGCCGTCCTTAGGGGCAGCTACCGCGAAGATGAGATCTCTTTTTCAGAAACCAACGCGGAGGCCATCATTGGCTACCATACCGACCGCACGAGCAACTCGCGTTTTGCGCTTGACGTAAAGCTGGGGGGCAACATCATGCGGCAAAATGCCAACTTCCTGATCGCGAACAACCCGGAGCTGAAATTCTTTGGGACGGACGAAAGCATTTACACCCTGACCAACAGCCGCTCCGGCGTGCTTGTAGAGTCGCAGAAAACACAGGTGGGCATCAACAGCCTGTTCGGTACGGCTACCCTGTCTTTCGACAACTTCCTCTACCTGGACGCAGCCCTGCGCCAAGACTGGAGCAGTACGCTGGTCAACCCGGTTTCCGGGCTCGAAGATTCAGACTTCAGCTTCGCTTACCCCTCGGTATCGCTCAGTGCTATCCTTTCGGAAAAACTCAACCTGAGCGCCAACTCGCCGCTCTCGTTCTTGAAACTGAAAGGCTCATACGCTGAGGTTGGCAACGGTGCCCCGGCTTATGCTTTTGGCACCACCTTCACCCCGCAGCCTGCCTTTGGCAGCAGTTCTGTGTTCAGCACCAACCGTACGATTGCAGAGGCCAACCTGCGCAACGAGCGTACCCGTGCAATCGAGCTGGGCGTGGATGCGAGGTTCCTGAACGACCGTTTCCGCATTGACGCGACCTACTACAATATGCTGAGCTTCGATCAGATCATCTTCCTGCCGGTAGCATCGGCCTCCGGCTATGATTTCCGGCTCACGAACGGTGGTGAGATCAGCAACAAAGGGGTGGAAGTGATGCTGAGCGCTACGCCCGTGAAAAACAAGCGCTTCAGCTGGGATATTGCCCTCAACCTGGGGCACAACCGCGCCATCGTAGAAAGCCTGCCTGACGTGATCAGCGGTGGGCGTTACTCCATAATCGCCGATGTGTTCCCTGGAGACGAAGGGGGCTCCGACCTCGAGCTGGTCGCCGAAGAAGGCGAGCTGCTCGGGCAGCTGTACGGCCTCGGTTTTCAGCGGGTGCAGGAAGGGCCTTTTGCCGGGCAGATCATCCACGAGGATGGGCTGCCGCTCCTGACCGAGGAGAAAGTGTCTGCCGGATCTTATCAGCCTGACCTCCGGGCGGGCATTTACAATACGCTCAACGTTGGCAACTTCAGCCTTGGCATTCTGTTCGATGGGCAGTTTGGTGGAAAGATCTACTCCCGCACCCATGCCCTTATGGCGACTGGTGGGACCATCACTAATGAAGATGACCCTAACCTGCCGATCAAGACGACAGACGGGCGCACCGTCTACTCCGTTTCTTATGATGGCAACGGAGACCCTGTGTACAACCTGGAAGAAATGGGCGGTATTGTCGGCCCTGGCGTGAAAAACATCGGCACAGACGAGAACCCTGAATATGTGCCCAATGATGTAGCTGTCGAGCCGGGCGGCGCAGGGTATACCGGTTATTTCTACACCTACTATGGCAACGGTTTCAACCGGGACAACATCGAAGCCGCTACCTACGATGCTACTTACGTAAAACTGCGCGAAGTCAGCCTGAGCTACCGCTTGCCTTCAAGCCTGATCAAAAATACAGGCCTGCAGTCTGCCCGCATCGCGTTGGTCGGCCGCAACCTGCTCTTGTTCACACAAGTGCCGTCAATCGACCCGGAGACTTACTCCATCCGCAACGGCTTGTTTGTGAATGGGTTTGAAAGCACACAGATGCCTTCCACCCGCAGCTTTGGCATCTCGCTGAACCTTGGCTTCTAGAGCGGTACAGCAATTGGGCAGAGGGGCATAGCGTGCCCCTCTGCCATGCCTTTAGTTGTGAGGGCGGTTGGCCGCCCAGCATATTTTTTGATTTAAACATCGTATCTAATATGATTTCTATAAAACCACTTTCACTGGTGGCGCTCCTGGCAACCGTCTTGCTTGTTTCCTGCGAGCAGTTTGATGAATTCAATGCCAACCCTAACGAGCCGACAGAGGTTTCTGCTGACGTGCTCATGACTGCAGCCCTGCGCAGCAGTGTCAATACCATGGTCACGGAGTCTTTCCTGCTAGGCAACAACGCTGCACAGCTGACCGCCAAGACCCTCCGTACCGAGGTGGATGCGTACAACTGGAACGCTTTCCCTACCGTATGGGAAGGCTTGTACGAAAGCCTGACAGACGTGAATGCTGTAGAGCGCATTGCCTTGGAGCAGGGCAATGAGAAAATGCAGGGTGCAGCCATGGTCGTGCGCGCCTGGGTTTTTTCTACACTGACGAATGCCTACGGTGACATCCCCTATTTTGAAGCCATAAAAGGCGGTACAGAGAGCAATTTCACTCCGGCCTACGATGAGCAGGCGGTCATTTATGCCGACCTGCTGGATCAGCTGGCACAAGCTGATGCCCTATTGGCCCCGGAGGCCGCCGGCAGCATCTCTGGCGATATCATTTACAACGGCAGCGCCGCGCAGTGGCGAAAGCTGGCCAATTCCCTTCGCCTGCGCCTCCTGATGGCCGCCAACAATCAGCTGGCCGATACCGGCGCTCAGTTTGCTGAGGTTGTGGAAGCCGGCAATATCATGGAGAGCAATGAGGACAACGCTGCCCTTGTTTACTTGGACGGCTTCCCCAATCAGTTCCCGCTCATCCCACTGAAAACAGGCGACTTCGATGCGGTGGCCATCAGCCAAAACGCTGTAAACCTGCTGAGCAGCTACGACGACCCCCGCCTCTTCCGTTATGCCCGCCCCGACAACGGCATCTACGGCCCCGATGGCACCTTCGATGGAGCGGAGAACGGCGCAGGGGCTGGCTCATGTGACAAAATCGGCTCCCGCCTCGGCCCTGCCTACTTTGTAGATGGGGCGCAGACGACTGCGGATCAGCTGGGCATAGAGCTGGGTAAGGGCATCATCATGACTTATGCGGAGCTGGAGTTCCTTCTAGCTGAAGCAGCGGAAAAAGGCTGGATAGGCGATGACGTAGAAAGCCATTACCGTGCAGGCATAGCTGCTTCTATGGGCTATCATCAGGTCAGCCTCGATGATACGCAGTGGGATAGCTTTGATGATTTTTACGCCAACTCCGGAGTAGCTTACACGGCTGCCGTCGATATCTGGGAGCAGAAGTGGGTGGCCCTGTTTTTCCATGGGCTGGAGCCGTACTTCGAGCTGCGCCGCTGGTATTTTGAAAGCGGCAATGACTGGGCTGGCCTGCCTTTTGTCTCTCCTCCTTGTGCCAACGTCAATGACGATATGCTGCCGATGCGGTTTTTGTACCCCGGAGAGGAGCAGAGCCTGAACTCGGACAACTACAGTGCAGCAGTACAGCGCCTAGGCGGCTCAAATTCTCAGAATGCAGCCATCTGGCTGGTAAAATAAGTGGCCCGCTCCGCAGTGCGGAGGCAAATTGCGCACTACCGGCGGGCATAGTGTTGCCTGCTGGCGCACAAAAATGAAGCAGATGTGCTACCTGCCGTGAGGGAGGTAGCACATTGCGTTTTGCCCTTGAGGCGATTGGACACGTTGATCAATAGAGCATAATGAAGAACAAATACTTCGATATACATGCCCCGGTTTTTTACCCTTCCGCGGTGATCATCCTGCTTTTTATAGGGCTGACGCTGGCCATTGGCAAGCCGATGGAGGAGGTGTTCAGCCGCACCACAGATGGGATCACGACCAATGCCGGTTGGCTGTTGGTCATGGCGGTCAATATTTTCTTGGCTTTCTCGCTTTATTTCGCTTTTAGCAAAATGGGGCGCATCCGCCTTGGCGGGCCCAATGCCAAGCCAGACTTCAGCACTTTCGCCTGGTTTGCGATGCTGTTCTCAGCAGGCATGGGCATTGGGCTGTTGTTTTTTAGCGTGGCGGAGCCCATTATGCATTATTCCAATCCGCCAAGGGGCGCAACCGACCCTGTCGTGGCAGCACAGGACGCCATGAAGTTCACCTTTCTGCATTACGGCCTGCACGCATGGGCTATCTACGCCATCGTGGGCATGTCGCTGGCTTTTTTTACCTTCAATAAAAAACTGCCCCTCACCTTGCGGTCTGTTTTTTACCCCTTGCTGGGCGACCGTATACACGGCACCCTGGGCAATATCATCGATGTGGTGGCCGTAGTGGCCACTTTGTTCGGCCTGGCGACCTCTCTGGGCTTCGGCGTACAGCAGGTCTCAGCAGGGCTGGCCCACCTTTTCGGCACCCCGGATACCATAACCGTACAGGTATTGCTGATTGCAGGGATTACCGGTATGGCCACGATTTCCGTTGTCCTCGGGCTCGATAAGGGCGTCCGGGTATTGAGCGAGCTCAACATGCGGCTGGGGCTGGTTTTCCTGATCGCCATGTTGATATTGGGGCCCACGGTATTCCTGCTGGACTCCTTCATGCAAAATACAGGCGCTTATATGCAGGAACTGATCTCCCTTGGGGCTTGGACAGAAACCTATGCACAGACCAATTGGCAGAACGACTGGTCTGCGTTCTACTGGGCGTGGTGGATATCCTGGTCGCCTTTCGTAGGGATGTTCATCGCCCGGGTGTCAAAAGGACGGACTGTCCGGGAGTTTTTCTTGGGCGTATTGCTGGTCCCTTCCCTGCTGACCTTCCTCTGGATGTCCGTATTTGGAGGCTCCGCGCTATACTTGGAGCTGAACGGGGTGGGCAATATTTCAGAAGCGGTGAACGACAACATCGCCACCGCCCTGTTCGTCCTGTTGGAGGAGTACCCGCTAGGCTTCATCACCTCTATCGCAGGCATATTATTGGTGACGAGCTTCTTTGTCACTTCCTCTGATAGCGGTTCCCTGGTGATAGACAGCATCACCTCAGGCGGCAAGCTTGATGCGCCGGTCGGGCAACGCATTTTCTGGGCCTTGTCGGAAGGTGCTGTAGCAGCAACCCTCCTATTGGGCGGCGGCCTGAAAGCCCTTCAGACAGCGGCTATTTCTACAGGGCTCCCTTTTACCCTGCTCCTGCTGATTATGTGTTACAGCTTGTACAAGGCCCTAACCGAAGAATACGAAGAGCTAATGGCCCAAAAGGAAAAAAAGGAGCGGGAGTCTTACCGGAAAGTATTAGAAGGGCTCATACAGAAACGGCAGCAAAGGGCAGGCTCCTCTGCCGGGCAAAAGAAGGAGTGAGCCAGTATTGGCAGCCTGTATGCGCAGGGCAATCTGCCCGGGCGAAACCAAAATGCCACGGGCGTTTATGCTTTTCGGGCTTTATAGCTTGGCATCGGCCTAGCGCTGCGAAGGGGTGGCCGAAGGCCAGACCCGACGCCTGTAGGGCGAGGGGCCGAGCGGACAGCGAGCCCCGTAGCATAGCGGCACCTGCCGGCTGCCCCCTCCTTGCGGCAGGGGCAGGCCCCTATCCTTGCGGAGGGGGCAGGCAAAAAAAGCCATCTGGTTTGTGCCCATCTGCCCGGACATAGGTAAGGGCGCTGCATCAAGCCTATTTAAAACCATGATACTAAACGAGATTTTCCTACTATGAAAACATACACCCGGATACTTGTTGCCTTAGACCTCACGAATATGGACCAGGTCATGATCCGTTACGCAGCCCACTTGTGCCGTGCCATGCCGGGCATTGAAAAGGCATACTTTGTGCACAACATCCGCTTTGATTACCCGGAAGAAGCTGAGGCGTTGATGGCTGGGCTAGAACGCCCACTGGGAGAGCTTATCGGGGAAGAGGCCACAGAGCAGGTAGAGGAGCACTTCAGCGGGAGCGTGCCGGAAGGCGTTTCCTGGGAAGTCTTGGTGGCAGAGGGCGCATCAACTGCTCAGGAACTGGCCCGCATGAGCAATGAGGTTGGTGCAGAGCTTGTCCTTGCCGGCAAAAAGCTCTCTTACCGGGGCTCTGGCGCAGTAGCGGAAAAGCTGCTGAGGCAAAGCGGTTTTAAAGCTGACCTGATGGCGGTGCCGGAAACAGCCCCCCACCGGCTTGAGCGCGTGCTGGTGCCCATTGATTTCTCGCAGGCCTCTTCGCGTGCGCTCAAAAAAGCCCATCAGCTCGCAGCCGTGGTATCCTGCCAGCACATATACAAAATCCCCAACCACTATTTCCCTTTTATCCCTGTGCAGGGCTTCCGCAAGTCGATGGAAGAAGAGGCCAAAGAGCAATACAAGCGTTTCCGGAAGGCTTTGCCCAAGGAGGTACAGGATACCCCTTGCCAGTTTATTTATGCAGAGGACCGCACTGTGGCACAATCGGTGTACGACTATGCCATCAGCCAGGGGAAGGATCTGATTGTGCTTGGCGCAAAAGGGAAGAGCGCAGTGCCGGCCATCCTGCTCGGCGGCACTGCCGCGCAGCTGCTGAAGTTCGATTTTCACGTGCCCGTGCTGATTGTGAGGTGAACGGGAATTAAGGGTTGAGCTGCTCGCCGCAATATTTGCAGTAGATGGCATCGTGCTCGTGCCCTTCACGGCCACAGTAGCGGCAATTTTGGGTGCTGACTTTCTGGCCGTAGTACTCGCTTACAAACTCAGCCGACACTATCCCGGTAGGCACGGCAATGATGGCGTAGCCTAAGATCATGACAGCCCCGGATATGAAGCGCCCGACGTCTGTAGTGGGCGTGATGTCACCGTAGCCCACCGTCGTCAAAGTGACGATGGCCCAGTAGACCGATCTGGGTATGCTGGAAAAACCAGGGTTGGAGCCCCCTTCAATCAGGTACATCAAAGCGCCAATGATCAGGACGAGCAGGCTGACAAAAGTGAGGAATACAATGATCTTCGCCCGGCTGGCTTTCAGCGCCTGTACAATGACCTCCCCTTCTTTCAGGAAATGCCCTAGCTTGAAGACCCGGAAAATCCGGATCAGCCGGAAGGCACGGATGATCAGGAAATACTGAGAAGCTGGCAGTATCAGCGCCAGGTAGGAAGGCAGAATGGCCAGAAGATCGATCACCCCAAAAAAGCTGGCAGCATATTTCAACGGCCGGTAGACGCAGTACAGGCGCAGCAGATACTCTGCTGTGAAAACCAAGGTGAAGCCCCATTCAACAAGCGTGAACAGCTGCGCATATTCCGCTTGCAGCGGCTCAATGCTCTCCAACATAACGGTGATGACGCTGGCTGCGATAAAAATCAGCAGCAGGACGTCAAATACTTTGCCCGCAGGGGTGTCGGCTTCAAAAATGATCTCGTGCAGGCGTTCGCGGCCAGGGCTAAAAGATGGTTCCTCCATAGTTTGAGTTGTAAAGGCAGCTGCCTTGCTCTAATCGGCTTGATGTGCTGTGGGGTATCGCAGGATTGAAATGGCGCTTTCCGGCCCGCGCTATGCCTTTTTCAGTCACTTCGTTGAGGCTAAGCTCTTAAAAAAAGCCGGCGCGTGGTTGAAAATAGCTCATTTTTTCCACTACACGGGCCCGAGGCATCAAGGCTAATGTAAAAAAAAGTGGGCAAGGCGGCTGAAAGGCTCAGAAGGGAACCGGCACGGATGCCCTGTCACAAAGATTGCGCTGCCAGGCATAGGTTAGTTGAGGATTCTTTTGATATTGTATAGGCGCAAATACGTAATTGCCGGGCAGCCTGTGCCTAGAGTTCATTGAAATCCCTTATCTTTGAGCAACAACATCTTTTTACACAACAGCGGATGTAGTGCTCCGGGCGACAGCCCGCCGCTGCGGAAGCTTGGTAAAACCTTAGCCTGTGATCAAAACGGTCATTATTGAAGATGAGATCAATGGCCTCAATAACCTCAAGAATATGCTCCGGGAGCATTGCCCGGGCGTTGAGGTGATTGGTGCAGCCCAAAGCCTCGAAGAGGCAGAATCGCTTTTTAAGCTGACCACGCCAGACCTTGCGTTCCTCGATATCAGCCTGCCAGACGGCTTGATCTTTCAGTTGCTGAACCGCATCCGGCCCGTCCATTTTGAGATCATCTTTGTCACGGCTTACCAAAAGTACGCCATCAAGGCTTGTGAGTACAGTTCTATTGGCTACGTGATGAAGCCCATCGACCCCGATCAGCTCAAGGAGGCCGTAGCTAGGGTAGACCTCCGCCGGAAACCGGAAACGGACAAAAGGCTGGAGCTGTTCAATGCTTACCAGAAAAACCCGAACGCCTTCAATAAGCTGGGCATTTCAGCCCTTGACGGGATCTACTTCGTGCACATCACCGATATCGTGCGCTGTGAAGCTGAAGACAATTATACCCACATCTTCCTCAAAGAAGGGAAAAAGATTACCGCTTCGAAGACCATCAAAGCGTTTGAAGATATGCTCACCCCTTTCAATTTCTACCGGGTGCACAAGAGCCATGTCATCAACCTGAATTATATGCATAAGTTCGTCAAAGGTGATGGGGGGTACCTTATCATGGACGACAATATACAGATTGAAGTTTCCCGCCGCCGCCGGGCTGCTTTTATGGAGCAAATTAAGCGGTATCAGGAGGGGATGGCGCTGTGAAAGCCTGCTAGGCCGCTTCAGCGCACAGCCCTATATGTAGATAAGTTTCCAGTCAAAACAGTCAGTGAAAGCCCTTGCAAGAGCGCATTTTCCATGCCTTCCGGTAAGCAAACAGCACTGACACGCACAAGCCGGCCGCTTGTGATATGACAACACGCCGGCCTATTTTACGCACAAACAGATTTGCACATTTCAAGTATGGCTTTGGGGCGGTACAGTCGTTGCCCCAAGCGCTCAAGGAGCTTGCTTGTATGTTTCAACTATCTATTTGTGAATAAAATATGTTTAGCAAAAAGGGTTCCCGTTACCATTCCGCTGAATGTTTTGTTACTTTTACAGCAGGTACGTGGTAGAGATCCCGAAAACACTTTACACTTCGTGCACAAAATTATCTACTATGGGAAAATCAAAAAAGAACCTGGCAGACCTCAAAAAGGAGATCAAAACCATCAAGAAGTCTGATCAGAACAAAATCGTCGGAGGTAAGGGTAAAAAGAACTATAACAACGGCTGCAGCGATATTGTACCGCAGTAGCTGGCTCTGAACCCCCCACACGAGTAAAGCAAAAACAAAGGCTGTCCTTGCATAAGCAAGTATAGCCTTTTTTAATATATTAGAGGTTATGTTTTATGACAACCCCAACCCGGACGAGCTGCAGCCCTTAGCGCTGGAGGAAAAGCTGAAGCAGCAGGCTGACAGCCGGCAGCGCTTGCTTTTGCTCGATAAGCTCCTTTCCCGGTATGCCTATACCAACGTCAAGCGTGCCGAGGAGCTGCTGGAAGAGCTGGGCGGTATTTTGGAGGGGGAGTCCAATAAAGACATCCTGGTCAATTATCACCTTTTGGCGTCTACGGTAGCCAATCAGCTCAACAAGTACGAGGAGGCTCAGGAGCACATCCTTCAGGCCATCAAGCTGGTGGAGGAGCGGGGCACCGCCCGCGAACAGATAGACGCTTATATCGACTTTGTAGGGGTGTGCATCAACCTCAGGGACATGGGGCGCGCCATTGATTACATCCAAAAGGCGGAGGCCCTGCTCAAAAGCTTCCCGGATTCAAGGCTGGAGTCGCGCCTGATGTGCAGAGAAGGGTTCGTCAGGCTTTACTCCCGCGATCATTCCGGGGCGGTCGAAGCCCTGCTCCGGGCTGATCAGCTCCTCAATAGCTTTGGGGAGCTGGCTCTGAAAGACTACTACTTCCTCTCTTTGATACAAGCCGGCCTTGGGCGGGTGTATGAGCTCAGCGGCGAACGGGAAAAGAGCGCTGCGGCTTACGGCAGGGTAGTAGCTATTTGTGAAAACAAAGCGCTACATGCACGCCTTTCTTGGCACTACGTCAATGCTGGCAATGGCTACATGAGCCTCAATGATCAGGAAACTGCTGAAGCTTACTTCCGCCGGGCCATTGAAATTTCGGACGACAGCAGCGAGATCGCCCGTGCTTTCGCTTATTCCAACCTCGGGTACTGCGCCATGGAAAAAGGCGACTATGGCGACGCCCTCAGCCTTTTTGACCGGGCAGAGCAGACTTACCGGCAGCGGGAGGAGGATATGGCGGAGAACCAGATGAAAATCGATCTTTGGCGGAGCCAGATTTACACGGAGCTAAAGCAGTATGCAAAGGCAGAAGAGGCACTGAGGATCGCCCTGCAGCATGCACAGGCGGAGCAGAACCCAGAGTACCTGGCTACCGTTCACAAAAGCACGGCGGCTTATTTTGCGGACCGGGGCGACTTCGAAAAGGCTTATTCCCATTTTGCGCACTACGACCGGTACCGCGAGGAGCAGATAGCCAACTCTGATCAGGACCGCCAAAGGGAGATCGAGGCCAAGTACGAGGCAGAAAAGAAACGGCAGGAAGCCGAAATGCTGCAGCTGCAGGCGACCGGGCTTCAGCTCAAAGCGCTGAACGCTCAGATGAACCCTCACTTCATGTACAACGCCCTCAATTCCATCCAAAACTATATCACCTCCCACGATGTCAACCTCGCTACCAAGTACCTGGCCAAGTTTGCACAGCTTATGCGGCAGAGCCTAGAGTACTCCAATCAAGAGGTCATCTCGCTAGAAGAGGAAATCCAATTCCTCGAGCAGTACCTTTATATCAATGAAAAGCTCCGTTTCAACGACCGCCTCGACCACGAAATCATCATTGATGAGGAAATAGAAGAAGATATACTGGGGGTCCCTACCATGATCATTCAGCCCTATGTGGAAAATGCCATTGAGCATGGGCTCAGCACTCGCAGCGATGGCATGATCAAAATCCTCTTCCTGCTCTATGACGAGGAGACCATCCTTTGCAGGGTGGAGGACAACGGCATAGGCTTCAATAAAGCCCGGCAATTGAAGCTCAATGACCCCCGGTACCAAAACCACCGCTCGCGGGGCACTTCCATTACAGAGGAACGGCTGCGTATCTTACGTAAAGCACGGGGGCACGAGCAATCTGTCCGCACCATTGACCTGGCTGAAGAGAGCGGGGGCAAGGAGCAGGGGACACGGGTGGAAATCCTCATCCCGATACGCGAGATCAACCTGGGCAAAATATCCTGACTTTGCAAAGGGGATAAACTAAAATGTCGCAGGCGTTTGTGCTGGCCTAGCGCTGCGTAGGGGTGGTAAGCCCGTTAGGGCCGAGCGAAGAGCGAGCCCCGGAGCATAGCGGCACCTGCTCGCGGGCAGGTGCAGGCCCCCTTAAAAGAACGGCCACTTGGTTTGCGCTGCTTTGCAAGTACCGTTTGTTCAACCATTCCTGCCGTTTACTCCTGCACCTCCACCGTAAGCAGAATGGGCAGTGCAGCTCCCGGTTGAATGTATTATTTTGTTCAAAGTTTTCTCATAGTATGTTTGTTTGAACCTCCTGCACCTATCCCGGTGCAGGTTTTTTGATTTTTAGGCCTGCCTTTATTTCCTGCCATTCACATTTACCTTTTTCTACTTTGTTTCCGCCACAATGCTGCCCCACCCACCCGTTTCCTAACTTGGCGCGAATGGCAAGTGCTGCCGGGTTATCTTTGAGCGTGTAGTTTTCTCATAGTATGTTAGTGCTCCTACATCTGATTCAACCTCCCCTGATGTAGGAGTTTTTTTTGCCTTCACTTCCCATCCTGTCCTCTTGTTGGGGCTTTAGTAATCGGTCTATCCCGCTAGACAGCGGGACACTTTTTCGCTCATACTTTACCCCGAAAATCCTTCCCGCTTTTGTGCATAAAAAGCGGGACTTGGCTAAACTCCGGTTTTCGGCTAGAAGGCCAACATCCCAACATCTCTTAGGGAGGCTCAGCAGCTTATCCGGCCTTGCGCATGGATAGGCGCTCACTCAAGCACAAAGAAAGGCTGCTGCAGCGTTTGCCCGCCCTCATCTACAAGGGTGAGCAGATGATGGCCCGGGCTTGGCGACAGTTCCATGCTGTGGAAGGTGGTAGTCGCCCCCAGGTAGGTTTCGTCAAGGTGCCAATATACCGTCTGCCCGGGGAAGCGGTGTGCGGCAGAGAAAATCACCTTTGATGGCTGCCCGTCCAAATCTACAGGCACTTTTACCCTTGCGGGGTGCTGCGGGTAGATCAAAGCCATGTTATCGTCCTGTCCGTCTTTGCAGCCCGGGGCCCATGTAGGAGGAGGGGCATAAGCTGGATTGCGCTTTTGGTAAAAATAGGCTGCTGCAGGGGGGAGCAAAAACCAAGGCTCCGGTATCAGCATACTTGCAGGGGCGCATCCGGCATGAGCCCTGAGCCTGCTATCCCGCTCCAGGTGCAGCACTTGATGGTAAGGGCAGGCACCTGTCTTCAAGAGAGGCGCCGCTGCCCAGGCCGTATCCACAGGGCAGTGTGGCGAAGGCGCATACCCGCTTTGCCTGCAGGCTTGCACCGGGTGGAGGGCGTCCCACGGTGGCGGGAACCAACCCTCAGCAGCTGGCAGCCGGTTGAACACCTCAAAAAGCAAAGGGGCTGCTGCACGCACCCCCACAAGGCCCGGCCGCCCCTCCCCATCGGCATTGCCCACCCAAACGCCAACCGTATACCGGGGTGAGGCCCCTATTGCCCAGGCATCCCGGAAGCCGAAACTCGTGCCTGTCTTCCAGGCAATCTTCCGGCTGGAAGAAAAAGCCTCCCACTGCCCCTCTGCCCCAGGGCGTTCCAAGTGCTGCATCGCTTCAAAGGCGAGCCAGGCGGCCCCTGCGCTCATTGGGGCAGGCTCCTGCTGAAGCGGCCTTTCTGGCAGGGGGGCAGGCTCGAAAACTGCAGGCCGGAAATCGGAGGGCGTGTACCAGCCGTTGTGCGCATATTGATGGAGCAGGGTGCGCCCCATGCTGGCATAGATGCCTGTCAGCTCCCATAGGGAGGCTTCCGCCCCGCCCAAGACAAGGGGCAGGCCATAGTGCCTGGCAGGGTAGCGGATGTGCCCGAGCCCGAGCTGCCTCAGCCGCAGGTGGAACTTTTCCAGCCCATAATCCTGCAGCAGCCTTACCATGGGCACGTTTAAGGACCGGGCCAAGGCCCGTTCTGCAGAGACAGCGCCATCGTAGTCTTCATGGAAGTTTTCAGGCTGGTAGCCGCTCAACCGGGTAGGGATGTCGAGCAGCAAGGTGGAGGGCAGGATAAGGCCTTCCTGTAGGCTGTACGCGTACAGAAGAGGCTTTAGTATGCTGCCGGTGCTGCGCGGGGCAGGGATGATGTCTACATCCTCGCTGTGCGGTTGCCCGGCATTGGGGGCGTTGCCGATGTAAGCCAGGGTTTCTCCTGTCTCGGTATCCAAAACCAGTACAGCCAGGTTGTGCACCTGATTGGCCCGCATGACCGACTGATGGTGGGCGGCGAGCTCGGTAAGCTGCTGCTGCAAAACGGCATCTATGGTGCTTGTGATGCGCCCTTCCCTGCCATCGGCCTGTAGCCTGCTGAGGAGATGGGGGGCATATTGTGGCAACGGCCGGGGGGCTTCGGGCAGGGGCTCTTGCCGGAAAAGCTGCAGGTCGGCTTGGCTGAAGTAGCCAGCTTGGCACAGCCGCTCCAGCAGGCGGTCTCGTTTGGCGGCCAGGGCCGCCCGGTTGCGGCCGGGGTGGATCAGCCCGGGGCTATTGGGCAAAACAGCTAGCATAGCGCTCTCTGACCAAGTGAGGAGGGCAGGCGGCTTGCCAAAATACCGCCAAGCGGCAGCTTCCAGGCCTACTACATTGCCTCCAAACGGGGCATGTGCTGCATACAGCTGCAGGATGTGCTGTTTGGAGTAGCTGAGCTCTAGCCGCGTGGCCAGGATGAGCTCCTGTATTTTCCGGAGTACCGTCCTCGGCGGGTTGCCAAGCGACATGCGGATGACCTGCATGCTAAGGGTCGAGCCTCCACTGACGACCCGCCCAGCCTTCAGGTTTTGCCACAAAGCGCGCCCTAGGCCGATAGGGTCGATGCCCGGATGGCGGTAAAAACGCCGGTCTTCGAATTCAACCAATGCTGCGGTAAAGCTAGGCGGCAGCTCCTCCGGCACAGGAAAGCGCCATTGCCCATCTTTGGCTATGCGGGCGCCAAGCAGGGTGCCTGTCTGGCTTTCCAGTACCAGGGAGTACGGGGGGCGGAACAGCGGGCGTGGCAAAGAAAAGGCATACCAGCCCAGCAGCACGGCAAAAAAAAACAGCACCGTACGTGGGTGCCCCCGCAGCCATGATACCGCTCGCCCTTTCATTATCGGATACTGAACTGTTGTTGCTCAATGGCCCAGCTGCCACCGCTCTGGCGCAGCACGTAGCTGCCCAGCATCTGCTGACGCCCGCCCGGTAGGGTGGCAAAAAAATGCAGGGACAGCACATCGCCCCGGAATGTGCCCCCCAAGTCGATGATGCCCCAGTCTCTGGATTCTGCCGGCAGCTGGCTTTCCTCTCCTGGGAACAAAGGGTTGAAGGCCCGCCCTTGCGGTGTCTCCACATCCCCAGGCTGCAAAGCTGTAAAAGCTTGCGAAAAGCTGCTCTTGAGCCGGCTCTGCCCTTCGTCGGCACGGAGGTGGAAAGCGGTGCCTTCCGGCCAATAGGTTTGGAGGGCTTCTTCTACTTCCGGTTGGCCCAAAACAGACTGAAGGGCTTTTGCCAGGCTTTCAGCGCTTTGGCTGAACAAGGGGTGGGCTGTGCAAAACAAAAGCAGTAGGGGCAGAATGGAATTAACTTTCATGGTAGTCGCAGGGTATTATGGATGGTAATGTCAATTACGGGCTGAGCCAGCCCACTACAACAAGGTAACGCGAATTTGCCTTTCCTATGGTGTATCGGCTGACAATTTGCGCCTTCAAGCCCAGGAGGGCTGCCTGGCAAGGCGGGCAGCCGCTTTCGCGGAACAGCGGGGGCTATTATTTTCTCCCAGCAAACATCGATATTCGCCCCGATGTTATAGGAATGGACAAACCAAGACCATGGAAGAGACTGTAATGACTAAGAAAATCGAGCTGAGGAACCTCACGCTCGAAGATTATATCGGCCTTAAAGAGGCCATGATCCAAGCTTATTCCGGAGGGGGGGTGACGCACTGGAACCGGGACGCCATCAAAAAGCTGCTGGATATTTTCCCGGAAGGGCAGCTCTGTGTGGTCGTGGAAGGCCGGGTGGCGGCCTGTGCGCTTTCTATCATTGTCGATTACAACAAATACGGCGATAAACACACCTACTCCCTCATTACCGGGCAGGAGACGTTCTCCACACACGATGCGGAGGGGGACGTGCTCTATGGGATAGAGCTTTTTGTGCACCCCGATTTCCGGGGCATGAGGCTGGGGCGGCGGCTGTACGATGCCCGCAAAGAGCTCTGCGAGTCGCTCAACCTCCGTTCTATCATTGCCGGGGGGCGCATCCCCAAATACAGGGAGTATGCCAAAGAGCTGACGCCACGGCAGTATATCGATCAGGTGAAGCTCAAGGAGATTTATGACCCCACGCTCACCTTCCAGCTGTCGAACGATTTTCACGTCCGTAAGATTTTGAAAAACTATCTTCCAGAAGATAAAGCCTCAAAAGAGTACGCCACCCTGCTCGAGTGGAACAACATCTACTACCAAGAGGAGGAAAAACTGATCAACGCTACGAAGACGACCATACGGGTGGGGATCGTGCAGTGGCAAATGCGCTTGTTCCCCAACTTCGATGCGCTCATCCGGCAGGTCGAGTACTTCGTGGATGCCGTCAGCGATTACCAGTCTGATTTCATCCTGTTCCCGGAGTTTTTCGAAGCCCCGCTCATGGCTGATTACAACCATTTGGGGGAGGCCCGCGCTATCCGCGAACTGGCCGGGTATACCAATGCCCTGCGCGAGAAGTTCACGGAGTTTGCGGTAAGCTATAACGTGAACATCATCACCGGCAGCATGCCCAAGGTGGAGGAAGATGGGCACCTCTACAATGTTTCCTACCTTTGCCGCCGGGATGGCACTTGGGAGAAATACCAGAAAGTCCACATCACCCCTTCAGAAAGGGACGCCTGGGGGATGAAAGGCGGCAGCCGGCTCAAAGTGTTCGATACCGATTGTGGGAAAGTGGGCATCCTGATCTGCTACGATGTGGAATTCCCCGAACTGGCAAGGGTATATGCAGACCAAGGCATGCAGATCCTGTTCGTCCCTTTCCTGACCGATACCCAAAACGGGTACAACCGGGTGCGGCTGTGCGCGCAGGCCCGCGCTATAGAAAACGAGTGCTATGTGGTTATTGCCGGGGCTGTGGGCAACTTGCCCAGGGTGAATAATATGGACATCAATTACGCCCAATCTGCCATATTCACGCCATCTGATTTCGCCTTCCCTACCAATGCAGTGCGGGCTGAAGCCACCCCCAACACTGAGATGACAGTCATTGCCGACGTGAACCTAGAGCTGCTCAAGGAGCTCCACGAGTATGGCAGCGTCAATACCTTGAAGGACCGCAGGAAAGATCTATATGAAGTAAAACTGAAGCGGTAAGGGCAAGTTGTGGGCGCTAGCCAGGCTGTCCGTTTTTTGGGCCTGCCCCTACATAGTGTGTGGGGCCTGCCCCTGCCGCAAGGAGGGGGCAGCGGGCAGGTGCCGCTATGCTACGGGGCTCGCTTTCCGCTCGGCCCTATCGGGCTTACCACCCCTGCGCAGCGCTAGGCCAATGCCAGCCCAAAGCCCGGAAAGCATAAGCCATCTTTTAGTTTGGGCCCGAGCAGGGCGAGTGCGCTCTTTGTTCTACAGCAAGCCAAAGAAGCGGGCGATCCAGTAGGTAGCGTAGAAATCTACATCTTTAGCGAAGGGGCCAGTTTCTCCGCCCTGCTGCTCCCCCTCTCCGGGGTCTACTGCCATGGCGTGCCCCAATCCTTCAATATCAAAGCGTACGACCCGCTCTTCCCCACCTGCTTCCTGGTAGCTCAGCCGGCGCACAGCGGGGTTCCCGGCAAACGTGGTGTCTATCGCTGCCGGCGTACGGCCAGTTTGGTGCACTGCCCCCCATTGTTTGGCCAGTTCTTCTGCATTTTGCGCATTCACGATGGCATCATCTGTACCGTGAAAGATCATAGCTTTGGGGTAAGCGCCCTCATAGCTGGGGTAGGCATTGGCAACGGCTTCCTGCCAAGCCTCGGGCGACTTGGACACTTGCCCCTGCATGGCCTGAAAGCCAGCGGCCAGGTCAAAAGCAGCGCCATAAGGCACGCCAGACTGTACGGCGCCTGCGCTGAAGACGTCAGGATAAGCGGCCATAAGGGCGCTGCTCATTGCGCCACCGGCCGACATGCCGGTGAGGTAGATCCGCTTGGGGGCTATATTGTAGTTGCTCAGCATATAGGAGACCATCTGCCAAATCGATTGGCTCTCGCCATTGCTGCGGGTGATGTCTTGTTGTTGAAACCAGTTGAAGCAATTTTGTATGTTGTTCGAGGCCTGTTGCTCTGGGTAGAGCACGGCAAACCCCTGCTGCGCAGCGAGGGCGTTCCAGCCGGTTAGGCGGGCCATCTCGGCTGCGTTTTGGCCACAGCCGTGAAGCACAACCACTAGGGCTGCTTGTTCCGGCAGGCCCTCCGGCAGGTATTGCCAGGCTTTCAGTTGGCCGGGGTTGTCTCCAAAATCAGTTATTTCCTGCATATCGCCAGAGGCGGGGGTTGGGGCATTTTCGGCCGGGCTGCAAGTAGCAACGGTAGCGGCCAATAATAAGATGGTAGTCAGGAGTTTCATGCCTTGCGTGGTATTTGGTGATGGCTTCTGCAGGCAGAAAATACACAATCCTTCCTGCTGTAGCCCTAGTTGGAGGGCTGCCAATGCTCAAATCGCGTGGATGAAAGGGGTGGACTTAAGGTGTTGTTTTTTAAAGTAAAGTGGCTATGCCGAAGGCAGCCCCTTTTTATTTAGGGGTTTGGGGATAGCTGGGGTGTAGGGTTTTACCCCATTGACCAAGGGCAGCCACGGGCTTCTTTTTCGGGGTAGAAAAAATTGGGCTTGAGCACTGTAGCATCATATTCCTTGTGGAAAATAGAGGTAGCGGCGGGGGACATAGGGGGGATCAGCCAAGCCCATTCGCCGGTTACTTTCCGCCCGTGGCGGCATTCGATGCGCTCAAAGTGCTCATGCTGCTCGGCGGCAGTATGGTGGTCGACCATTTTCACCCCATTTTCCCGGAAGGAATGTAGCACTGCCGTATTGAGCTCCAACAGTGCCCGGTCTTTCCAGAGGGTAAAGTGGTGAGCCGTATCCAGGCCCAAGGCTGCTGCCACCTTGGGCAGCATATCGTAGCGCCCAGCATCCGCCAGGTTGCGCGCGCCCACCTCGGTGCCCATGTACCAGCCATTGAACGGGGCTGCCGGGTAACTGATGCCGCCTATTTCCAGCCGCATATCTGAGATCACAGGCACCGCATACCACTTCATGCCAAGGGCAGTGATGCCCGGCTCGGTAGGGTGCTCTATGGGGACTTCCAAAGTGATCGCTTCCGGCCATTCGAACCAGGCCGGGGGGTGTCCAGCTGTTTCCACCACGAGCGGCAGGATGTCGTGCGCCGTGCCATTCCCTTTCCAGCCCAATGCTTCACAAAACCGGGTAAAGCCTACGCTGGCCGGATCGCCAATGACGAGCCCCGTGGCGTCGTCCTTATAGCCAGCATAACGGATCAGCTGATGGTTGTGGATGGTGACAGGGGCCTTGCCCCGGCGGGCTTCCGGGAAGATGGAAATGGCAGAGCGGATGTTGCCCCCGTTGGTGGCGAAGGACAAATGTTCGCAGAGGGCTTCAAAAACGCCTTCTGCAGTAGTGGTTTCCCGGCGGTCGAACACATGCAGGCTTTTCCAGTACAGCCTGCCGATGCAGCGCGTAGCGTTGCGCCAAGCTACGCGAGCCCCGAAGGCCAGCTCTTCGGTAGTGAGCCGGTAAGCACCTGTTTCGTCTAGCTCTTCTGCTACATTGGCCAGGCGTTGACCGAGCCAATGCTCCGTATGCTGCTGCTCTTTTGCGAACAAGCGGAGGAACTTGCTGGCTTCTGCCATGCATTTTTGGTGCGGTTCTGGCAAGGGTGTCGATAAATGCATAGTTTTTGTGCTGTACTTTCGATAGGGCTAGCGGAGGGGCTGCACCGCTGCATCTGCTGCCTTTTGGGTAATATTATCCCCAAAATAATAGCCCTCCGCCCTGAAAAGTTTATTTTTCGGCCTCATCAAATGGCCATATTGGCCAATTGTGTGCCAAGGCTAAGGGGCAGCAGCGGCTGCCCGCCGGCTACCACATTGAATAGCCCTATTCCAGCAATTCAAAACTAAAACCATGCAGAACCAAGCATTGATCGAGTGTGTGCCCAATTTTAGCGAGGGGCGCGACCCAGCCGTCATCAAAGAGATTACCAGCGTCATAGCGCAAGTGGAAGGCGTTAAGCTGCTTGATGTAGACCCCGGCAAGGCCACCAACCGTACGGTAGTGACTTTTGTAGGCGGCCCGGAAGCTGTCGTTGAGGCTGCTTTCCAGGCGATACGCCGCGCGGCCGAAGTGATAGACATGAGCAAGCACGAAGGGGAGCACCCTCGAATGGGCGCTACCGATGTCTGCCCGCTCATCCCTATTTCTGGCATTACCATGGAAGAGGTAGCGGGTTGGGCGCACCGCCTGGCAGAGCGGGTAGGGCAGGAGCTCTCTATACCGGTTTACCTTTACGAAAATGCAGCTACCCGCCCGGAGCGCCGCAACCTGGCCACCGTCCGGGCGGGCGAATACGAGGCTTTGCCCGATAAACTGGGCAAGCCCGAATGGAAGCCGGATTATGGGCCTGCTGTTTTCCATGCCCGTGCAGGGGCTACCGCCATCGGTGCCCGGGATTTTCTGATCGCCTACAACGTCAACCTCAATACGACCTCGGTACGCCGAGCCAATTCCGTTGCCTTTGATGTGCGGGAAAAAGGCCGCATAAAGCGCGAAGGCGGAAAAGTCAATGGGGCAATTGTAAAGGACAAGCAGGGCAATCCGGTAAGGGAGCCGGGGCGCTGCAAAGCCGTGAAGGCCATCGGCTGGTTCATTGAGGAGTATGGCGTAGCCCAGATTTCCATGAACCTGACTGATATACGGGCAACGCCCTTCCATATGGCCTACGAGGCCTGTTACGAAAGCGCAAACGAGCGGGGGCTCCGTGTGACAGGCTCCGAACTCGTGGGGCTGGTCCCTTTGCAGGTCATGCTAGACGCTGGCTACTATTTTCTGCGCAAGCAGCGCCGCTCCCTGGGCATACCAGAATCTGAGGTCATCAAAATCGCGGTCAAGTCTATGGGCTTGGACGAGCTCGGCCCTTTCGACCCACAGCAAAAGATCATTGAGTATCAGCTCGCTGCTGACCGGCCTACGCCCCTTTTGGATATGCGGCTGAGCCAATTTTCTGAGGAGACAGCCTCCGAGAGCGTTGCGCCCGGAGGAGGCTCTGTTTCAGCTTATGTGGGAGCACTTGGGGCATCGCTTGGCACTATGGTCGCCAATCTTTCTGCTCATCGCCGGGTATGGGACGACCGCTGGGAGGAGTTCAGTGGTTATGCAGAGGAAGGGCAGCGCATACGCCGCGCCCTGCTTGACCTGGTGGAGGAGGATACCCGCTCTTTCAATGCGATCATTGATGCTGTACGCTTGCCTAAAGGTACAGAAGAAGAGAAGGCTGCTCGTCGGGAAGCTATGCAGGCGGCTACGAAATATGCTACAGAAGTCCCTTTCCGGACGATGGAGCAGGCGTTGGCTTGCTTTTCTCTATGCAAGGCTATGGCTGAGGCCGGCAACCCCAATTCTGCCAGCGATGCAGGCGTAGGTGCCCTTTGTGCACGGGCCGCCGTGCACGGTGCCTGGCTCAATGTGCGCATCAATGCCGGCGATATCGAGGACAAAGCTTGGGTGGAGGCAAAACTGAAGGCTGCAGCGGATATGGCCCGGCAAGCGGATGCCCTTGAGCAGGAGGTGATTGCGTTGGTGGAACGGCATGTGGCGTGATGGGGCGCTGCCCTCACTCCACCTTCACAAACCGCTCCACCGCCCTGAGCTGCCCGCCTTCCAGGTACTGCACCACATACGCGCCCGCTGCCCAATCGTGCACGGGCACCACTACCGTGCCCGGGGCCTCCCGTGCCGGGATGCTTTGCAAAAGCCGCCCCTGTGCATCCAGGATACGGAAAATTCCATCGGGGGCAGGGCGGGCACCGCGCAGCTCAAAGTTGATAAAG
>NZ_VOOR01000036.1 GCF_007993045.1 Phaeodactylibacter luteus
CTCAGGGTGAATAAATTTTGGTGTTTTGGATTTTATAGATTTGTCAAAATGCCACGATGAAAAAAGTTCATATCCATCTTTAGATTCTCCAGATATTTCTAAATCAAAACAGTAGGGTAGCTCCTCATGATACTCTAGTAATGGATTTTGAATCAAATTACTATCAAAAAAACGACCTTTGACAGTAAGACTAAGTTCAATGCTGAGGTTTTTAACTCCAATAGGTATTGTTCCAGAAGGGGCATAAATATACTCACTATTGAACTTCAAACTCTCCATTGAGTAGACCCAAAAATTTTCATCCGACTCATACTCGCAAGTATTAGACGCTGTCGTTAAAGGAGAGGTATCGAGGCATAAACCCCATTTATTTAGTAAATCTCCCATTTTTTTTAAATCAGCTGAAACTATTTCTCTGCTATCTTTTTGGTCTTTTCGGCGCATATTTCTGTTTTAATGATTCTAGTCTAGATCTTTCAAAAGACGCCACTGGCTTTTTAAGCTCAATCCTTGGATTTGTTACAGCTTCAATCGACACATACCGTTTATCCTGCCAGGGATAAAAATTTTCTTGGCCTGAAATAAGTAGACCATCTGAAGTATCTATAGGAATGCCTGTTTCAGTACACTTTGTCCAAAAAAAAGTACTTGAATGTTTATCTGAAAGAGACTCAATTGGATTGAGAGATAGTTCAAACTTGTCATTAAGTAAACCAACCTTTGTCTTAGACGAGGATCGTCTAAAGGAATTAGGAGTAAATTGGTTTTTCCACCAGGCACTAACTTGGGAACTCCACCATCTACTCCAACCATTGCTAAAAAGGCCTTTATATTTACTTTTTGACAGCTTTTCGACTAGTATAATCCAATCTTCACCAGATTTGGAGATGTCTACGCCTAATCTGATTGCAAGAATACTTTCACTAATAAGCTCTCCCGATTTATTTAACAGCTCGTCGATGATAAATCGAGATATTTCATGGGGAATACCTCTACCATCATCAAGTCTTTTTCTAAGCGAATCTGTGAATCTATCATCAAGAAAAGACTCATCTTCTATAGCGAGTAAGACATTAAGATCGTTTCGAAAATCAGGGTTGTTTAATTTTTTATAGTCTTTTGCCAAAGAGGTAAACCTATTTCTGATTTGCCCGACCTTTTCATCCTCGCTAAAAACACTTTTTGAAAATGCAAGGTCGAATAAATCATGACCTGTATGGTCTCGTTGGTAGACATCGGGATAATTCCTTGCCGCCGAACACAGAATTATGGGAAAATCCTTTTGTATTTTACCTTCAGAGGCTAACCTTCTAATTTGTTGCGCTAATGCTTCAGCATCATACCCTTTGTTACTGTCCGCTTTTTCTCCTTGAAGTTGCCAATCAAGTAATAAGCCGTCAAACTCTTCGATTTGATCAATCAAAAAGCTTAATTGGCTCTCCCATTTATCTTTAACCAAATGAAAGATGATATGTAAATTTTCATTTTTTAAATTATCAGCAATGGTCTGATTTGTTTCTTGGTCATCAATAAAAAAATATGTCATAGTTCTATTCTTTATAATTGCTTTTAGGCAACTCAACTCGGAAACTTGTCTTGAACCCTTCCTCAGGAGAAATTAATTCAATTTTTCCATTGTATGCTTCTACTATATCCTTCACGATTTTGAGTCCAAGACCAGTTCCAACGACCGCTGTTTTTTTCGAAGCTCCGTAGGAAGGAGTGAAAGTGGTGAAAAAGGGAGCAAATATTCTACTTCGGTTTTCTTCAAGAATACCTGTCCCATTATCCATGAACTCTAAATAAACCACACCATTTTCTTCTCCACATATTATCCTAATTTTGCCCTTGGCTACTCCTGATTTGAAAATTGCCTTTTTTGCATTTGTGTATAGATTGTACAGAAGAGAATTCCATTCTGAAGGGTGCATAGGAATGGTGTACAATTCAAAACCGTAGATATCAAATGAAATATCAATGCCTGACTGTTCCGCATCCGCTTCAATTACCTTGATGAAGTTATTGACAACCTTATTAAGCTTTTGCGGATGCTTCTCTCTTGAAGTATTATTCATTATTGTGTCATCAATGTACGCAACGTAACTCTCGAACCTTTTAAAGGATTCTCTAAGGTTACGTATTACTTCCTTACTCTCTTTGTCTTTTTCACGCTTACCCAGTAATGATATTCCATTTCTAAAAACAGGAATGAATTGCCTCACCTCATGCGTAAATTCAGCAATTGTAAGTCCAACTCCAGCTAAAACTCTCATCATTTCGGCCTCTTGCAGTTCAGCTTTAGCTTTTGTTAAAATACTAATTAAGCTAGTAGTTTCTTCCTTATATTCTTTGTATTTCTCTTCACTTTCAAAAGACTCTTTCTTTTCTACTAGCTCTGATTTTTTTGCCTTTATAAAGGTCTCTATTCTATTGGTCAATGGAATATAGTCCTCATCGCCTTTTTTCGATAAGGCTTCACGATTTACTTCATCTTCTTTCCTTTTTTGTAATCTTGCTGCATTTACTCTTCTAGTTGCAGAGAGTAATGACATATACACAAATTTCCTTAGCTTTTCAAAAGCACTGTTCTCTAAAAGTCCTTCTCTACTTGATGTCTCTTCGAATCGGTCACCATCCGGATCATTTATTTCGACATAGCCAAAAAAACTTCTGTTATTAAAAGGAACATGAGCGTTATCTTCTGCCCTAACATTGCTTTTGTCGATCCTTAACCAGTCATTACCAATTTCTCCGTAAGGGGCTACCTTGAATCCATTCCTAAAAAGCTTAATTCCGCTATTCTCCTTTGCATAGGATAAAACCTTATTGTATTCAGGTTTAGTTATTCGGCTTCTATAATACTTATCGAAGGAATCGAATCCAAGTATGTAGTAATATGCTCTGAAATGAGCGTCTTCAATAATGCTGAAGTCTTCATCTAGCTCTATATTGTCATCCAAATGGAATATTTGACTTTTTACTTCGCAGATGGCTTTCCCATTTATTACATAGCCATTAATTTCTGCTATTGCAGAGTCGAATATCATTTTATCTGAATCTGCAATAGTAGTAATGTCACCTCCCTCTGTTTTATAGCATTGAACATTAAAATAATTGTCTTTTTTAGAGTCTGATTGATCTGCAATATTATTCCCTTTAGATGTATCCGATAAGTAGCTAGGTTGTAATAATCCAGAGACATATCGAAAAGCTCTTTTGATTTGTGCATCAGTCCAATTTTCACGAAGACCGTTTATTTCTAATGTAGTACCAGAATCCCTATCGGGCATTCTTTCGACCTCCTCAATTAGGTTGGTAACATCTTCTAAGTTTTGGTCAGCTTTATAAAGGTTCCAATCTATGGTAAGCTTAAGTGCTTTTAAAGAATTTTCAGTTTGAGTTATAATGGTAAGGTTTTCACCAAGCCTTTGCGTAGCAAAACGTCCAATCCCCTTTCTACCAGCTCTCTGTCGTTTGTATTTGGGGGATGTAGGAGTTTTAATTTTGTCTGCTGAAGCAATTCTTAAAAATCCATTTACTAATTGCTGATAATTCATTCCATGACCATCATCTTCTATAGTCAATTGACCACCAGGATTGGATGTATTTATAAAGTTAAGCGTTACCTCTCTTGCGTCGGCATCGTAAGCATTCTTTATAAGTTCAGAAACTGCAGTCTCGGCACGACCTACCAATTCCTTCCCGAGTCGGTTGATTATTCCCGCATCAACAGAAAAAGTGACTTCCTTCTTATCTTTTTCGTTACTCATCTTGCTCTACTTTATGTATTAAACACCAACTCCGTAAACGCAAACGGCTCATCCAGAGCCTTCTTATCCTCCTCAAATTCCTCTTGCAGGATGGACAAACCACCGTTGGTATAAGCCTCGACGATTTCCTTCAGTTCCGTCGATTTCTTATTGATTTCATCTTCGGTCATAAAATCGTATTTCCTAAACGGTGTGCCATCCTTAACTAGGGTACAGGCAACAAGATGGTTTTTTAGCACTTCAGGCTGCCAATCTTCAATACGCATTACATTAGACTTGCTCTTTTCCGAACTTCCCAACGGAATTGATCTGTCATGCTTTAGCCCCAGGAAAAAAGCATACATATAAAGCTCATAGTTTTTAGCAAATACCTTGACCTTGTCAAGGCGATCTTGCTCACTTCCACCCCATTTCCGAGAGTAGCGAGCAAACAGATGCTCGTACCGCTCTGCAAAACGAGGCTCTTTGATCTTAAACTTGGTAATAACCGTATCCATAAAGCCTTAAATTTTCTTGATTTGAACGGTAAGCTTATTGATATCTCTCGAGTTTACGCCATCGGGGATATCGAGCATGTAGATGTTCATTGGGACACCTTCTTCCTCTAAAGTGTCTATGAGCTCCCGGATACCAGGTTTATCTATTTTATAGCGGTTGGCACGTTCGGGATCGTTAGTAAGGTATTCAAACATCATTACAATCGATTGCTCGAAGGTGGTGCCTATTTGGCGCAGGAGCAGCTTCTTCTTCTTGGCATCGAATGCGGAATTGGGAGCATCTGCAATGAGAGGGTAACGCTTGTTAAAGCCGTATTCTTTGTTGGCACTCAAAATGGCAAATAGGATTGAGAATTGCATAGACAATAATTGCGCAGTGTTGATGCCCGCCGTTTCATTAGTTCCGTTTTCGTTATGGATTTCTGGAGAATAGCCCCCCTTATTGTTTTGTTTGAATACAATCTTGCCATAGAAAGCCCCAGAGTGCTTATTTATAGCTTCGTAGTGTCTGTTGGCTTCCCTTGTAAGCAGGTCGACCAATTTTTTATACTGTTGGTCTTTGGCTGTTTTAGTTGCAGCTAATAGATCCCCGAAATAATCTTTTTGCTTTCTGAGTATAGGATCGATGTCTCCTTCGTGCAGTTTATCCAGCGCCTGATCTTTTTCGGCTTTTTCCTCGGTCAATACTTTTTTACGTTCTTCCAGCCGAACAATTTCTTCTCGTAGCGAAGCCGTTTTTTCATTATATCTTCTTATCCGATCGCCTAGCCTAATGCCGGCGTCAATTGAAGTGATGTTATACTTTGAAAGCAGCTTTTCTTTTTCTTCTTCTATTCTTCTGTTTTCTTCATCAAGTTGTTTTCTCTTACTCTTTAGCTCGAAGAATAATCTTCGCTGTTGTACAAAATCATGTTTAAAGCTATCTGAGTAATTGCTGATTACATTCAGTGAGCGTCTTAAGTCACTTAGCTGAAAGGCCTGGTGAAAAGGTGTCGCTAGTTTCTCATTGAGTGGCTTATCCTCCCTTGGCAGCCATTTTTGGATATTTTTGTAAGCATCACTATCTTTAGTAGCCGGGCGGTCACAAATCGTACAATGCTCTTTATTTAGCATGTCGTGAATATGATCGTGCAGGTATAGGCTTTCTAAATCTTTAGGCTTATCCTTCTTCTTTATTTTTTCGGAGGCAACTCTTTTGAACTCGTAATCTTGAACTAACTCCTCGAACTTCTCCTGCACTTCGTTCGTGCCATGAGCTACCCAAAAGCTTTTAAATAAGTCACGATTGGCATTATCGAGCATTTGATCAAGGTCGTACTCAGTCTGAGCTAGCTCCCGTTTAATACGGTCTTCTTCAGCGCTATGGGCACGGAGTTCTTCTCGCACATTTTCGCCCATCGCCATATTGTCGACCTCTTCTTCTGCTATATCCAAGTCTTTTTCTTTGATAGCCAGCTTTTCTTCAATTGCATGAAGCTCTTTGTCTAGCTTTTCAATTTGACTGGTTAGCAAGTCTGTTTTTTCTTTATGCTTTTGTGATTTTTTTACCGCTTTATCGTATCTATCCCTGCTTCTCCGGTCTGTATTTTCTGCCACTTCAATAAACTTTTCCCAAGTATCGATATAAGATAGCTTATTGATGACTTGCTTTAGCTTGATAGCATTAGAAGTGTCTACCGCGCCTTTAATCCCCCTTTCCCCTTGGAACCAAATGTGTTCTAAAACAGTAGGTTGAATAACTTGCTCGCGGATGTAGTCATCAACTTCCTGTTGCGAACTGAAGCTTACCGGTTTGAACTCTAGGTCGCTTTTCTCACTTATGGTTAGCTTGCTCTTTCCAAGGCTAGTGACCTCCATGCCAGAAAGCTTTTTTACAGCATAGCTTCGTTCCAGAATGATCTCCTTACCTTTTTCATTGGCAAGGGTAAGCCTTACAATCGCTTTTATAATCGCTCCATCGTCGCCATCTGCTATAGCTTTCTTAGAAACAAGCCCACCTTTTATTGCTTCTGTAGGGGTGTCAAGGCGACCATCTTGATTAGTGATTTTATCAAATAAGACCCAGTTGAACGAGTCATAGAGCTTCGTTTTACCGTAGCCATTCCCTCCTAAAATCACGTTTAGGCCATCAGAAAAATCAATACAGTTATCTGTACCGCTAAAGCACATGAAATTTTCTAATTCTAGCTTTAGGATCTTCATAGCGCATACTTTTCTTCGAAGAATTTGATCAATCGCCCGGCTGCAGTCCGAGATGTCTCATCCTTAAGTTCATTCATTACTTTGACAGCTGACTGCATAAATTGAATAAATTCATTGTCATGAGGAGGCTCAAACTGAATCTCTTTGATTTCTCGAGGCCCGTACTTATGCTTTTCCATAAGTTCCTCATTGTCTAACATTGCTTCAAGAATGTATTGTGCGTCCATATGGCTTAGAGTTCTTCAATGATATCATATAAATTGAGTACAGGCTTTAGCCTTTGTAGGGCTTCCATGTGATTGATAGCTAACCCTGCGAATTCGTATACGCGTTTTAACTCATTTTCGATGAGGCGCTTTTCAGTATTGTAGTTGCCGACCCGATGCTCGGTACTTGGGACAACGACTAGATCATAGATTGTTGCAAGTGTTTTGTTGGGGGCTTTTCTTAGTATTCTGCCCCGCCTTTGAATAAACTGACGAGGGTTGCCTGTGCTTGCACAGAATATGGCTTGTTCTGTGCGCGGAACATCTACGCCTTCATCTAAACATTTCATAGAAACCAAAACGTCTATATCAGATTGGGCGAAGCTATCAAGTGTCGACGCCCTGTCTTTGGTTGCGCCATGAAAAAGTGCAACTTTAGTATCAGGAGAAATCTGACGAATGTGATTCGAGTAGATCTCGCAGATTCTATTTTCCTCCTTGTCTAGATTCCCTAAGCGCTCTGTATCAACAAAAAGGTCTCCAAAGTATCCTTCAGGGGCATAGACTAAAGTGTAGTTTAGTTTGTTTAGTTTCGACAGCTCTTCTACGAGCTTGTCAAAGGCAGCAAGCTTATTTGCCGCTTTGTGTATGATTTGCTTCCGAGCTAGCAGCAGCCGTTCTACCATCTCTTTTGATTCCTCCGATTCGTCAGCCCAGAATTGAGCGAGTTTGGCGCTGATTTCAGAATACTCTTCTAGTTCCTCAGGCGTTAATTCCACCAGAATTGGATAATACTTATACTCACAGAGGAATCCAGATTCCAATGCTTGTTTCATCGGATATTCAAAAGTATAAGGTGGGGTGTCTTCGAAAAAGCTGTCTATTGCAGCAGTTCCCTCTTTGTCATACACTCGGTCAGGAGTTGCGCTTAGGCCTATTCTTTTTTTGATAGGAAATCCCTCTAATAATGGGAGAATGCTCTTAGAACCAAGGTTGTGCGCTTCATCAGCAATGAGGATAGTGTCCTCAGGAATCATTTTTATTGCTTTTTGAAAGCGTCGATGAGTAAAAGACCGGTACGTAGTAATAATAATGAAAGAGTACCTCTCTTTATCGGCGGAAAGGATAGACACCATCTGTAAATCATCCCGCCAATTTTTGTTTTGGGATGATACTTTGATGATATTTCGATAATTGAAGCCTCTAACTTCATCTTCCCACTGATTGACTAACTCGATAGTTGGTACTAATATAATAGCCTGATACTGACCTAGCTTTTTGTGTTCACGCAATACAGCGTTTAGAGCAGTGAGCGTTTTTCCGGTGCCGGTCGCCATTGCAAAAATCCCTTTATAGCCTCTTGCTTTCCAGTTTTCATATGCTTTATCTTGATAAGCCCTTGGCTTTTCATAAGGGAAATATGGCTCCTTGACATGCATTGAAACCCTTTGCTCCATCTCTTCTTCTAGCCGGTCAATGATGCTTCTAACCTTATAGTTGCTAATCAACTGTCGCTTTTTTCGTAGTAGCTTTTGCTCATCAACAATAAGCTCCTCGATAGAGTGGCCACCAAAATCCTTAGCTATTAGGAGCTCTACTTCGTCAGTCGCAAGGTAATCTACGAAAGGTGCATCTTTATGCCAGATTTGATTGAAGTACCTTTCGTATTCTTCAATTGCCGCTTGCTCGGCTCGGCTGCCCCAAGCTATTTTGACTTCGAGCTCTTCCAGGTTTTCTAAAAGCCCGTAAGCTGTGAAGTTGCAAGAAGATTTGAACTTTACAGCCCTGCCTTCTTCATCATAGAATACCCCTGATTTATAGTGTGCTATGCCTCTTGCCCCTTTTGGTTTAACAATCAGTACTTCAAGTTTTTTTGAAGAGATCAACCATGCAAGGCATCGGAAAAAATGTCTGCCATATTCATTTAGTGTAGACTTTATTTTGGCATAATCTGAAATAGAGAACTCATATTGGCTTTCAGATGTAGTTAACCCTTCTTCTATTGCTTTTCGGTCTTTTGGGGATAGAACATGATTGGAGATCATTCTAACTGTACCTCCATTGTAAAGAAATTGCGCAAAGCCTATCGAAAGGAGATTGATTGCGGACGAGCTGAAATACCCTAGTAGCAAGTCAAATCGCTTGCTCTTGGGAAGTACTTCCAAGAAAAAGCCAATTGGCTCATTCGCAGAGCCTGTTCGGTACTCGTTACTTTCCGGGAAATTAATAAGCTCTAGCATAGGTTTGGATAGGCGTTAAGTAGTTAAGCTTAGCTTCAATATCTCAACAATGCCCTAAATATATCTCTTCCACTGGATTTTTGTTAGTGGGGGGGGATAAAATTTACATACATACAATGTAAAGAAGGCTATTGACAGAGGGATTTGTTTCGCATAGTGTCGAGAAGACAGGGTGAAACAAAAAAGTAAACATATATGGTTTGTGTGGACTGCCTTGTGTAAGAAAACTACCTTAACCCCCACCACCCAACAGCACTTGCAGTAGCACAAAGGACGGACCGCCCCCTCCTAACAAGGGCGAAATAGCTGAGCTGGGCAATTTCGCCGAAGGGGTAAAAAATCAAGCTGCACCTAGATGATCGACGTACAGCAGCCTCATGGCCCTACGGGCTGATGGCTTTTTCATCGTAAAAATAAGCCTTGGCGCAGCAAAGCAAATGTAGCCTGACATCAGGGCGCAAACCAGAAGATTGTTTATAGGTGTGGGGTCTACCCCTGCCCGCAGGCAGGGGTCGCTACGCTACGGGGCTCGCTCCTCGCTCGGCCCTATCGGGCTTGCACCCCTCCGCATCGCTAGCCCAGCCCTGCAGTAGCCCAAGCCCTTGTCCTGCCCAACATCCTGACAGGCGGTCAGTTTTCCAATTGCAGCTGCACCGGCGCGGCCATTTTGGCCGTTTTGACCAGCACCGATCTGCGCGCAGCATAGTCGGCCTCCACCCCAAAAAAGTAGGTGCAAAAGTCGTTGTAGAGCCCCGGCGCGGCCGTGCGCCCCACCTGCAGCACTGCATCGCCGGTGCGCATGCCGGCCTGCCAGGCGGGAGAGCCCTCCACCACGAGCCCGACCGTCACGCCCCCCATCGGGTCGAACAGCGGGAGCCAGCCAAGTGCGGGCAGGGGCGGCAGGGCTGTAGCGCTACTTGCCTCCCAGAGCAGCAGTTCGCCTGTGCTGAAGCGTAGCCCCACCCTATAGTTGGCCCATATCTCATTGCCAATGGCATTGGCCCCGTCTGCGCTTAGGCTTGCCGTGCCAGACCATTGCAGGCTGCCGGCGCTGAGGGCGGCCTCGGGCAGGTGGTAGCCCACCTCAGCAGCTTGGGCATAAGGGTTGCGGATTTGAGAATCGTACACGCGTACCGCCCCGGGCGGCGGGGCAGCAGCCGACAGCCTCAGGCCCAGCCCTTGCCCCAGCCCGATCACGAAGCGGGCTTTGCCTGTAGGCCCGCTCTGCCCTTTGAGCACCGGCAGCCCGGAGTAGCGGTCTGCCCGGAAAGGCAGGCGGTGGGCCGGCTCTGTGGCAGGGCCCGGCACTTGCTGCAGGGGCGTCACGATGAGCTCCTGTTTTTCAAAATCGAAAACCCAGTTGAAGTGCCGCATGAAGTTGGCCCCGAGGATGCCCGCTTCGGCTATGCACTTCACGGGGCTGTACCTAGGGTAGGTGCGGGCTTCGGCGGCTACATTCAGGGCCAGGGCCCGCCCGAGGCGGACGGAGTCGAGCAGTTGCAGCCCATCGTCCGGGGCGGTTAGCCCGAGGTAGCTCAACGTGGACGGGCTGAGGGCGGTCACCGGCGAGCCGCTGTCGAGGATAAAGTCGAGCGGCATATCCCCCGCATTCGCTTTGGCACGGACTACGATAAAGCCCCGGCGGAGCTCGAAGGATAAAGTATCCGGCATGAATGCCCCGGCGGGCTGCCCGCTGTCCAGCATCTTTTCGGCTAGAGAGGGGGCACAGCTGCTGAGCACAAGGGCCGTCAGGACGGCAAAGATCACAGGTTTCATTGTCTTTGGGTTTTGCTGCCGCAAAAGTAGCGTTTTCGTTGGTAGCGCCTAAGTGGGGCTATCTGCTTAATTCGGGCAATTGCAAAATTGGAGGCGGTTCACCTCACAGCCTAGGCCGCATTAACCCTGCGTGGCAAAAGTAGGCACAGAGCGGCACAGAGGCTCACGGAGCACATAGCGCAGCACAAAGATCAAATGCTCCGTGTATCTCCGTACCGCTGTATCGAGGTATTCCCCGAGCCTGCCAGCCGTTTTTTTCCCACTATGGCTTGAGGCACTAGCCATTGCCCTCATAAGCCGCAAGCAGCTGATGCAGGTCTTCCAGGGTATTGGCTTCGCGCACCGGCTTGTCTTTTCGCCAGCGCAGCATACGGGGGAACCGGAGCGCAACGCCCGATTTGTGGCGGGCCGATTTGCGTATGCCCTCAAAGGCGATCTCAAAGACGTGGCGGGGCTCCACGCTGCGCACCGGGCCAAACCGCTCCTTGGTATTGCGCCTGACCCAGGCTGTGATTTCCCCAAACTCTTTATCGGTCAGCCCGGAGTAAGCTTTGGTGAAAGGCACGAGGGTGTTGCCGTCCCACACCGCAAAGGTGAAGTCGGTGTACAGGTTGGCGCGCCGCCCGTGCCCGCGCTGCGCATAGATCATGACCGCATCAATGGTCAGGGGCGCTGCTTTCCACTTCCACCAATCGCCTTTTTTGCGGCCCGAGAGGTAAGGCGCTGCTTTCCGCTTGAGCATCAGCCCCTCGCTGTGGTGCTGCCGGGCATGCTCGCGCTCGCTGTGCAGGGCCTGCCATTCGGTGAAGGGCACAAGGGGAGAGGGCTGTACAATGCCCTGTGTATGGGTATCGGACAACAGCCGCTCCAGCAGCTGCCGCCTTTCGGCAAACGGGCGGGCGCGGATGTCCTCCCCCTGCCATTCCAGTAGATCGTAAGCCATGAGTATGACCGGGGCTTTGGCCAATATGCTTTGGGTTACATTTTTCCGCCCGATACGGGTCTGCAGCTCATTGAAAGTCAGGGGGACCCCATCTTTGAACGGCAGGATTTCGCCATCGAGCACGGTGCCATCGGGCAGGAGGCCGGCCAGGGGGGCATATTCCGGGAATTTATCGGTGACCAGCTCTTCTCCTCTCGACCAGACGAAGACTTCCCCTTTCCGGACAATGAGCTGCCCGCGGATGCCGTCCCATTTGCGTTCTGCCAGCCACGCTTTGGGCGGGCCCAAGCTTTCGGGCGCTTCTTCCAGGGCATAGGCAAGGTAGAAAGGATAGGGCTTGGAGACATCCTCCAGCGGGTCTTCGGTCAGCACCAGGGCTTCGAAGGTGGTGCTGTCGGGTGTCCACTGCCCCATAAGGCGGTGGGCGAGGTTGTTCTCGGCTATGCCCGTGTACTGCGCGAGGGCGCGCACCATCAGTTTTTGGGAAACCCCAATGCGGAAGCCGCCGGTGATGAGCTTGTTGAAGACGAGGCGCTCGGTGTGCTCCATTTGCAGCCAAGCGCTCTGTACCCGTGCTTTCTTGACCGCTTCCTCCTCTGCCCCCAAGCTTTTGATGTACTCCACCCAATGAGAGAGCCCCGCTTCGCTGCTTTGGGTGGGCTGCGGCAAGGCCAGGGCAATGGCTTCGCTCAGGTCGCCCACCACGTGGTAGGATTCTTCAAAGAGCCAGAGCGGGATGCCGGACAGCTCAGCTGCCCATTCGCGCAGCAGGGTGGTGTTGACGGTGCGCCGGGGCCTGCGGTGGGAAAGGATGGCCACTGTCCATAGCCGGTCTTCATCGGATGTCTGCGCGAAGTACTCGGCCAGGTAAGCCACTTTCGCATTGGTCTTGGTCGTTTGGTCCAGCCGGGTATAAAGGGCGGCAAATGCTCTCATACGGTCGTCTCGTTTGTTCCTTCCTGATCATCGGCCTTGTCCTGCTCCAGCGATTCGCCTTCGTACTCGGTTTGGGCGTCCCAGGCATTCAGCCCTTTCTCCTCTCTGAGCCAGCGGGCGAATATGCTGGCATAGCCGTGGGTAGCTACGACCTGCTCTGCCCCGGTGGCGTCTATGGCTTCGTTTAGCTCGTCCCAGTCGGCGTGGTCAGAAAGGACAAAGCCGCGGTCGGCAGCGCGGCGGCGGCGGGTGCCTCTAAGGGCCATCCAACCGGAGGCAATGCCCACGGAGGCCGATTTGAAGCGGCGCATCCAATTGGAGCCGGTGGCGGCAGGCGGTGCGATGACAAGGGCGCCGGCGTAATCCTGGCTTTTCTGTTGTTGGCTGATGCGTATAGTCGGCGGCAAGGCGAAGCCTTGTTTTCGGATGACGGCGTTGGTGTTTTCGATAGCGCCGTGGGTGAAGATTGGGCCTATGCCGGGGTCGATGCCATTGAGCAGGCGTTGGGCCTTGCCCAGGGCGTAGGCGGTCAGGACGCTCGTTTTGCCCGCTTCCCGGTTGGCCCTCCACCAAGCGTTGATGTCTTCGAACACTTCCGATTGGGGCTTCCATTTGTAAACGGGCAGCCCAAAGGTGGATTCGGTGATGAAGCTGTGGCAGGGCACGGGCTCGAAGGGCTCTGAAATGCCGTCGGGCCGCACTTTGTAATCGCCGGAGGCTACCCACACTTCGCCCTTGTGCTCCACCCGTATCTGTGCAGAGCCAATGATGTGCCCGGCGGGGTGGAAGGAGAACTTCACCCCGTTGATGCTTGTGGTTTCCCCGAAAGGGGTGGTGCTGAGCTTGATATTGCCCAAACGGTGGCGGATGACCGGGGCGGCGGTGGTGGTGCAAAGGTAATGTTGGTGGCCCCATCGGGAGTGGTCGGCGTGCCCGTGGGTGATCAGCGCCCGGCCTACCGGCCGCCAAGGGTCGATGTAGACGTCGGCGGCCTCGCAGTAAATGCCTTTGTCCGTAAATTCGAGTAGTGCCATAATTGGGTGTCGTTTGGCTTGCAGCCCTTCCCTTAGGTAATCAATTTTAGGGGTTTTAGTTGACAGGAGCAGCTTTTTATGAGCGCCGGGCGGTATAGCAGCCCCTTTAGCCTTTAAGCTCCGATAGGGCCCGGCGCGTTTCCGACGCATCGTAAATGATCCGCAGGTCTGTGATAAGGCCCTGATCATTGAACTGGAAAATGTCTACGCAGTCGAACACGACGAGCTGCCCGTTGGCCAGTGTCCAATGATAGCGGAAGTAGGCTGCACCGGCCAGGGCAGGGGGCAGGCTTTGGAAAGCGTTCAGCGGCTCTATGCGGGAGCTGCTGCTGTCGGCAAACAGGGCGGGATAAAATTCGGCCGCGGGCTGTTGCCCATAAAGAGGGGAATAGACCACAGCACCGGGGGCGAAAAGCGCCAAGACGGCTCCGGCCGAGCCGGACTCCAAGGCGTTGAGGTATTCTGCTATGGTTTGTGAGGCAGCTGCAGGCATCGTCTAGGGTGTTGGTTCTGACCAAAAATAGCGGATAGGCGATTACTGGCTGCCATTGCACTTCGCATATTGTAAATATTTGTATTTTAGACCCCTCTCCCCCCTCGATTTTCACGTTGAGCAATTTATCCTGTATTACCAACATAGTAGCTTAGTGTATGAAAACAACAATGACTACACCTTACGTAGCCGGGCGCAGGCCTTTGCCCCGGAGATCCCTTCAATTTTTAAAACATTTACCGCTATTCCTGTTGCTGCTCTTAGCAGCCGGGCAGGCTGGGGCGCAAGACTTCATGATGCAGGGCTGGTATTGGGATTACCCCAAGCCCAACTGCAACGGCTACAGCGGGCCTTCTATCGCTTCAGAGATGGCAGCCCGCGCCGCTGCACAGCGCGAAGCCGGCTTCACTATGATGTGGATGCCCCCAATGGCAAAGGCTAGCTTTGGCGATTGCAGCAATGGCTATGACCCCAAAGATTTGTATGACTATGGCCAGGTGACGGGGCAGACTGGGCTGGGCACAGGTGCTGAAGTGGAAGCTTGGATTTCAGCCCTGCAGGCCAACAACATTTTCCCGGTAGCGGATGTGGTTTACAACCACCGGGACGGGGGCGATTGGGAGACCAACCCCGCCGTGCGCGATTATGTGCTCAATTACCCCAACGGGGGCGGGTGCTCCGGCGGATCGGGCACGCCCTATCCGGTCAATGGCAAGATGCGCTATGCACTGCCGCTCGGGGGCAGCAGCGGCAACGGGGCTGGCGATTACTACATCAAATTCTCTTCGGCCTCTGGCAACGGTGGCTTCAATGGCCGGCAGTACAAGCTGTTTTTCCGGACGAAGAACACGGGGTTCAACCCGGTGCCCATCAACGAGGCCGAGCCTAATGGCGGGGGCGATTGCGGGCAGCCTTCCAATCAGGTTTTCCTCGGGCAGGATGTGTTCGCCGTGCAGGAGGTCGGCGGCGGCTGCAATACGGATGAGTTCTACCTGGCCCTCGGGGCCGGCGATTTTGACCCCTCAGGTGACCTGCTCGAAATTTATATCGAGCAGGTCGGCGGAGGTGGCACCGGTATCGATCAGCGTATTTATGGCCTCTATTCAGTGCCCCGGAGCGCCGACATCATGGGCGACCTTCAGGTGCAAACGCGCACTGATTTCACTAGCTTGCCGAGCGGGCAGGGGGCTATGAATTTCCGCAACTTCAAGCCCAATGGCACCAACCCGACCTGTATGTCGGGAGACGAAGAGTTCCCTTTCTTCTTTTTTGATGTGGAACAGGCCTACGATGGCAGCCTCGGGGGGCAGTCTACCCGCCAAGTCTACAGCGACTGGAACCGTTGGCTTTGGGAGCAGGTAGGGGTACGCGGCTTCCGGATGGATGCCGTAAAACACTTCCCGGCTTCCTTCGTAGGGCAGCTGCTCAACGACCTGCATGCCGATGGGCACATCCCGCCTATGGTGGTCGGGGAGCATTTCACCGTAGATGCAGGCGTGCTCAAAGGCTGGATCGATGGCGTCTACGCGGCAATGACTCCTGCCGCTGCAAGCGCTATTCAGGTGAGGGCTTTCGATTTTGAGCTGCGGGCTGCCCTGAAGGAAGCTTGTGACAATGGCTTGTTCGATGTACGAAATATCTATAACCGGGGCTTGGTCGACGGGCAGGGCATGAACGGGGCCAATGCGGTCACTTTTATCAACAACCACGACTACCGTACCGCCCCGGAGCACGTCATCAACCGGCAGATGCTGGCTTATGCTTATATCCTGACCAATAACAGGGTGGGGCTGCCCAGCGTGTTCTACCCCGATTATTACGGTGTGGACATCTACGGGGCTTCCAATCCGCTCGCTGAAAATAAGGCGGGCATCGATGAGCTCATGGAGGTGCACAAAAACTACATCACCGGTGCTGATTTTGTGGATTACCTCAACCGTTTTGGGACGCCCTACGGAAGCATTTATCAGCAGTCAGGCGCCTTTGACCACCTGTTGTATCAGATACAGGGCGGGCCTGCAGGCAAGGATGTGATCGTGGTCATTAACTTTGAGGGCCAGCCCCTGCAGTTCAACCACACCATCAATACGGGTAATGCTCCCTTGGGGACTACCTTCAATCTTATAGCCGGTAATGCCAATTTTGAAAGCCCTGTAGTGGAAAATAATGCGTTCAATGGATTGCCGAACTCCTTATACTTTGATATCCCGGCCTACTCTTATGCGGTATTCGTACAGGGGGACCCGCTGCCAACCGATTGTGCAGGGGTCATTAACGGCGGCGCATTGGTCGACGACTGCGGGGTATGTTCCGGGGGCAGCACGGGCATAGTACCGAATTCGAGCTGCGCAGACTGCAACGGCGATCCGAACGGCGGTGCATTGGTCGACGACTGCGGGGTATGTTCCGGCGGCAGCACGGGCATAGTACCGAATTCGAGCTGCGCAGACTGCAACGGCGATCCAAACGGCGGTGCATTGGTCGACGACTGCGGGGTATGTTCCGGGGGCAGCACGGGCATAGTGCCGAATTCGAGCTGCGCAGACTGCAACGGTGATCCGAATGGCGGCGCGTTGGTCGACGACTGCGGGGTATGCTCCGGGGGCAGCACGGGCATAGTGCCGAATTCGAGCTGCGCAGACTGCAACGGTGATCCGAACGGCGGTGCATTGGTCGACGACTGCGGGGTATGTTCCGGCGGCAGCACGGGCATAGTGCCGAATTCGAGCTGCGCAGACTGCAACGGCGAGCCGAACGGTGGTGCATTGGTCGACGACTGCGGGGTATGTTCCGGGGGCAGCACGGGCATAGTGCCGAATTCGAGCTGCGCAGACTGCAACGGTGATCCGAATGGCGGCGCGTTGGTCGACGACTGCGGGGTATGTTCCGGGGGCAGCACGGGCATAGTGCCGAATTCGAGCTGCGCAGACTGCAACGGCGAGCCGAATGGCGGCGCGTTGGTCGACGACTGCGGGGTATGTTCCGGGGGCAGCACGGGCATAGTGCCGAATTCGAGCTGCGCAGACTGCAACGGCGAGCCGAACGGCGGCGCGTTGGTCGACGACTGCGGGGTATGCTCCGGGGGCAGCACGGGCATAGTACCGAATTCGAGCTGCGCAGACTGCAACGGCGATCCGAACGGCGGTGCATTGGTCGACGACTGCGGGGTATGTTCCGGGGGCAGCACGGGCATAGTGCCGAATTCGAGCTGCGCAGACTGCAACGGTGATCCGAATGGCGGCGCGTTGGTCGACGACTGCGGGGTATGCTCCGGGGGCAGCACGGGCATAGTGCCGAATTCGAGCTGCGCAGACTGCAACGGCGATCCAAACGGCGGTGCGTTGGTCGACGACTGCGGGGTATGTTCCGGCGGCAGCACGGGCATAGTGCCGAATTCGAGCTGTGCAGACTGCAACGGCGATCCGAACGGCGGTGCGTTGGTCGACGACTGCGGGGTATGTTCCGGCGGCAGCACGGGCATAGTACCGAATTCGAGCTGCGCAGACTGCAACGGCGAGCCGAACGGCGGTGCGCAACCCGGAACGCCCTGCGAAGATGGCAATCCAAATACAGTTGGAGAAGTTTGGGATGCACAGTGCAATTGCACAGGGGGCATACCCCTAACCTGCAGCATCAGCATCAGTGAGATCAGTATTACCGCTGAGACTTGCCCCGGCGACGCGGATGGCAGCATTACCATTTTTGCAGACTGTCAGGGCTGTACTGAGGCCGTGTATGCCATCAACGGTAGCGATTTCCAGTCCAGCCCAATGTTCACAGGCCTATCCAATGGCACATATACTGTGACGGTGCAGAATGCAGCGGATGCTAATTGTGCAGCCGTGAGCGAAGCCATTGTTGTGGGCGGCCTGCCATTGCCATGGGCAGCAGCTGCGATCGGTCAAGCCCCCGAGCCTGTTGTGTCATACGACAACTGTGCGGGCACGTATCAGCTTAGGAGCAGTGCGCTCAACCCCTCTTCGGGCTCCGTTGACGGTTTGGGCAGTATTTTGCACCCGCTGTGCGGGGACGGCAGCATTACAGCCCGGGTGGCCGATGTGGAAAACGGCTGGGCTGGCATCTTGATACGGGAAAGCAGCGATGCCGGTGCCCGTTCCCTGAGCCTGCTCAGCAACGGTACCACCTTGTACCGCAGGGAGGCCCGCCTACAGCCCAACGGGGCAAAGCAGTCTGCCCTGCTGATGGGCAGCCCCGCCGGTTGGATGCGGCTCGAGCGCCAAGGCGCTCTGCTGCGCGGCTACCGCAGCTTCAACGGCATCAACTGGCAGCTGATGACTCAGGTATGGATAGGCTTCCCAGACTGTGTGGAAGTCGGTTTGGCGGTGCATAGCCTTCGCCCGGGAATGGAAGGGCAAGGCCTGTTCTCCGATGTGGAAATCAACGGAGGCGGCCGCCGCTTTGCTGCCGATGAAAGTGCTGCTCAGCCCCAAGGCTTGCGCGGTGGTATAGGCATAGCAGACGTGCCGGAGTTGCGCATGTCAAACACGGAGGCGTTCTCTCTGGGGGCTGTAGTTTACCCCAATCCTAGCACCGGGCAGGTTTACCTGCAGCTGCCATCGCCCTTGCTGGCGGATGAGCCATTGCAGTTGTACGATGTGCTCGGCCAGGAAGTGTACCAGGCTGTATGTCCTGCCGGGCAGGCAGAAATTGGGCTAGACCTTTCCGGCCTGCCTGCTGGCCGCTACCTGCTGCGGGTGCATGGCCAGGCCCTGCCGCTGCTGCTGACGCGCTAGGCAGGCGCTCAAAAGACGGACGATCATGCCAATCGCCCCCTCCGCCGTTCGGTAGAGGGGGCGATTTTGTGAGAAAACAGCTGCCGGTCAAGATTTTTTGGCTAAAAAGCCGAATAGGCAGATTAGAAATTAGTATATTTGAGTACTATTTTCATCTTTTGTAGCCAAACTGATTTAAGTTTAATTTAGGTTACAATTAGCTTCCTCCCCCCCTCATTCAAACTTATGCCGCTCAATAATGTGGCGTAATTTTTCCCACTTCCGCCCGAAAGGAAGCTGTGGAGGCTGACCAAGTTTATGTCACACGCTAGAGGCATAAACTCCCGAATGCCGATAAGGCAGCCTTCGCATGATAATGCAAAGGATCGCACAAATTGGGCTCAAGGTACAGAGCGTTAGTAGGTTGGAATAGCCTTTGCTTATGCTGAGGCAATTTCTGTACGTTCCTCTATTTGTAGGTTTGGCCTGGCATTGAGCCAAATAGTCAATGCTTGTGCTTCAGGTACAGGGAGTTAGTTCGCTTCGGTACGGGAGCCGCTAGGCTAGCGCATTTGGGCATCTTTTAGTCTTTAAAAACATATGCATGGCCACTATCGTACACCCGTACGAAAGTGGTGAGGTTGGAAAACAGGCTTGCAGGATGGCCCTTGCATTTGGCAAAGGCATCAGCCTGCTATAGACCTGTATGAAGCCTGAATATTTCCCTAAGCAGTCATGCGGTAGGGCAGGGGGATGGTGCGGTCCATTTCCCAACAAGCGCTCAAAGAGGGCTGTCAAGGCATTCTGTTTTACACCGAGAAGCATCTCTGCGGCTATGCCTGTTAGCCGCTTGAGCGTAATATGAAGCTAGAAAGCCTACGCCTGGTTGAAATAACATTTACGACAGCTCGGCGCATTGATTCTAAAGTAAAAAGCCGCGCAAACGAGCGTAGCTGTATTTGTTCATTATTTTTTAATCATCAAAATTTTAGCTCCTGATGAAAACGAAAATGCACACCTTATTCTTGGCCCTGTTCCTGAGCAGCAGCTTTGCTGCTTTCGGCAGCGGGGCTGTCGCTTGGACCGGAGATGGAGACGGCTGGCGCTGGGAAGACCCTAACAACTGGGAAAACGATGAAGTGCCCGGTGAGCAAGACGATGTTCGAATTAGTGGAAATGCTTATGTGCAGGTTACAGCAGCCGGCGCAGCGTGCAGGTCTGCCTGGCTTGAAGACAACGTCACGCTCTTGATCCGCAATGAGGCAAATTTGACAGTCGCTTATGCTTATCAAGAAGGGATTGACATGGACGACAATTCTACGCTCGTGATATGGGGCGAGCTGGAAATCCACCACACTGGGGAGGATGATTATGCTGGAAACGGCATAGAAATAGATGGCGACGCTCGTGTCTTCAATTATGGCAGCCTATCCATTCATGATACCGATATGGATGGAGATGGCATAGATATGGAAGATGATGCCCTCTTTGAAAACTACGGTAGCCTGTATATTTCAGAGATAGACAATGAAGGCATTGAAATGGACAACGATGCCATTTTCCGCAATAGGGGCCTTCTGGAGATTCAGTACGTTAGTTCAGATGCAATCGATCAGGATGATGAGGATACCGAATTCATCAACGATGGGGTAATCAACATCGCTTTTATTTCTAGCGAAGGTATAGAAGTTGATGACGGTACTTTCACCAACTCGGAGAATGGGGAAATCAACATTGGGTTTGTTTCTGCGGATATGGTATATGTGCAAACTGGCGGTTTTTTTGAAAACTATGGAGAGGTATACGTATTGACCCCTTTCATTGGCCGCCCGCCGATTAGGACTTTCCCCGAAGTAGAAGAAGGGCAAACCCCCGGCGAGGCATTTGACCCTGAAGTTGCACAAGATGTTCAAATCGAATCAGACGGTGCAATTTATGTCGAGGGTTTTGGCCGTTTTGAGAATCACAACCTTGTAGATATAGGCACTTCTTTTGGCATAATAAATATAGCTACAGAAGGGCCGGAGGTTTCCGGTATGGGAGTGATACCTATATCAGCCTATGGCGCATTGGTTACAAGCGCTGATGGCGTCATTGAGAATATGGAATGCGCCGTGATCAATATAGAAGGCCCTTTCCCCATCGTCAATGAAGGCTACCTGTACAATGAAGGAACGATTGATCTATCCCTTGAGGATATACCCTTTGCCCCTGCACAGGTACCGCCGGGGCCTGTGCTTGTCGGGAACGTCAATACAGGTTACTTTTACAATGATGGCGACATACTGTCTGATTTCCCATTCTCTATCGGGCCAAATGCTATTGATGAGGAATGGGCCAGGTATTTCATCGGAGGGCAAGGTGAAAACGATAGCTTCTCTTTGGGCTGTGGCATTACGGTTGCTACTTCTTCACTTCATCAGTATGGCACAACCGCCGACAATATGGCTTTTCTAGGCCAGAGCCTCTGCGGAAACGGGATGATTACGGCTCGTGTTGAGGAAGTGAGCAACGGCTGGGCTGGCATCGTGATACGAGAAAGCAGTGATGCTGGCGCCCGCTCTCTGAGCCTGCTAAGCAATGGCGTGACTTTGTACCGCCGTGGGTTGCGCCAACAGCCGAACGGCCCGACGCAAAATTCACTGGTATGGGGCGCTCCTGCCGGTTGGATGCGGCTCGAGCGCCAAGGCTCTATCCTGCGCGGCTATCGGAGTTTTAACGGGGTGAACTGGCAGTTGGTGACGCAGGTGTTCATCAATTTCCCTAGCTGTGTGGAAATAGGCTTGGCGGCTTATGGAGACCGTGCCGGGTTGCAAGCGCAAGGGGTGTTTGAGGACGTAGAAGTAAATGGCGGAGGTTATGGGCTTTCGGCTGACGAAAGTGCTCCACAGGCCTTAGGCCTACGTGGTGGGCACGATGAAGCAGGAAGCGTGCCGGATCTTCAGGCCCCCGCCGCACAGGCTGCTGTTTCGGAGGCTGTAGTTTACCCCAATCCTAGCACCGGCCAGGTTTACCTGCAGCTGCCATCGCCCTTGCTGGCGGATGAGCCATTGCAGGTGTACGATGTGCTCGGCCAGGAAGTGTACCAGGCTGTATGTCCTGCCGGGCAGGCAGAAATTGGGCTAGACCTTTCCGGCCTGCCTGCTGGCCGCTACCTGCTGCGGGTGCATGGCCAGGCCCTGCCGCTGCTGCTGACGCGCTAGGCAGGCGCTCAAAAGACGGACGATCATGCCAATCGCCCCCTCCGCCGTTCGGTAGAGGGGGCGATTGGCATTTAACGGCCCAAACATACCGGGCAGTCAGCCGTTCCACAATAGCGTATACCGAAATGAAGCAAGCGCTAAGCCATGTGATGGCATCGGCCTAGCGCTGCGAAGGGGTATTAGAGCTTGTTTGGATTTTACCCTTCGGGCTGCTCTTGCCAAATTTTGTCCTGCTCTTCGTTGTTCTTCGGTCACGTAGCTAAGGCTATTGGATTCAAGAATGGGGCCCTTTGTCCCATTCTTGAATATATCACGCCTCGATCAGGGCAAAATTTGGCTGCGTTCGCTCCAAAAGCAAAATCCGAACAAGCTCTAAGCCCGGCAGGGCCGAGCGGATAGCGAGCCCCGGAGCATAGCGGCACCTGCCAGCAGGGCCCGTCCTTGAGGCAGGGGCAGGCCCAAAGGACAACAAACTGATTTCCGCCCTTCCAAAAGGGCTCGATAAAAAGCAACTGTACACGATGACAAATGTGGATTGGGGGAGTTTCAAAGCATGGCTATGGGGCCTGATGAGCACAATAGGGCCAAAACTGTTGTTGTCCCTCCTGCTGCTCGGCGGCGGAGCTTTTGCCATCAGGCTGCTTTCCCGTCTCCTGCGCAAGGCCTTCCGCCGTTATCATATAGAACCTTCTTTAGCCAGCTTTTTTGAAAGCCTTTTTAAGTTCGCGCTCTACGCCCTGCTGATCGTGACGGTAGGCACCACCTTGGGCATCAAGACATCTTCTTTTGTAGCCATAATAGGTGCAGCAGGTATTGCTATTGGCCTGGCACTGCAAGGCAGCCTTGCCAATTTTGCAGGGGGCGTGCTCATCCTCATTTTCAAACCATTTAAAGTGGGCGACCTCATCCATGTCAACGGCAATTTGGGCAAGGTGGTAAAGATTGATATCCTTTATACCCGTTTGCAGACTTTCGACAACCGCATCATCACCATGCCAAACGGCAATGTGGCCAATAGTGATGTGGACAACCGCACTATGCAGAGCAGCCGGCGTATTGACCTCAACTTCAAGTTCGACTACGATGCAGATATCCCCCAGATACGCGAGATTGTAACCCGTACCCTGAGGCAGCACCCCAAAGTGCTGGCCGAGCCTGCCCCAGACCTTTGGCTGGACCAAATTGGGGCGTACGAGCTCAAAGTCATCGCCCGGTGCTGGGTGGCCCCACAGGATTATTGGCCAGTTATATGGCAACAGTACGAGGCGGTCAAGGTAGCCTTGGCGGAAGCCGGCGTGCGGATGCCCCTGCCCAAGCAGGAAATTGTCTGGCAGCCGCCTGCTCAAGAAGGAGGGGGCGCCCCTTTCGGCAAGGCACGATCGGCACAGGCGGGCTCGTGATGAGCGGGGCAGGCTGCTCGTCAGTGAGCGCTAACTTACCCGCCGCCCCTTCCATTCATACTCCTTACGGAAAAGCGCCCATAGGCCAATGAGGGCAATGTAACCGGTATGGAGGGCTTCAGCGCCCCAGAAGTGCCGGAGTGCTGGCTGCTGCCTAAAGTACAAGGCTGCCCGCCGGAGGAGGGTGTAGTCGGCAGCGGCTTTGAAAGCGAAGAGCGCACTGCCCCAAAGCAGGGCACGCCAGCCAAAAGCCAAGGCTAGGAAGGGGCTGGCCAGTATGCTGAGGCTTAGCCCGAACACGGTGCCTAGCGCGAGCAGGCTGCCAAGGCCCTGCGCTGCCGATTTGTTCTTGGTGCCCCACCGCAGCCGCTGCTCAGCCAGCTCTTTCCAAGTGGGCTTGGCCTGTGTCTGTACGGCAGCCGTAGCAGATTTGAGGAAGCCTACCTGGCCAGGGAAGGCCTTATTGAGCTTGCCCAATAAGAAGACATCATCTCCGGAGGCATATTGCTCATTGCCAGCATAGCCGCCTACCTCCTCAAAAGCGGTTTTCCGGAAACCGAGGCTTGCGCCATTGCCCAGGGTGAAAGCCCCGCTTCGCAGCCCGGCTGCCGTCACGACCATCATGCCAGCGAAATCCAGCGCCTGAAAACGGGATAGGGCGGTGGGCTGTAGCTCGCAAAGCACCGGGCCAGAGACAGCGGCCCAACCACCTTCGCCCAGCTGCCCGGCCATCTCCCGGGCCCAGGTAGGCGGCAGCACGCAGTCGGCATCGGTAGTCAAAATGATAGGGGTGTCAGCATGTGCTATGCCGGTTGTCAAGGCCCACTTTTTATAAGCCCGGGCGCCTTCCGGCGGAGGGTGGCTCTCCATCTTCAGCAAGGCTACCCCAAGGTGGCTGAAGGATGCTGCAATGGCCGCGGTGTGGTCTTCCGAATGGTCGTCGAGCACCAAAACATGGAGTGCTGCGCCCGGATAGTCCTGCCGGCACAGGCTATGGAGGCAGGCTTCCAAGTGGCCGGCCTCGTTGCGGGCAGGCACTAAGACGGTGGCTGCCGGCAGCTGTTGGGCAGCCGGTGCCGCATCAGGCAGTTGGCCCCATACTTTTAGGATGTAGAAGATCAGCCCTGCGTAAGCAGCGGAAAGCAGGGCGGTGAGCAAGACGAACACGCTGAAGAGCAGCCACATCAGTTTTGGCTATCGAAAAAATTGTCGTAGTTGGTATCCCGGCGTGGCGGGGCCTGCCTTTCCAGGCGGTCGAGGTTGAGGGGCTCGCTGTCCAGCTCTTCAAAGTCGGCAAATTCGCCCTGACGCTGCTGTTCGGCTTCCTGCTGTGCCTCGCGCACTTTCTTTTTAAGGGCTGCTTTGCCCAAGAGGAAAAGGGAGACGAGGGGGAAGCCCAAGATGGTGAGCAAGGTGTAGAGCACACCGGAAAGCGGGTTGTTGCGCAGTTGTTGCCACAGCCATTTGCCGTAGCCGGTGACCACCTTGTAGTCCATGATGAGCGCAGCGATGATGAAGACCGGTGAAAGGAAGTACAGTATCCTGAAGATGAACTGCGCAATGTAGAACAGCCCGATAAGGAAGAGGACGCCCATGATGATGCCCAAGATAGAGCCGAAAGGGCTGTTGCCAGAAGCACGGGAAGAGGTATTGTAGTAGGTCATAATTTCAAACTTTGCGGGAGAGCGTGCAGCTTTCCCGTTCAAATATACGGTTATACAACCGGCTCGGGAGAGAGAATGTTGCTTACATTGAGGGCTCCTCGGCCAAGCCGGATGAGATTCCGACAAAGCGGGCTGCCGCAAGCCCGAACGCGCAGGGCCCGCTTGGCAAAAACTACAGCTCAGTATGGAGGTCTTCTGCAAAGAAGGCCTATTTTTGGAAAAACAGCCGATATAATGATGAAGTGGACTAAAATGTGGGGTTGGGCAAGCGTTTTGTTGTGGTGTGCCACTGTGCAGGCACAGCAGGGCGCGCCATTTGTACGGGTAGCGCTCAGCCTTGGCAGTTGTGTGGAGCAGCCGGTACTGATGCGTTTTGATGGCAGCCAGTTTTTTCCGGTGGCTGAGCCCGAGCCGAAAGGGGAAGGGCAGTACGAGATCCGTTTGCCGAAAGGCGAGGCGGCTTTCTACTACATTGGGGCCAACAGCCAGAATATGCTCCCGGTCTTATTGGGCAGTGAGGAAGAGGTGCGCATCAGCGGCAATTGCCAAGCACTGCGCAATGCCAGGATCGAAGGCTCCCCCCTGAATGCACGTTACCAAGAGCTGAAGCAGGAGATCACCGCTTTGCAGCAGGAAGGGTATCAGCTCTCCCGCCGCTATGGCACGAGCAAGGAAAAAGCAGATATCGAAGCAGAAATGCTCGCCAACGATGAGGCGAAGCTGGCCCTACTGGAAAAGGCCCGCTCTGAGCACCCGCTCTTTGGGCTCACCGCCGCATTCAATACCTACCTGAGCTACCCCAACAACCGGGAAGGCTATGGGAATGAGATCGAGTATTATGCACAGGCCTACTTTAAGTATGTGGACTGGGAGGCGGCAGAGCTCCCTTACTTCCCTTGGGTGTTCGAAGGGTTCCGGACGTATACCACTACCCTGGCCAGTACCGGCATCAACGGTAAGCGGCAGATCGCTTTTCTGGAGCAGGCCCTGCAGCCTTTGGAAGCCGGGGGCGTAGTGCACAAGATGGCGCTCTCGGGCATTGTTTCTGCAGCCAAGCAGCGCAGCACGGAGGCTTTCCTGCACTTCGCAAAAGCCTATGTGGCGGCTTATCAGGAGCAAGACCCCAATGCAGCAGCGAGCATGCAGCAGGAAATAGAACAGGCGATGGCCTTAATGGAAGGGAGCGAAGCCCCGGATTTTAGCCAACAGACCCCGGAAGGGGAGCTCCTCAGCCTGAGCAGCCTCAGGGGCAAAATCGTCCTCATTGATTTTTGGGCAAGCTGGTGCGGCCCCTGCCGTAAAGAGAACCCCAATGTGGTGAAGCTGTACGATAAGTACAAAAGCCAAGGCTTTGAAATCTTGGGCGTCAGCCTCGACCGGAAAAAAGAAAACTGGCTCAAAGCCATCGAGGCCGACGGGCTGTCCTGGCCGCAGGTGAGCGACCTCAAAGGCTGGCAGAATGAGGTGGCCGCACAGTACGGTGTGCGCTCTATCCCTTATACCGTATTGGTGGACCGGGACGGGACCATACTGGCCCGAAAGCTCCGGGGGCCCGCTTTGGAAGCCAAGCTGGCAGCGCTCTTTGGCGGGGAGTGAGCACATCACATCCTACCTTTGGCAATGGGTGCTGTAGGTTGGCGCAAGCCAGGTTATCGCTTTTGGGGGCTCCCCCTGCCTAGCGGCATGGGGCGCTATGCTACGGGGCTCGCTATCCGCTCGGCCCTACCGGGCTTAGAGCTTTTTGGGATTTTGCTTTTGGAGCGAACGTAGCCAAATTTTGCCCTGATCGAGGCGTTCTGAGGGAACATAGCCTTAGCTACGTGACCGAAGAACAACGAAGAGCAGGACAAAATTTGGCAAGAGCAGCCCAAAGTGTAAAACCCCAAAAAGCTCTTACACCCCTTCGCAGCGCTAGCCCGGCCCCGTCAAGCAGCGGAGAAAGCCTAGGTGCCTGCTACAGTTTGGGGTATGCCGATGTAGGATCAGGGGGGGCAAGGGGCTATCAGGCTCCCCTCCTTTGCTGCAGCCTGCGGTGCACGAATGCAGACCACTCGGCAAAGCGTTTGCCTTTCATCACGCGGGGGAACTTATTTTGCCCGCCGAGTTTGCCCTTAGCGGCCTGCCAGTCGTAGAAGAGCTGAATGGGCAGGATTTCCACTTTAATGCCGAGGAGGCTGTTGCGCTCGGTCTGATAATCGTCATTGACGCGCTTGAGGGCTTCGTCCAACAGGCGAGCGACTTCGGCAGGGCTGACTTCCCGTTCCGTGCCGATATACCAATGGTGTACAAACCGGTTGCCTTCCTGTACCGGCGCCACCGTAAATTCCCGTATGCTCAGGTCCATAGCCTCCTCCACAGCTTGTATGCCCTGATTCATATTGTCTACCGACAAGTGTTCTCCACAAATGCTCAAGAAGTGCTTGGTGCGCCCGCTGATGATGATCTCCGGGTTGCCCGCTTCTGGGAAGCGCACGGTATCCCCGATGAGGTAGCGCCAAGCGCCGGCGCAGGTAGTGAGCAGGAGGGCGTAGTCTACCCCCGGCTGCACTTCCGCTATCGTCAGGGTGTTGGGGGAGCCGATCAGCTGCCCGTCTTCATCGAAATTGGTGCTGTTGAAGGGGATGAACTCAAAAAAGATGCCGTTGTGGAGCAGCAGCCGCATGGCGTTGGTCTCCGGCCGTTGCTGATAGGCGATAAAGCCCTCGCTGGCCAGGTAAGAATCCATGTAGATGAGCGGGCGGTCGAGCAGGCGCTCGAAGCCCTTTTTCAGGGGCTCGAAGGCAATGCCACCGTGTACGCAGACTTCGAGGTTGGGCCAGATATCGTGAATGGTGTTCAGTTGGTGGTCTTCGATGATGCGCTCCATCATCAGCTGCAGCCAGGAAGGGATGCCTACGAGGAACCCGATGTCCCATTCCGGCGCGTGGCGGGAGATCTCCGCGATTTTTTCTTCCCAGCTTTTGATACGGGCAATCTTTCCGCCCGGCTTGTAATAAGGCCGTAGCCAAAACGGCGGCTGACTGGCGTTGATCCCGCTGAGGTCGCCCCGGAAGTAACCGCCCTGATTGTCCAGGTCGCTGCTGCCGCCCAGCATCAGCATGGCTTTGGTGAAGAGGTCGGGGTCTACGTCGAAGTTGGTCAGGGCGAAGAACATCCGCAGGCCAGCGTGCTTCATGGACCGCCGCATATCGTCCGTGACCGGAATGTGCTTGCTCGGTGCCCCTGAGGTGCCCGAGCTCAGCGCAAAGTGGGTCACCTTGCCTGGCCAGCTGACATCTTCCACCTCCCGCAGTGCCATGTGCCACCACTGCTCGTACATGGTGTCGTAGTCGAAGATGGGCACTTTCTCCCGGAAGGCCGGTATGCAGTGCTCGTCCTGTAGGATTTCCCTGAAGCCGTAATATTGGCCAAAGGCGGTATGCTGTGCCTGTTTCAGCAACCGGCGCAGTGTGCGTTGCTGCAATTGGATAGGCGCCGCACGGCGCCGCTTTTGCAATTGTTCCCCCACAGTGAGGCTGCGCTTGATGAGTTTTCCGAAAAAGGCCATAGGCATTTCAGTTTTGGGGCTGTAAACTACGAAAATCTGTGGTGTTGTGCATGGCCCCCGGGCGTGAAGCAAAAATCATGCGCATTACGAAGTGGTATGCATAGCGTGATGTTCTCCAAAAAATTAGCGAAAACGATTATGCGTGAACAATAGCGTTGATTATGCGTGAACCAAATTGCCGCAGGTGTTTAAGCGCGTGTTGGGGCTCTAGCCTGGCATTGGCCTAGCGCTGCGAAGGGGCGGCAGGCCCGACAGGCCCGAGCGGGCAGCGAGCCCCGTAGCATAGCGGCACCTGCCACCGGGCAGGGGCAGGCCCCCTCATATTGTGCAGGGGCAGGCCAAAAAACGATAAGCTGTTTTGCGCCCTTCAGTCCTCAGGGCATGCCACACAGGGGAATTGAGCGCCAGCCACAGCACCAAGCCTGGGAAACTAGGTAACGGCCTATCTTGCCCCAAGCCGGCCATTTACCCATAAACGGTAGCCACCAACTTCCGGCTGCCCCCCTGATTGCGGAATTCACAAAGGTAAATCCCCTGCCAGGTGCCCAAGTTGAGCCGCCCCTTCGTGATCGGAATGGTCACGGAGGAGCCGATCATCGCCGCTTTGATGTGAGCAGGCATATCATCGGGGCCCTCAACGGTGTGGGTGAGGAAGGGGAGGTTTTCCGGTACTACATGGTTGAAAATGCTTTCAAAATCAGTGCGCACATCCGGGTCGGCATTCTCATTGACGGTGAGGGCAGCGGAGGTATGCTTGATGAACAGGTGGAGCATGCCCCGGTCCGGCAGGCTGCTGCCCAGCCTGCGGCTGATTTCATCTGTGATGATGTGGTAGCCCCTTGGCAGGGGGGGCAGGCTGAACTCGTACTGCTGTACCATATCACGCAATATTTAGGAAGGGGCAGAAAAGCGGTTAACGGCGGCCATATTCCGGGCAACGGATATCGCCAAAGTAATACACCAAGCTCACCCCCATGGTGATAAAAGTGTCGTTGTTGTTGCTGTTGCCCCTCTGCGTGCCTTCCCGCCCAATTTGGCTGCCTGCTGTTTCCAGCGAGCGGTCGGACAGGGCCACAGACAGCGGGCCTCGAAGCTGCTCCAGGTCGCCTTTATCTGCATACACGGTGCTGACATCATCTAGGTAATCCGTGAAGAGGCTACGGGCGTTGAGCTCGAAGTTGAGGCTCCATTCATAGCTGAGGTCTACTTTGAAGCCAACCCCGTAGGCCAGCCCACCGCTCACGCTGTAGTATTCCTCTCCCCGGAACTGCCCTTCGGTGCCCAGGGGGCGCAGCTCCACCAGCTCGCCTTCGTATTCTGCTTTGGGGTTGAATCGGAACACGTTGAAGCCGGCCAGGAGGTAGGGCGTAAAGAAATGCTCTTCGTGCCCGTGCCGGTAAGGCAGGAAGTTGAACTCAAACTGAAAGGTGCCATCTACTACATTAGACTGGAAGCTCAGGTTGCGGGCTTGCTCAAAGGGGTTGGAGGAGTTGGCATCGTCGGCCGAAACTTGCAGCACATTGGCGGAAGCTTTGAAGCAAAGCCGCTCATTGAAGTTGTAGCGGGCAACGAGCCCGCCGGCCATGCCCGGGCGCGAAAAGTCGTAGTTCGTATTCAGGTCGCCCAAGTAAAAAGCGCCGCCCAGCCACCCTCCGGCTTCCCAGCCGCGCTGGGCCTGCAGGCTGCCGCCCACGGCGGCAAGGAGGAACAAAAAAAGCATCGTTTGCTTCACTATCTCTCTGTTTTTCGGTTTTCTGCAAAAAGCGGCGCCAAAGGTAAGCCCTTTAGCGCCAGCTTTACGCAAACACAACGGACAAATGCAGGGGTGTGGTATGTCTTGCTATCCAAATCTATTCCACTCCCATCATCCGTTCCCATAGCCTTCCCAGCGCATCTCCAGCCCCTTTCGGCCGCTCCCGGCTCTGCTGTGCCCTCACCGTTCCATTTTCTTCCTTCAGGATAAAATGGAACACAAAGTCTTCCGGCCGCTCAAAGCTGTTGTTGAGGGAGCCAAAGCGGAGGTCGTTGTACTGCAAAGCGGTATCGCCTTTCGGCAAAACACTGTAATACCCATCTGAAAACCATTGCAATACCTCCACATCCCGTGAAGGCGGCAGGCGGTCCATCAGGTGGTGGTTCTTGGGGATAGCCGTGAAATGCGCCACCTCAGGCCGGGCATCGAAAATAGAGTACATGCCGTGGTAATAGGCACTGTCTCCTTCCGCTACGCCCTGCCATAGCAGGTTGTTGAGGATGGTGGGCGAGGTCATGTACCGCTCATAGGCAATGCCCTGCCGCTGTAGGGAAGCCTCGAATACCTGGTCTACCCGGTACTTGTTGTAAAAGGTAAAGAGCAGGTAAATACTGCTGAGCACCAGCCCTGCCCGGTTGAGGGTATTGCGCAGCTGCTGCCTGCGCCGCCCGGCTACCCATGCCCCGAGCAGGCAGAGGAGAAAGGGCAGGGTATAGGCGGGGTCGGCCACTGAGATGTTGTTGAAGGCAACGCGATAGTCGGAGAAAGGGCGCAGCAGCTGTGTGCCATAGGTGGTGCACGCATCGAGCAGAGGATGGGTGAAGATGGACCAGAAAAAGAGCCAGGCCCAGCTTTGCCAGCTCGGGTTGCCCGCCAGGGGCTCCCGTTTGCGCAGCCTGCGGTAAACAAAGCTCAGTAATGGGAAGGCCAGGATGGCAGCTGTGATGGCCAGGGCCACTTTGCCTACCTCCCCGGGCGGCACCGGCATCGTCAGGGAGCCCAGGCCGATCAGGGACAACAAAGATAAAGCAGCCCATCCTGCTGCTTTGCCAAAGCCTTCGCCAGCATATAGCCGGTGGATGAGCCAGCCTAGCGCTATCGGGGCGAGGGCTGCAAAGGCAAAGGAGTGGGTGATGGCCCGGTGAAAGGCCAGGGCACTGATCTCGTCCGTTGCCATATTGGCAAAGACATCCAGATCAGGGATGGTGCCGCCTATCGCGCCCCAAAGCATGGCCCGGTTGCCAACTTTCCTGCCGAGCACGACCTCCCCAACGGCGGCCCCTAGCGTTATCTGTGTGAGTGAATCCATGTAGGTTATGTCTGAGCATTGCCAGCTAGCAAAGCTGCGCGGAAAATGATGGTTCTGCCTTTCATCGGTAATCAAACCAGTAGCAGTAGGATGTTGTTGCGGCTCTTCCTCCGGCAGGGTGCTTTTTTGCAGCCCTGCTGCCGGCCCGTGCCGGGCTAAACGGGCCTACCGTTCAGGTTTGTACCGGGAGGCATCGAGCAGGGCCTGCGCATCGGTCATGCCGAGCAGCTCCGGCAGGGTGGTTTCTGGGTGGCGCTTCATGTACGCCTTGACAATCTGCCAGCCAAGCCAGTTGGCCGTCCGGCCAGGGGCTTCCGGCGGCATGCCAGGAGAGTGGGGGCTATAGTCTACCAGCTTGCGTATGCGCTGCCAGTCGGTGTCGTAAATCAGGTCTTCCTTCAGCAGGTAGGCCCACATTTCCAGCTCATTTGCCGATAGCCATTCTGTCTGAGCGCCTGTGATCTCCAGCTTGATGCTGTCGGGGGTGTAGGGCAATAGCTGATCGAGCACATACAGCTTGCGGCCGTTCATCAGCATCAGGTCGAGGAGGCGCTGCTCCCGGGGCGGTGCGGCCAGGCCGTTGATAAGGGCCTGTACGGTTTTGGAAACCAGGTGCTCAGGGGTGAACGTCCGGGCCAGGTAGCTGGAAAAAGCCGGGTCGTTAGGGTTGAGCTGCTGATAAGGGTAGGTGGGGCCAAGGAAGTAATCCAGGGATACCGCCAGGTCGTTTTCCCCGTAAACAAAAGCAGCGATAGCAAATTCGGAAACCAAGGTGGTGACGGTAGGCAGGGGCTCTTCGGGGAAGTAATGCTGGAAATACCGGAAGGCCTCATCGAAAGAAGCCTTGTAAGGCGAAAAATCGGCGTAGCGCAGTTGTATGGTGTCGTACAAAGCTTGCAGGGGCTCATGGCTTAGGAACCCCTTGAGGTAGGGCCCCGGCCCGTCCGGTGCGACCTGCGGCTGATCAGCCCCCAACAGCTGGTAGAGGTAGATGGGCGCCAGCTCCGGGTAAGCTGCGGTAAGCGATTCAAGTGACTTTTCCATTTGTGCGGTGTCCAATTGGAAAAGCGACTGTTCAAAGCGCCGGATTGGGGTGTCCGCTTCGATGTGGCTGATGTCCGGTACTTGCCGGGGCGCTTCAGATTGACAGGAAAACAGTGAGGACAGGAAAGCTACGGCGGCAAACAATTGCCAGTTTTTTACGATCATAAGTTGTAGTTTTGCACCAGTTTTTTGCGTTAAGAGCTCCAAATATGTTCTAAAGGAGCAGGCCCCGCCTTAGGTGGCCCGCAAAGATGCAGCAGCAGAAAGGAAATGACAGCTTATTCAGCCTGTATTCTGGCACCATAAAAATCAGACGAAGAATGAAAAAATTTGTTGTATTTGCAACCCTGATATTTGCCGTGGCCATGGTAGGGCAGGCGCAGCAGGCCGTCCGCTTTGGTTTTCAGCTCAGCCCCACCTTCAATTGGATGTCTACTGACGACAATACCGTCAATACCAACGGCACCAATCTTGGCCTCAAACTGGGCCTCGTAGGCGAGTTTTATTTCCAAGAGAACTACGCTGTGACCACCGGGCTCGGCTTTTCCTTCAACAGCGGCGGCACCCTCCTCCACGATAGGGGCGGTAGCTATTGGGCCAATTCCGAAGTGCCGGAAAGCTGCCGCTTCGAAATGGAAAATGGGCCAGGCTCCAACCTTAAGTATTCTATTCAGTATGTAGAGATCCCCGTGGGGCTCAAGCTGCGCACCCGCGAGTTTGGCTACATCCGCTACTTCTTCGAGCCCAACCTGGGGCTGGGCTTCCGGACTCAGGCCAATGGCGATATCCGCAACTCCGAAGATCAGGATGCTTGTACCGATATCAATATCCGCAGCGATGTGGGGCTGTTCAACGTCTTTTGGGGCGTTGGCGGCGGCATTGAGTACAGCGTTTCCGAGAGCACTTCACTGGTAGCCGGCCTGGGCGCACAGTTCGGTTTTGTGGATGTGACCAAAGACGATGACCTCGTTTTTGTGGATGGCAGTGGCTCCAACACCGCCAAAGAAGACAGCAAAGGGGTGGTGCGCGGCATCGTCCTCCGCCTTGGGGTCATGTTCTAGCAATAAGCTGTATTGGGCTCTCCCCTTTTCCAAAGGCTGGAAAAACCTTACCTTTGCGGCAATTTCAGGCCTTGCCGCAGGCACCGCCCGTGCCAAGGCTGCCGGCCAAACCAAACCGAGTTTTCTATGTCAAACGATCATGATGCCCTCGACGCTTACCTCACATCTTTCATCCCGCAGGCACTGCAAGAAGATGTAGGGGAGGGAGACCATACCTCCCTGGCTTGTATCCCCGAAGGCGCACAGTCCACCGCCCGGCTGTTTGTCAAAGACCCAGGGGTGATTGCAGGGCTTAGTGTCGCCAAGGCCATTTTCCTCTACGTTGACCCCCGTGCACAGTTCGAAGCTTATGTCAGCGACGGGCAGGCGGTCAGCTACGGCGAGGTGGCTTTTCAAGTGACTTGCAACGCACAGGCCCTGCTCAAAGCGGAGCGCCTCGTCCTCAATACCATGCAGCGCATGACGGGCATTGCGACCCTTAGCAACCGCTTCAAGTTTGAAGTGGAAGACCTGCCGGTCACCATACTCGATACCCGCAAGACTACCCCCTTGATCCGCCCCCTCGAAAAGTTGGCGGTCAAGCTGGGCGGCTGTACCAATTACCGCTTTGGGCTCTATGATTGGATCATGATCAAAGACAACCATATTGATGCCTGCGGCAGTATCTCCGCGGCCATCGAAAGGGTAGCTGATTACAAAAAACGTACCGGGAAAGACTTGGGCGTTACGGTAGAGGTGCGCAACCTGGTCGAGCTGTACGAAGCCCTGCAAGCCGGGCAGATCAACCGCATTTTGCTCGACAACTTTGAGCTCCCCCTTATGAAAGAGGCTGTCGCTATCGTGGACAAAACGGTGGAAACGGAAGCTTCGGGAGGGGTCAACATCCACAATATCCGTGAAGTAGCACAGACCGGCGTCGACTTCATCTCTGTGGGCGCGCTTACCCACAGCGCTCAAAGCCTCGACCTCAGCCTAAAAGTGGTCAAGGAAGTGGAAGTGTAAAAAATCCCGTCTTGAGCGAAATAAAAAAGCAGCCTGCCGTACCATACGGGGCTGCTTTTTTCGTGAGCTTGCTTTGCGGGCTCAAGCCAGCGGATAGCCGCTAAAGGTCATCCAGGCCAGAAGGGCAAAGGAAGCGAGTGCCAGCCAGAACCTTAGGTCCCGGTAAATGGCGGGTGTGTTGTGTTGCATCTTTTGAAGTTGGTTGGTTGAAAACGCTAAACCGGGAGCCAAACGGCCCAAAAGAGTACGTCCATAGCCCGGTCAGTGCTTTTACTTCAAAAAAGATGCCATAGTGGTTTTTTATAATACGAATATGTAGCTGCGGGGGGAAGGTTTGGGCGCGCCCCTCTCTTTTCAAGTAATAAATAAAGTGAGCCGTTCCTGATGTTAAAATAGCCGATCCAATGCCCGTTGAGAGGGGCCGCTACGCTTCGGGGCTCGCTATCCGCTCGGCCCTGTCGGGCTTGATACCCCTCCGCATCGCTCGCGCAGGCAGGCAGGGCATCAGCCCTGTGCCAGCCCCTCGTTGATCTGCCGTACGAGCCCTGGCCCTTCGTAGACCAAAGCGGAGTACACCTGCACCAGGCAGGCCCCTGCATCCAGCTTTTCCCGGGCGTCGGCAGCACTGTGGATGCCGCCCACGCCGATAATTTTCACCGCCCCGCCTGATTGTGTGGAGAGGTAACGGATGACTTCCGTAGCGCGCTGCCCCACGGGCCGGCCGCTCAGCCCTCCCGCCCCGATTTGCTCCACCGTTTGTGCAGCGGTTTGCAGCCCTTCCCGGCTGATAGTGGTATTGGTGGCAATCAGCCCGGCAATGCCCGTCTCCGCCACGATGTCGAGGATGTCGTCCAATTGCCCATTGGTCAGGTCAGGGGCAATTTTCAGCAGGATAGGCTTGGGCGCAGGCCGGGCCGCGTTGAGCTGCTGCAGGTGGTTGAGCAGGCGGGCAAGGGGCTCCTTGTCCTGTAGGTCCCTAAGGTTGGGCGTATTGGGCGAGCTGACGTTGACGACGAAGTAGTCCACATAAGGGAAAAGCGCCTCGAAGCAATAGACGTAATCGTTGACGGCTTCCTCGTTGGGAGTATCCTTGTTCTTTCCAATATTGCCCCCAAGGATGAGCCCGGGGGGCTTGCCGTATCGTTTCAGCCGGTTGACCAGCGCATCTACGCCATCGTTATTGAACCCCATCCGGTTGATGAGCCCTTCGTCGGCAGGCAGGCGGAATAGCCGGGGCTGAGGGTTGCCGCCCTGTGGCCTTGGGGTCACTGTGCCCACTTCAATGAAACCGAAGCCGAGGTGGGCCATGCTGCGGTAGTGCTTGCCGTCTTTGTCAAAGCCGGCCGCCAGGCCAACGGGGTTGTTGAAGTGGAGCCCGAAGAGGCTCCGCTCCAAGTTGGGGTGCCGGTATTGGTACAGCCACCGGAAAATAGCAGCACCGCCGGGCAGGCTCAGCGCTAGGTTGAACAATCGCAGCGTAAGGTGGTGGGCACGTTCCGGCTGTAGCCGGAACATCAGGGGTTTGAGCAGGGTACGGTACACGGCTTTTAGCTGCAAAGAAAAGGATTTTCCCGGAGAGGGGCAGCCCGGCAGGCCCGCTTTGGGGCATAAAAAAAGGCCAGGTAGAATAACTACCCAGCCGGAATCATAATCCCAAAAACTATTCTTATAGCAATATCCTTAGCGGATATGTATATTCAAAATATTAACCTTTCACAAATATACTCAAATGTTCATTTGCAGCCAAATAAAAATGAAAGGCAACCCTAAAAATTAACGCCCTGCCGGCTTTTATGCTTCCTCCTCAGCTCTCACAAGTAGCTGAAAGCCATTGCCGTGGATGTTGACAATCTCAATGTTGTCATCCTTTTTGAGGTACTTGCGCAGCTTGGTCACAAAGACATCCATGCTGCGGGCAGTGAAGTAGTTGTCCTCTCCCCAAATTTGGGTGAGGGCTTCAGAGCGGGGCAGGATGTCGTTCATATGTATAGCGAACATGCGCAAAAGCTGCGCCTCCTTCGGGGAGAGCTTGCTCTCCTCCTGCTCAGGCCCATCGGGGTCAAAAGTGAGGATGCGCAAGGGGAAGTTGAAGTGGTATTTGCCGATGTTGAACTCTTTAGCATCCGCTTTGGGGTCTGCTTTCCCTTGGCTGCGCTTCAAGATGGCCTGAATGCGGAACAAGAGCTCCTCAGAGTTGAAAGGCTTGGAGATGTAGTCGTCGGCTCCGATCCTGAAGCCTTTGAGCACATCGTCCTTCATGGTTTTTGCCGTAAGGAAAATAATGGGCACATCTTGGTCCTGCTCACGGATTTCCTTGGCCAGCGTAAAGCCATCTTTTTTGGGCATCATGACGTCAAAGATGCACAGGTCATAGGTGCCCTCGCCGTATTTTTCCAGGCCTTGGGCCCCATCTGTAGCCAATGTCACGTCGTATTCGTGCATCTCGAGGTAAGAGCGCAGTACGTCGCCAAAGTTTTGGTCATCCTCTACCAGGAGTATCTTGTGTTCTGCCATAGTTAAGCATTTTCTTGCAGTAGCCGGGCCAAGCACCGGCGGGGTTCAAGTAGGGTTAAAGATAGCCGCTCGGGGCTGTTGCCGCAGGGCGTTATGCCCGTTCGTTGTGCCAGTATTAGAGCGTGTTGGGACTTTAGTAATCGGTCTGTCCCGCTAGACAGCGGGACACTTTTCCGCTTATGCTTCGCCCCGAAAATCCTTCCCGCTTTTGTGCATCAAAAGCGGGACTTGGCTCAACTCCGGTTTTCGGGCCTCGTCTAATCAAAAAATTGCTAGTTTTCGACTAGAAGGCCAAAATCCCAACACGCGCTTAATGTTTAAACGGGAAAAACAAAATAAAAGTGCTTCCCTTCCCAGGTTCGCTTTTGACGTCTATCTGCCCTTTGTGGGCAGTCATCATCGCTTTCACATAGCTCAGGCCGAGGCCGAAGCCTTTCACATCGTGCAAATCGCCGGTATGTACCCGGTAAAATTTATCAAAGATGTGCTTGCGCTGTTCCTTGTTCATGCCAATGCCTTTATCGGCTATACTGACTTCCACCCCGTTGGGCACGCTCCGCGTGGCAACCGTGATGTCCGGCTCATCGGGAGAGTATTTGTTGGCGTTGTCCAGCAGATTGTTGATGATGTTAGAAATGTGGATACTGTCCCCTTCAATCATCGGGTTGGCTGCGTTCAGCTCAGCGGTGGCCTGCCCGCCTTTTTGCTCTACCTGCAGCCCGATATTCTCGACTGCGCGGTGGATGATGTCGTGCAGATTGACGTCAGAGATTTTCAGGGAGAAGTCCTTTTTGTCAAGCAGCGCCATCTGCAGCACTTTTTCCACCTGACTATTCATACGTTTATTTTCCTGTTTTATTATGTTGGCAAAGCGGCTGACTTTATCTGCCTTGCCGGCAATAATAGGGCTGGTGATGGAGTCAGCAGCTAGGGAGATGGTGGCGATCGGCGTTTTGAACTCGTGCGTCATATTGTTGATGAAGTCGGTCTTCATAGAAGACAGCTTCTTTTGGCGGAAGATAACGTTGATGGTGTACGCGAAGCAGAAGAGGATTATGGCGGTAAAAATAATGGACCCGATGAAGTTGAGCCAAAGCGAGCGCCACACGAAGCTCGTCCGCTGCGGGAAGTGGATCATCAGCATACCGGGGGAGGGGTTCTCTTCCGGGAAAAGGTCTACTTTATAGCGGGAGTTGAAGATGGTCTGAAAGCCGGGCAGCAGCTCCTTGGGGTGGGCATCTTCCACCACATAGTGCCCGTCGGCGATGATGAAGCTGTTGCTGCTGCGGGAGAACACTCCATAAGTGTATTCGGTATCTATGCCCCGGTTGGAGAGCTCTCGTTTGAGGAACTTGTCGAGCTGCTGCAGCTTGATGCGCTGTTCGAGGGGGAACTCCCGCGCACTTTGCTCAAAGTAGACCATGAGGGTACGGTAGGTGTCCTTTCGGGCCTTGCACTCCGGGGTATTGCAGTTGTTGGACAGCTCTGTGATCAGCCATTCGAACAAGTCGTTGCGGTTCAGGGCGCTGCCGTTGCCGGGCAAGGGGAGGTTTTCCCATACTTTGCCGGGCGGCCGTTTCAGCGGGCCGCCGTTGCTGAACTCCCGCGTCTCTTGAAAATATGCGGCGCTGAAGCCGTTCAGGGAGTTGTTGAGGATGTCTTGGCTCTCTTCCACCTTAAGCCTGCGGGATACGGAGTTGAGGGCGGCATAAATATTTTTTTCAAAGCGGGCTTCATTGACCTGCACAGCGGTGCGGATGAGGTCCATTTGTAGGATAACTACCCCGAGCACGGCTGCGCTCATCAGTCCGATAATGGCCCATATTGCTTTTTTATTCATGGATTGTACCCCTTTTGTTAAGGCGGTGAAATACGGTTTGCACCTTTCAAATTAGGGCATAACCATCAGTTGCGCAAATTTATGGCTCGCGCGTTGCTGGTAATAGTTACAATTTCAGCCCGGCAAAGTTACGCTTAGGGGCAGGCCCTGTCTGTGGTTTAACAGACCTTTAACGAAGCGTAAAAAGGACGGGCGGCACAGCCCAAAGCCCGTACCGCCCGTCCTTATGTTAGGTATGCCCGGTTGTGCTACAAGTGCCGCTCGGCGTGGTAGCTTGAGCGCACGAGCGGGGAGCTTTCCACAAAAGCAAAGCCCTTGGCGAGGCCCACTTCCTTGTACTCTGCAAACTTGTCCGGGTGCACAAACTCCACTACATCGAGGTGCATTTTGGTAGGCTGCAGGTATTGCCCGATCGTGAGCACGTCGCAACCATGCGCCACGAGGTCGTCCATTGTCTGAAACACCTGCTCGTCGGTCTCGCCCAGGCCGACCATGATGCCGGATTTGGTCCGCTTGCCGTAGTCTTTGGTCCGCTGTATCTGCTCTAGGCTGCGCTTGTACTTGGCTTGCGGGCGCACTTTACGGTAGAGGGCTTCCACCGTTTCCATATTGTGGGAAACCACCTCCTGGCCAGCGCTGATCATGCGCTCTAGCGCGTCCCAAGTCGCCCGTACATCAGGGATAAGGGTCTCTATGGTCACCTCTGGTGTACGCTCTTTGATGGCGCGCACGGTCTGATACCAGATTTCTGCCCCCCGGTCTTTGCGCTCATCGCGGTTGACGGAAGTGATCACAGCGTGTTTGACCTGCATGAGGTCTATAGCTTCTGCTACCCGGCGCGGCTCGTCCTCGTCGTATTCCGGCGGCCGGCCAGTTTTGACAGCGCAGAACGAGCAAGAACGCGTACAGGTATTGCCCAAGATCATAAAAGTAGCGGTGCCTGCGCCCCAGCATTCCCCCATATTAGGGCAATTGCCGCTTTGGCAAATGGTGTGCAGGTTGTATTCGTCAACGAGGTTGCGCACCTTTTTGTAGCTTGGCCCAATAGGTAGCTTGACCCGCAGCCAGTCGGGTTTTTTCCGGCGCTGCGCTTTACTTTCAACGATTGGTAATTCCAGCATGGGAATGTCATTTATGGTGCTGGCCAGCAACAGCCGGCCTTGGATAATGAAGAGTGCCCTAGGGCACAAGCGCTGATGTGCCGCTCATTCCCCCTAACACCCGAACCCTGCTCAGGGTTGTAGCGGTACCAGGCCGTTACCAGCGCTTGCCAAACTGCAAATTTATATAAAGATTGAGAAAAAGAGACTTGTTCTCGCTGTTCGCCACCTGAGGCGCATCTACCATAATGGGCATCGTCTGCATAAAAAAGTCTGCCTGTACGCCGGCTTCGAGGGCTTTCACAAACTCATCGAACGCCCCCCAGTCAAAGTGTACGGCAAATTTAGCATGCAGGCCGGGCACCGCACGGATTTCCCCCAGCCCCTGTGCGAAGCCAGAAGAGCCGTAAATGCGGCTGATCTCTAGGAAAGTATTGGCGTTCTGTTCGGAATATTTTTCGCTTCGGATCACAAAATCATCCACCTGCCCAGGCTCTGAAGACCGGATGAGCTCTAGGTAATATGGCTTCAGCAGCCCTAGGGTTGCCCCTCCGCTGTAGCTCAGCCCCACAGCCACGCCCCTCCGTTTGGCTTTTTCTGAAAAGTAGCGCTTTTCCCCAAAGCCGCCCCGCAGCACAAAGAGGTTGTTTTGCTTGCCGAAAACAAAAGCCCGCGAGACCCGTGCCGACTGCCGCTGAAAATCGAAGCTTTGCCGGTACTCTTTTGGGTGTTTGAGCTCGCCGATTTCGAAGTTGAGGAAGCGGGTAAGGTAGTAGGTTTTGATCTTGCCGATATTGACGCCGATGGCGAACCCGTCCGTCTGCAGGATCTTGAGATCGGCGGTCACCTCCCGGTCATAAACAATACCCGCAGACTCTTCGTAGATGTTTTGGTTGGTCTCGAAGGTCTGTTGTGCATAGAGCCCGCCTGAAGCGGACAGCAAGGTCAGTAAGAGCAGAATTTTTCTCACAGGCGTAAATTTTTAAGGGCGACGGGTTGAGTTAGGCGTAAGGAAGGGCGCTTAGCATAGGTTTGGAGCTCGTTCCTGATGGCCAATCAACGCCTTATGAATAGCTTTTCATTTAGCCCGCTAAGCTCAAGTTTAATGGCTTTGTCGGCCATGCTGGCAAAGCAGATAGGCATAAATCCTTGATTTTTATGATGAACCCGCTCCAAACAAGCTTTTCAATTGATGGTGGCAGGGGGTAGACAACCGCTGCCGCCATAATAATACATTGCTCAGGGCTAAAGGTTTATGCCGGGCTTTGCTGTTCCCGTGAAAAGTAAAAGAAATGACGCCCTGACGGCCAGCGCCCTTGGTTGAGCTACTCCAATTTAGGCAAAATTGCCAAATAATGTTAGGGCAGCAGATGAATTATGGCCAGCTTTTTTTCAGCCCTGAAAAGGGCAACCTTTACCTTTGTGCCATGCAGCAGCCTATATGGATATATACGGAAACAGACACGCCCCGGGTTCGCTATGCTTTCCGGCTCCTGTTTGAGCACATTATGCCTATGCCCTACCGTTTGGTCTCTGACAAGGGGGCTTTTGTTGGCCGGGGAAGCGCCCCCGGGCTGAGTTATCAGCTTTCCCCTCCGGATGATGGCACGGCTTGGCTGCCTGCCAACGGGCTGCTGTGGGAGGATGGGGTAAGGCGCGTTGAGGCCAGGGTGTTCCGGTGGTCAGGAGTCCCTGTAGGCTTTCCTTGCGGAGAGGGGCAGGGCTGCTTGCCGTTCGACTGGCCGGCTTGGGTTTTCTATCTGGCTGCCCGCTATGAGGAATACCTGCCTTTTCGGCCCGATGAGCACGGGCGCTTCCCGGCTTCTGGCAGCCTGGCCGCCCGCGAGGGCTTTTTGGCCCGGCCAGTGCTCCAACAGTTGGCCCGGGCAGTTTGGCCAGTGCTGGCCCAAATTGCTCCGGGGCTGAGCCCCTCCTGGCCGGCTTATCATTTCCGGCCTACCTACGATATAGACTTGGCCTGGGCTTACCTGCACCGCCCGGCTTGGCTCACTGCGGGGGCTATAGGGAAAGACTTGCTGACCTGCAACTGGCAGAGCTTGCGTCAGCGGAGCGCTGTGCTGCTGGGGCAGGAGCCCGACCCCTACCATACTTTCAGCTGGCTGGAGGGCAAGCACCGGGCGTACAACCTGTCGCCGCTCTATTTTTTCCTTTTGGGCGATTATGGGCCTTATGACAAAAATATATCCCCTAGCCGGCTAGCCTACCGCCAACTGCTGGCCAGCCTGGCCAGCAGTTTTGATACCGGGCTACACCCTTCTTACCGTTCCAATACGGTGCGCGGGCAGCTGGCCCTCGAGGCAGCACGCTACTACGAGATCACGGGCCAGCCTGCGGCCCGCAGCCGTCAGCATTACCTTAAGCTCCGCCTTCCGGATACCTACCGGCATCTGGTTGGGCAGGGCATAGGTGAAGACCACAGCATGGGCTTTGCCGATCAGCCTGGCTATCGGGCAGGGCTGAGCGTGCCTTTCCCCTGGTACGACCTCGGGCAGGAAGCCGAGCTTCCGCTAATGGTGTACCCTTTCCCAGTGATGGACGCCACCCTGCGGCAGTACATGGGGCTTTCGCCTGAAGCGGCTTGGGGCTATCTGCAGCAAATGATAGGCTATGCCCGGGAGGATGGGGGCAATTTCTGGCCATTGTGGCACAACAGTTCTTTCTCATCAGCCCAAGGCTGGAACGGCTGGGCGGGCCTTTACGAGCGGCTGTTGCAGTACGCTTCCAGCCAATGACCAAAATCAGCCTGGCGCTCATCCGCAAGTATGGCCAAATTCCGCTATTTTGCGCAGGCAGGACAAATACAGCAGCTTATGATTTATGACCTCAGCCAACAGCCTTCAGTGGCTAGCCACTTCATCGCCGAACTGCGGGATACCCGCGTTCAGCAAGACCGCATGCGTTTCCGCCGCAACCTCGAACGCTTGGGGGAAGTGTTCGCCTACGAGATCAGCAAGACCCTTGAGTACTCGCCCAAAATGGTAGAGACCCCTCTGGGGGAAGCTGCTGTCGAGCAATGTGCACAGCCATTGGTGCTCGGCACCATCCTGCGTGCAGGGCTGCCTCTTCATCAAGGGATGCTGAACTATCTGGACCATGCAGAAAATGCTTTTGTGTCTGCTTACCGCAAGCACCATAAGGATGGCACCTTTGATGTGCACGTAGAGTACATCTCCTGCCCGCCCCTCGAAGGCAAAACGCTCATTTTATGCGACCCCATGCTGGCTACCGGCGCATCTATGTCTTTGGCCGTAGAGGCGCTGAAAGCATTCGGGGAGCCGGCTTCCCTCCACATCGTCACGGCTGTCGCATCTACTGCAGGAGTTGAGCACATACAGCGTGTGCTGCCCGATGCCCATCTTTGGGTAGGGGCTATAGATGAGGAGCTGACCGCCAAATCTTATATCGTGCCTGGGCTGGGCGATGCAGGCGACTTGGCCTATGGCGAAAAAGTACAGGATTAAGAGCAATCGGGTTGCAGCCTGCAAGCTCTTTCACGGAACGGCATAAATGCTACCCTAGCACCTCTAAGCCAGGTACTTGCCTACAATAGGCATGCGGCGCCCCATGCCAAACGCTTTTTCGGACACCCTCAGCACCGGTGCCATCTGATGGCGCTTGAACTCATTGATGTTCACCAGGCGGAGGACCCTGCGTACGAGCTGCTCGTCGTAGCCCCGCTCAATGATGTCCTGAGGGCTGAGCCGCCGCTCAATGTACTGGAACAGGATTTCATCGAGGTCCTCGTACTCCGGCAGGCTGTCCGTGTCTTTCTGTCCGGGCTTGAGCTCGGCAGAAGGGGGCTTGGTAATGATGTTGTCCGGTATGACCTCTTCGTCGCGGTTGATGTACCGGCAAAGCTCGAATACCTCCGTTTTGTACAAATCTCCTATGACTGAGAGCCCTCCGCACATATCCCCATACAGGGTGCCATAGCCCACTGCTACTTCGCTTTTGTTGGACGTATTGAGCAGGATGTGCCCAAATTTATTGGAAAGGGCCATAAGCAGGTTGCCCCGGCTCCTAGACTGCAAGTTCTCTTCAGCTATGTTGAACTCAGTGGCCCAGAAGTGCGGCTTCAAGGCTTCCATGAAACTTTGGTAGATGGGCTCGATGGGAATGAGGTCATAGGGTGCGCCAAGGTTTTCCGCCAACTTCCGGGCATCGGTAACGGAGTGGCCAGAAGAGTATTGTGAGGGCATGAGCACCAGGCGGACATTCTTTGCGCCAAGCGCGCGTACTGCGAGCACTGCCACGAGCGCAGAGTCTATCCCACCGGACAGCCCTAGTATGGCCCGTTTAAAGCCCAGCTTTTTGAAATAGTCCCGTATGCCCATCACCAGGGCATCGTGTATCAGGCGCATTTTATCGCGTGGCTGCAGCCGTTCCCGGCCGCCTGCGGCCACTTCATCCAGGTCGTAAACCCGCAGGGCTTCTTCAAAATAAGGGAGCTCGTCGAAGATTTTGCCATCGGCTGAAGCAGCCAAGGAGCCACCATCGAAGAGGATTTCAGTCTGCGCCCCGCAGTGGTTCACATAAAACATAGGGATGCCGTAGCGTTCTACATTAGCGCGCACCACTTTGGTGCGTGCATCGGCCTGCGTATAACTGAAGGGGGAAGCGGATAAGTTGAGGATGAAGTCAGGTGCCTGCCGGATGAGCTCGTCCATAGGGGAAATGGTGTAAAGTGGGTTTTCGTTGCCGATGTTCCAAATGTCTTCACACACGGTCAGGGCAATTTTTTTGCCTTGGTACTCCACGACTTGCCAAGAGGAAGCCGGCTCGAAGTAGCGGTACTCATCGAAGATGTCATAGGTGGGCAGCAGCGTTTTGTGCTGTGTATGCAAAATTTGGCCTTCATGCAGGAAGCATGCAGCGTTGTAGAGGTCTTTGCCTTCTACACGAGGGTTGGGCACGGGCGTGCCCACCACAACGGCAATACCGCGGGCGGCATCGGCCAGCCGCTGAACGGATTCCTGTGCCATTTCAACAAAATCTTCAAACTCCAGAAAGTCTCTTGGAGGGTAGCCTACCGTTGCCAGTTCGCTGAAGCAGATGAGGTCTGCGCCTTGCGCTTTGGCCTGGCCTATAGCAGTGAGCATTTTCTGGGTATTCCCTTCAAAGTTGCCGATGTGGAGGTTGAGCTGGGCAATGGCTATTTTCATGGTTGTCTGTTTTTGGGTGTTCCCTGAAGAAGACCGCATACGGGGCAGCAACCTGATATGGCACAGGCCCTCCTCAGGTATGGGCTGCCCGGCATAGCAAGCTGCAAAGGCGTAAACCAAAATGTCGCTAGCGTTTAGCCTTGCCGGCTTTAGGGTGGAGCCGGCCTAGCGCTGCGCAGGGGTGGCCGAAGGCTAGACCCGACGCCTGTAGGGCGAGGGGCCGAGCGGGCAGCGAGCCCCGTAGCATAGCGGCTCCTGCCCTGTGGCAGGAGCAGGCCCCTATCCCACGAAGCAGGCTGGGCAGGCCAAAAAAAAAACGGCAATCTGGTTTGCGCCCGGCTGCAAAGGTAATCCTCTCTGCCGTCATTCGCTTTGGAGGGGAAGAAAATTTCCTGGGCTTTTGCCTTGTTGCCCGAGCTGGAATTCCCTTTGGCTTTTTACTACCTTTGTAAATACAGCCTGTGCTTTAGGCAGCAGCATTTGGACTTCAGAACCCACATTACCGTATGAGCAACTTTGTCGTTTCCGCCAGAAAGTACCGCCCCGCCCGATTCGATGAGGTGGTGGGGCAACAGCACGTTTCGCAAACGCTGAAAAATGCCTTGCAGAACGACCACCTTGCCCATGCTTTCCTATTCTGCGGGCCTAGGGGGGTAGGCAAAACGACTTGTGCCCGTATCCTGGCTAAAGTGCTGAACTGCCAAAATGTGACGCCTGACCACGAGCCTTGCGGCAACTGTGATTCCTGCAATGCCTTCAACGCTAACGCTTCTTTCAATATCACCGAGCTCGATGCAGCCTCCAACAACAGCGTAGAGCACATCCGTGCCCTCATTGAGCAGGTCCGTTTCCAGCCGCAGCAGGGCAAGTATAAGGTCTTTATCATTGATGAGGTGCATATGCTTTCACAGCAGGCCTTCAATGCCTTTCTGAAAACGTTGGAGGAGCCCCCTCCTTATGCGATCTTCATCCTGGCTACAACGGAGAAGCACAAGATCATCCCTACTATCCTCTCCCGTTGCCAGATTTTTGACTTCCGCCGTATCTTGGTGCCGGATATGGTCGCCCATCTGCAGGGGATCTGCGATACGGAGCATATTGATGCGGACAAAGATGCCCTGCATATCATTGGGCAGAAAGCAGATGGCGCCCTAAGGGATGCCCTTTCTATTTTTGACCGTATCGTATCCTTTTCGGGCAACCGCATCACCTACGATGATGTCATCGAGAACCTCAATGTGCTCGATTACGATTACTTCTTCCAGGTTGTAGATGCTTTGCTCACAGAAGACAGCACCCGGATGCTGCTGCTGTTCGACGAGATACTGCGCAAGGGGTTTGACCCTGATATCTTCTTGAGCGGCTTCTCCGAGCACCTGCGCAACTTGTTGGTCTGCAAAGACCCCGATACGCTTAAGCTCTTGGAGGTGAGCGGCAGCCTGCGCGACCGCTACGAAGAGCAGGCACGCTATACCCCGGCTCGGTTTATCCTTACCGCCCTCAATGTCGCCAATGAATGCGATTTGGGGTACCGCTTGGCGCGCAACAAACGCCTGCACGTGGAGCTGGCTTTACTGAAAATGACCTTCATCAACCGCTCTGTGGCCATAGGCGAAAGTGGGGCCACAGCAGTTATCCCGGAAAAAAAAACGGCTGACGTGAGCGCTGCTCCGCCTGCGCCCACAGCTCGGGCCGAAATGCCGCCTGCACCGCCACTGCCTGAAACTGCCGCAGCGCCTGCTGCCCAGCCAGAACCTGACAATGCTCCGCCTGCTGCCAAGCCTAGCAAACACAAACTGGGCGCCCTCAACTTGAGTGCTTTGCGCTCAGAATTGAAAGCCGAACAGCAGGAGGAGGAGCCCGAAAAAGTACAGCCTCTTGCCCTGCAGGGCGTGCAGCAGGCCTGGCAAGTTTATATCGATCAGGCAGAGCAGGAGTCGGTCAAAGTGATCATGAAAAATGCAGTGCTCGCCCTGAAAAGCGAGGAGGAAATCTCTGTCACGGTCTCTTCCCTCCTGGCCAAAGATACCATCCGGCAAGAGGGAGGCCTGGTAGAGTTTCTGCGCGAGCAGCTGTGCTTCCCCGCTCTGATGATGTCGATTGAGGTGGAAAAGCGCGAAGCGGAGGCCCCGCCCCCTAAGCCCAAACGGTTGATGAGCAGCAAAGAGAAATACCTCGCTATGAGGGAGACCAACCCGCTGCTCCAAGAGATGCAGCGCCGGTTTGATCTCCGCCCCGACGAATAAGCTATACTGTAGCCTTGCGGACACTTTGGGCTGGTGCCGGGCAACGAAACCTGGCATTCCACGATTTAAAGGTTAGAATGGATGCGCCGGGGCAGTTTAGTGGGGTACAATGAGCTGTTTTTAACCACGCGCAGGCTTTGCTTCAGGAGCTTAGCCTAAGCTAAGTGACTGGGAAAAGCATAGCCTGGGAAGGGGAGCGCCATGCTAACCCCGCAATGGCCCCCGGCGCACCAAGTCTATTACCTACAACCTCGCAGGCATGAACAACCAATCTTTGTGGTACCTCGAAAATGTTGACCTTACGGGGCTCCTATGCCCTCAAAAACTGTCTAAGGGAGCCTTGGACGCCCACGAGCACAAGTCTTTTGATAAAGGGGAGTACATCTACCTGCCCGATGAATATGCCGACCGGATGTTCTTCATCACAGACGGCAGGGTGAAAATTGGGACGTACAGCGGGCAGGGCAAAGAAATTGCCAAAGCCATCCTTGGCCCGGGGGAGGTCTTTGGAGAACTTTCGCTGATCGGCAAAGACCGGCGCCACGACTTTGCCTACGCCATGGAAGATACCCAAACTTGCGTGCTTACCGTATCTGATGTAAAGGCAATGATGAGAGTGCATAGTGCATTTGGCTTGTTCTTGCTAAAAACCATGGGGTCGCGCATGTTGGATATGGAGCAGCGTTTCCAGTCGCTTGTGTTCAAGGATTCCCGCACCCGTGTGCTAGAGTTCCTGCTTGGCCTGGCGCGGGAGAAAGGGCAGCGCGTAGGCTATGAAGTGGTGGTGCGCAAGTTTATGACCCACCAGGAAATGGCCAACCTCACAGCAACCTCCCGCCAAACCGTGACCACTATCCTCAACGAGCTGCGCAATAAAAACATCCTCACCTTCGACCGCCGCCGCCTGCTCATCCGGAATATCGAGGCGCTGCAGCAGGAAGCCCAAAATACGGCGAGCTGATTTTCTGTGCCCGCTCGCCGTTGGGGGGGGGCAGGAGATAAAGCTTATTAAGGCTAGCGGGATATGCTTTTGGGCCTGCCCCTGCCCAACGGCAGGTGCCGCTATGCTACGGGGCTCGCTCTTCGCTCGGCCCTAAGGGGCCTGCCGCCCCTCCGCAGCGCTAGTCCGTTGCCAAGGGGTGGCACCTCCCCACCGGGCAGCCTCACTGGCCTACCGGCAGGCTGTTTTTTTCTATTGGCAAGTAGGCAGCATTGTGGCTTTTTTGTATATTGTAGCATTGTCTGGGCTTTAGCTTGGCACGCCTAGCCCTACAAGCAGGTAGGCTCAGCCTGGGCAAAGTGGGAAAAAGAACGACAAATGAGGGTGGAAGTGCGTGTATTAGCGAGTTCATCGCTATTAAAAAAAAGAAAAAACAAATGACAAGAAACCAAGCAGAAACTAAACTGCAAACTACTTTCAATCTATCAAAATTTTATGATACCCAATGGGAAGTTATCGAAAGAGTTTTTAATGGCGAAAGAATTCTTTTGATTGAAAAAACGGGTTTTGGAAAATCATTGTGCTATCAGTTTCCTGCAACTCAATTTTCAGGAACAACAGTAATTTTTTCTCCATTGATTGCTTTGATGCGTGACCAAGTGAATAAGTTGCAACAGCTTGGTATAAATGCAAAATGTATAAACTCAAATCAGACATCCGAAGAAAACGAGCAGATAATTGAAGAAGCCAAAAACAATAAAATCAAAATTCTCTACATCGCACCCGAAAGAATGGAAAATGTAGAATGGCTTCAAGCAGCAAAGACGATGAATTTATCAATGGTCGTAGTTGATGAAGCACATTGTATATCAGTTTGGGGACATGACTTTAGACCAGCATTTAGAAGGATTATTAACCTTGTAAATCTACTGCCAAAAAACTTTCCTGTTTTAGCTACAACAGCTACGGCAACAAAAAGAGTTGAGGAAGACATAAAGAAGCAGATAGGAAAGAATATTGCTTCGTATAGGGGAAACCTCATAAGAGATAATCTAAGATTGTGGGTAGTTCATGTGGAATCGGAAGATGAAAAGATGATATGGTTAGGCAAGAATTTACCGAACTTAACAGGCAGCGGGATAATTTACACAGGCACACAGGTCAATACTGAAATCTATTCCAAGTGGTTCGAGTATCTAAATATCAATTCTACCTTTTACAATGGAGGGTTAGATTCTGAAACAAGACAAAGAGTAGAAGAAGGACTTCTAAATAATAGCTACAAGTGCGTTGTTTCTACCAATGCACTTGGAATGGGAATTGACAAACCAGATATCCGATTTATTATTCATACCCAAATTCCAGTTTCTCCAATTCATTATTATCAAGAGATAGGTAGAGCAGGTAGAGACGGAAACCCTTCTAATATTATTCTGTTTTACAACAAGAAAGATGACCTTGCTTTGCCACAAGCATTTATTGACGGTGGAAGACCTCCGATTAAAAAATATCAACGAGTTATTAATGTATTGAAGCGGGAAAGACTTGGTAGAAATGGTGTAATAAAGAAAACGAATATCAAGCAAACACAAATCAATGTAATCCTTTCAGACTTAATCGAACAGGGAATTGTAAATCAAGTAATTGAAGGAAGGCGAAAATATTACGAGTACAAGTTTAATGCCCCCGAACTAAACACCGAGCCATTTGAGACATTAAGGACTGCGAAGCAAACTGACTTTGCCAAGATGATTGAGTATGCAGAACTGACAAGCTGTAGAATGAAGTTTTTATGTGATTTTTTAGGAGATGATTTTTCTACTACATGTGGAGTATGCGATAATGACAGAGGAAAAAGACTTGGAATTACGATTACAAACGATTGGCAAAATAAATTGACGGATTTTAGGGAAAGCTATTTCCCAGTACTAAAAGTGGAATCAAGAACATCAAAAATTGTTAATGGTATCGCTGCTTCATATTATGGTGTGTCGAATGTAGGACAAGCATTGCATAATAGCAAATATCAAAATGGAGGAGATTTTCCTGATTGGCTGCTAAAACTAACTCTAAAGGCTTTTAGAAAACACTATGGAAAAGAGAGATTTGACGTAGTTTTGTACATTCCGCCAACTGAATCGGGAGATTTAGTCAAGAATTTTGCACAAAAGATTGCAAAAGTTCTTAAATTTCCTATTTCAGACGGACTGAAAAAGACGAGAGTGACAGACTCTCAAAAAATATTTCAGACAGGTTTACTAAAAAGGGATAACGTAAAGAATGCGTTTACCTTTGAAGATGCAAACGATTTAGTAGGGAAATCCGTTTTATTAGTGGACGACATCTATGATAGTGGTGCAACAATCAAGGAAGTCGGACGATATTTAACAAAATTAGGAGCAATAAAAATAGCACCTTTAATTATTGCCAAAACTGTCGGAGGTGACATATGAATAAGCTACAATTATCAGAAACGCCACATTGGATAACGATTGCTCATTTACCTAAATGGAGAACAGAGCAAAAAAATCGTTTAATAGTCAAGATTTTTCATGAAAGGGAATCGAATTTTGAAGAATTTTTTTCTTTAACACAATCTGAATGGATAAGAGATTTCGGACTTACCAAAAAAGAAACTTATTCTTTAGAAAAAGCAAAAGAAGAAATTCCTAATAACTCTTTCTATGCGGAAGACTTGATTTCACAGGGGTTTGAGGTAATACCTATTAATTCCAAAGAATTTTCCAACACACTAAAGAAAAATCTAAAAGTCAAGCACACTCCTCCAGTTATATATGCTAAAGGGAATAAACAACTTCTTTTAGAGAATTCAATTGCAATTGTCGGGTCAAGAAAAGCATCAAAAACTTCTTTAGATTTTACAGATAGCATTGCAAAAAAAGCATCAAAAGAATATAAAGTTGTAGTTAGTGGATTTGCTAAAGGAGTAGATAGACAAGCTCTTGATAGTGCATTGAAATATAACGGTCAAAGTATTATTGTTTTGCCTCAAGGAATAACAACATTTAAATCGGGGTTCAAGAAATATTATAAGGAAATAGTAGAAGGTAATTTACTTGTGTTAAGTACTTTTCATCCAAGAGCAAAATGGAGTGTTGGTTTAGCCATGGCAAGAAATCCGATAATTTATGGATTAGCAAATGAAATCTATGTAGCAGAATCAAGTCAAAAGGGAGGGACTTGGGAAGGTGTTCAAGACGGATTAAAAAAAGGAAGAACTATCTATGTAAGATATCCAAATCCAAAAGAGAAAAATGCAAACTTACTTCTAATCCAAAAAGGAGCTGTTGGAGTAGATTTCAAAGGAGATAAGGTGATTAATGGAAGTTATTCTGCTCCTGAACCTGTAATAGAAAAATTAAAAGAACCTGCTACTACCCCAATTAAAAAAGAGGTTGAATTAGATAACAATAGTTTATTTGACTTGCTCAAAGAAAATGCTTTCTCATCCAAAGAGATAATTAAAAAACTTCAATTAGATTGGTCATCAAGAAAAATGACTTCTTACCTAAAGAAATTGGAGAATATTGAAGTTCTGAAAAGCAAACCGCTTAAATTTCAACTAAAGAATAATTCAATAAAAACTCTCTTTTAAGAAGAGAGAAAAAAGAAAACAGCGATGAACAATGCATACCCGTCAAGCTGCCCTATGCGGGCAGCCTGCGGGTATGCGAGACG
>NZ_VOOR01000037.1 GCF_007993045.1 Phaeodactylibacter luteus
TTTTTTCTTAAAACACAAATTTTTTTAAAATCTAAAGGTTATTTTTGTGATATGGATGTTTTGACTAAAGAGCAGCGGCGGAAGAATATGCAGGCTATAAAAAGCAAGAATACTGAAATTGAGTTAATTCTTGGCAAAGCTCTTTGGGCAAGAGGGCATCGGTATCGAAAGAATAATGATAAAATTTTTGGAAAACCTGATTTTACGATACGGAAATTTAAAATCGCAATATTCTGCGATGGCGACTTTTTTCATGGAAAAGACTGGGTTACTTCTAAGGAGCGGATAAAATCTAACGTGGACTTCTGGCATAAAAAAATTGAGTCAAACATTGAGAGAGATAAAGTTGTTTCGGCGACTTTGAGGAAAGAAGGCTGGACTGTCATCCGGTTTTGGGGAAGTGATATAAAAAAGAATTTGAACGATTGTCTTATGAAGGTAGACAGAGCTATTATGGAGGCTAAAAGTGTCAAATACTCAAGCCTAAAGCGCCATTTCAACTTAGATCCAAGAAAGCTAGACGGTGGTGAGGGGCTAGCCTATTTGACTCATTATTTACAGAATAAAGAGAATACTACAGGAGCGATTTTTGAGGAAGAGGCTGAACAATATTTGCTTGAGCTTGGGTTAGCTGAAGACTCGGAATTTCAGTACGAATTACCAATTAAGTATGATGTCCCCTTCCCTCCGCCTTTGCAGCCTAAGTTCAAATTTATTGATTTGTTTGCTGGAATTGGGGGCTTTAGGTTAGCATTTCAAAATCTTGGTGGCAAGTGTGTATTTACATCCGAGTGGAACAAATTTTCAAAGAAGACTTATGAAGCGAATTTCGGAGAGGTCCCTTTCGGAGATATTACAAAAATAGACGAAGATATAATTCCTGATCATGATGTACTATTAGCGGGTTTTCCTTGTCAACCATTTTCAATAGCGGGGGTGAGTAAGAAAAAAAGTTTAGGAAAGGAACATGGATTTAAAGATGAGACTCAAGGCACACTTTTTTTTGATATAGTCCGTATTCTTGATAAGAAGAGACCTAAAGCGTTTTTATTAGAAAATGTAAAGAATCTTGTATCTCACGATAAGGGTAAAACTTTTAAAGTAATAAAAGGTGCTCTTGAGGAGCTAGGGTATTCAATTCATTATAAGGTTTTGGATGGGAAGCATTTTGTTCCTCAGCATAGAGAGCGAATCTTTATCGCAGGCTTTGACAAAGCAATATATAATGGTGAAGAGGAATTTGGCTTTCCGGAACTGCCAGATCCAAGTTGCATAGTAGAAGAAATACTGGAACAAAGGGTTGACCCGAAATATACACTTTCTGATAAGTTGTGGAATTACCTTCAAAATTATGCAAAGAAGCATAAAGAGAAAGGAAATGGCTTTGGTTTCGGTTTAGTAGATTTTGAAGGTATTACTCGTACAATTAGTGCTAGGTATTATAAGGATGGATCAGAGATACTGATTCCTCAAGAGGGCAAGAACCCACGAAAGTTGACCCCAAGAGAGTGTGCAAGATTACAAGGTTACCCCGAGTCTTTCGTGATCCCTGTTTCTGATACACAAGCATATCGTCAGTTCGGGAATTCAGTTGTAATGCCCTTAGTTCGTGCCATAGGGAATAAACTAACAGAAGTCATACTTAATGAGCGAAATTCTACAAAGTGTAATTGATGTTGTAAGTAAAGCGGAATACGCTTTCTGCAAGTTTATATCTGCAAATGATGCAGGTAAAACAGGTGCTCACCAGGCAGGATTTTATATGCCTAAAAGTACTATCCCATTAATGTTTGACTCTCCTCAAAAGAGGGGTACTGTTGTTAAAAGGGAAATTGAGATTATATGGCAGGATGACTTTAAAACAGAGAGTGCTTTTACTTACTATGGAGCTAAAACAAGAAATGAATATAGATTAACTCGTTTTGGAAAAGGTTTTCCTTTCTTTGAAGATGAAAACGTTGGAGATTTATTGATTCTAGCTAAAGTTGGAGGCGATTTTTATAGAGGTTATGTCCTTTCAACAGACGATGAGATAGAAGATTTTTTCTCAGCTTTTAACATCTCCCCGACAGATACAAATAAGCTAATCAATACAAATAAACAAATAAGCGAAAGAGATTGGGTCCTATCTTGTTTCCAAAGCTATATATCAGGAATTACTTCAGGTGAGTTCCCTCCAACTAGGGAAATTGCTGATATGGCACGTATTTGCCTATCGAAGGGTAAATCTAGAGTCACAGGAGAAGTGATCACTAAACCTGATAAGATAATCTTAAAATGGTTAGAATATGAGTTCGAACTCTTTAAAGCCATAGAAAACAAGTTTTACTCTAAAATAATTGAGCGTCCTTTTTTATCAGTAGAGGAACTCGTTAAAACAGCTAATTCTATCCTAAATCGTAGGAAAAGTAGGGCTGGTAAGTCTTTAGAACACCACCTTGAGAAAATTTTTGTGGCTAGTAGTTTAGTTTTCGATGCTCAGGCAAGAATTGATGGAAATAAAAAACCAGACTTTTTATTTCCAAGCAAAGAAAAGTACGAAATGTCAGTGAAAGGAGATGATAGTTTAACTTTTCTGGCAGCAAAGACAACTTGCAAGGATAGGTGGCGACAAATTTTAAATGAAGCTGAAAAAATACCTTTAAAGCATTTGTTTACCATTCAGCAAGGAATATCAAAAAATCAATTAGCAGAAATGAAGAAGGCAAATGTTAAACTTGTCGTTCCTAAGCAGTATATCTCCTTTTTTCCAAAAGAGTACCAAAATGAGCTACTTAATCTAAAGCATTTTATTGGGCTTGTTAAGGGCAAGCAAGAATTATAAATACCCTAAGTAGATGAGATTTAGCAGGCATTTCCCCACCTTCCTTTCCCGTTTGCGGCAGGAGCAGGCAGCCCAACAGCGGTTGTTCAACCAAAATCGGCCATGATTTTGCTGGCGATGACTTGGGCGAGGCGCACAGGCACGGCATTGCCGATCATCTTATAGGCAGCGGCCAGGTTTTTGTAGTAGAATATGAAGTCATCGGGGAAGGTTTGGATGCGGGCGACTTCGCGCACGCTGAGGCGGCGGTAGAGGTGCTCGCTGCCCTTGGCGAAGCGGCGCGTCTCTTTGTCCACTGCTTCCATTTTTGGGGCCTGTGGGTGGAGAGGGGCATGCCTGCCGCTGGCCTGAATGGTGAAAGAGACCTCATCCCAGCTGCGCACGCGGTTGCGGGACATATAGAGGCTGGAGAAGCCGCCGGTGAAATATTCGTGGTTGGGCACCCGGCAAGCTCTGCCGTTGGTGTAGTTGCCATCCCGTGCGGGGATGGCAAGGTCCTGTAGGTCGCCTATGGCCGACTTTAGGCTCAGCTTCATATCGATAGGCTCCGGAAACTCGAACCGCTGCCCGAGGTCACGGCGGTAGCCAATGAAGAAGACCCGCTTGCGGTCTTGGGGCACGAGGTAGTCCCGGGCGTTGATGAGCTGAAAGGAGAGGTCGTATCCTGCCCCGGCATTTTTGAATAGCTTTTTGATGCTGTTGAGGGCTTCCGAGTTGCGGGGCAGCAGCATGCCGGCTACATTTTCTGCCAGGAAGAACTTCGGCTGCTTTTCTTCGAGTATGCGGATGAAATCGTAGAAGAGTTTGCCCCGGTTGTCGTTGATGCCCCGTAGTTTGCCGGCAGTGCTCCAGCTTTGGCAGGGCGGCCCGCCTATCATGCCGTCGCAGTCGGGGATCTCGGTGGGGTCAATGGCCGTGATGCTGCGTTTTTCCAGATGGGTGTGCGGGTGGTTTTTGGCATAAGTCTCCCAGATATCCCGGTCGTACTCATTGGCCCAGATAACATCGAAGCCAGCCCTTTGGAAGCCCAGGTCGAGCCCGCCTGCACCTGCGAAAAACGAAGCGATTCTCATGGTTGAAGTTGAAATGGAAGCCTGCCTGGCCAGAGCCAGCCTTTATTCAGCAAAGCAAGGTAAGGATTTTTCCGGTAAAGGGGGCGGTAAGGTAAGCGGTGCAGGCTTGTGCCCCCTGATCTGGGCGTAGGGCGGCACATGAGGGAGCGTACCTGCAAGGGGGGCAATAAAAAAGCCGGGCAGCCCGAACTGCCCGGCAGAACACACATATGCACAAAATTTGTTGTCAGGAATTTGGAGGTGCTAGTAGGCTTCGCCATTAAATTAATAGCGAAGCCTGCTAGGCTATTGGGCATACATTCGATTAGCAAATTTATGGGGCTGTGTACGTAGGCGCAAGAAAATAAAGCTGATATTTTTTTAACTTAAATATCTGGTTGCCATTTATTTACGAACTTTTGTGGTACTTGTGTTGAACAGCTGGGAGCTGCCCAATTGCCTGGATGGCTGCTTTTTTTCCTCCATATCTTTTATAGCCTGGCCTGCTCAGGCGGCTTGGGGGGCGTTTTCTGATGATCGGGCGAGGGGGCGGCCAACGGGCTAAAACGGCGGTGCCTTGAGCAAATTGTGCTGCAAGATAACATTTTATTAAAAATTTCATATAGGATTATTTTTAGTTTATATTTTTGACAATATGTATAAAACCCCTTAGCTTTGTCTCACTCAATGAAAACAACAGGAGGGGAGTACAGCTTGGGGAGAGCGTATCCTTTTCTGTGCCAATAATAATCAAGACGACGACAAAGGCAGTCTCTGCCTGCACCTTGAATTCCATTCACCACCGGGCCGCCGGTGCCCCATACGATGAGAATACGAAACGGCTGCTGTGGTTTTCTGCCCCAGCGAGCAAGCCCCGGGGCATCTTATTTATGCCAATAGCAAATCACAATCTTTACTCAGTTAGACTTGATGCGTCGGGTCAGTGTAGTGGGGGAAATGAGCATTTTTCAACCATACGCCGGCTTTTTCGGGAGCTTCGCCTGAGCTAAGTGACTGGAAAAGGCATAGGGGGTGAAGGGAAGCGCCACTATAACCCTGCACTGATCCTTGGCGCATCAAATCTATTCATAAGTCAGGGCGCATAATTAGCGCACAGCATGACCATAGCAGCCTGAGCTGTTTCGGTGGCAATGCTGTATGTGTCTTTTTTGCAGGGCTGGAGTTTTCTGCACCTTACAGCAGGTGTTGTATGCTTAATCAAAGCCGGCTGATGGTGCGGAGGGTTACCTGTTGCCCATCAGTAGGATATTGACCAAAAACCGTAAAAACAAACCAATGCGATTTATTATGATTGCAGCTGCCTTATTGGCAGCCTTGGGCTGCTATGCCCAATCCCCATTGAAGCCTGCCGATTTGGTGGCTCAGGCCTCAGTATCTACATCATTTATCCGGTACGAGCCTTTCCGGGCAGTCCGCACAAAAAGAGCGGAGGGCAGCGCAGCCGGGCTCAGGCCGGCTGATGTTCAATGGCTCGAAGCTGATATGGAGCGATTGTCTCAGCTGCAGATGGAGAAGCCGAGTGCCATCAGGCTGGCCCTCCCCGGGATAGCAGGCCGGTCAGGCATTGCGCTGCTGCTTGTCGAGGTGGCCCCCGCCTTGCCAGGGTTTGTGCCCCGCCGTGCCTCAGACGGCAGGCCGTTGCCCCGCAGCGCATCAGGTGCCCACTATCAGGGTACCGTGGAAGGTGTTCCGGGGTCATTGGCAGCGGTGAGTGTTGTCGAAGGCGAAATTATGGGGCTGATCAGCTGGCCGGGAGGTGGCAATTGGGTCTTAGGCCGCCGGCCAAATGCCCGGCAGGCTGCCGGTGGGGGCGGGCATGTGCTTTACAAGGATACAGGCCTGCTGCGGGAAATACCATTCTTGTGCGCCACCTCAGACGAAGGCGATGATTATGTGGCAGAACAGCTCGCGCCACAGTTAGAGGGCCGCACCGAAGCACCTTGTGTCGGGGTTTACTTAGAGGTCGACTACGATATTGTACAGGAGAAAGGAGGGGCTGAGCCCGCATTGGATTTCGTAACGGCGCTGTTCAATCAGGTAGCGGTCTTGTATGCCAATGAAGGGGTGCAGCTAAGGCTTTCCGAGGTGCTGCTCTGGGATGGCATCAGCCCTTACGGAGGCACCAATAGTTTTCATTTGCTTTCCCAATTTGTAGCGGAGCGCAGCAGTTTTAACGGCGACCTTGCCCACCTGCTGAGCTATCAGGCAAGCGGGGGCGTGGCCTATTTGTCGGGGCTTTGCCGGGCTACGGGCCCACAGCATGGTTTTTCCAGCATCAGCACTGGATTTGCTGAAGTGCCTGCTTATTCCTACTCTGTTATGGTCATAGCGCACGAGCTTGGGCATCAGCTGGGGTCAAGGCATACGCATGCCTGTGTATGGAATGGCGATAACACCGCCATAGACGATTGCGCAGGGGTGACAGAAGGCAGCTGCCCTTCTCCTGGCATCCCACAGGATGGGGGCACGATTATGAGCTATTGCCATATCCGTGAGGTGGGCATTGATTTCACCAAAGGCTTTGGGCCTCAGCCCGGAAATGTCATCCGTTATGAAATAGCAGAAGCAGCTTGTCTGCAAGCCTGTGCAGATACGGTTTTAGCCGGGCAGGATACTTGCGCGGGCTTGCCGTTGAGGCTGGAGCTGATGACCGACCAATATGCCTTGGAGACGCAGTGGGCTATACGGGATACGGCAGGCGAAGCCTTGTATCAGGGCGGCCCCTATGCGGGACAGCCTAACGAGCTGATTGTGGCGTCATTTTGCCTGCCGCAAGGCTGTTATACCTTCGAGGTGAGCGACAGCTACGGAGATGGCATCTGTTGTGATTTTGGGGAGGGCTACTACCTTTTGCAGGATACTTCGGGGGCTGTCCTGGCTACCGGCGGAGCTTTTGGGCAGGGGGATACTACCTTGTTCTGCCTGCCTCCGGCAGATACCGTTTCAACAGATACTTTGCGCTGTACAGCAGTTGATTTTTCAGCAGAAGGCTTGTTCTCTTTTGGCGGCCCTCAGGATCAAGGCCAGGCGGGGTTCTTTGCAGATGGGGAAGTCCTTTACCTTCATGGCAATGCCTGGAAAGCGATCCGCCTCCCTTACACGGTCACTCCGCAGACTGTGCTTGAGTTTGATTTTGGCTCTACCCAGGAAGGGGAGATCCACGGCATCGGCTTTGATGAGAACGAAACGATAACGGCTTCGCGCACCTTCCGCCTTTTCGGCGTGCAAAGCTGGGGCATTAGCGATTTTGCCAACTATGAAGGCGGGGCAACGTGGCAGCACTATACCATTCCGGTAGGGGCGTATTATACAGGCGGTTTCCAATATCTTTTCTTCACGGCAGACCATGACCGCTTTCCGCAAAACGGCAACAGCTACTTCCGCAATATCCGCATACATGAGGGCGGAGGCTGCGGCCAAAGCCTCGCAACGGGGGGGAGGCTGCCAACGGGGCCAAAGCAGGCAGAAGCCTCGAGGAAGGGCATTAGGGTGTTCCCAAACCCTGCTCAGGGGTGGGTTACTGTTGCGCTTGAAGGGGCAGCGGAAGGGGAGCGGCCTCAGGTATCCCTCTTCAGCGCATCCGGGCAGTTCTTGTACGGGGTACGCCCTCGGTGGTCTGAAGGGCAGTGGGAGGCAAGGGTAGATGCCGGGCCATTGCCGGGCGGGCTGTACTACATCCGGGCGCACACGGCTACCGGAAGCTGGGCAGCGCCCTTTGCCAAGGCCCCATAGCAAAGGGGCGCAAACCAAAATGTCGCAGGCGTCTATGCTTTTTGGGCTTTAGCCTGGCTGGCCTAGCGCTGCGAAGGGGTATGTAAGCCCGACAGGGCCGAGCGGATAGCGAGCCCCGGAGCATAGCGGCACCTGCCTATTGGCAGGGGCAGGCCCCAAAACCTGACGGTAGGGGCAGGGCAAAAAGCGGCAATCGGGTTTGCCCCATAGCAAAGTATTAGTTAATTGTGTGAAATGTGTGAGGCACTGCAGCTGGGAACGGCTGCAGTGTTTTTTATTGTAATTGTTACACTATCCCCAATAGAAAGTATGTTTAGGTGGGTTTTTATCAAAAAACATATCTTTATTTTGCTCTTTTTTGAATTATTGTTACTTTTGAGTGTCCTTCTGACGAAGGGTCAATACAAACTTCCCAAGTTATAAACAAGGGCGCCCAAAGCGCCTCTTTTTCGCCCGACAGCTTCCAGGTTTCCCGTCAAATTGCCCTTCCGGGCTATGCTGTTAAGTTCTAACTACGTACGTATTGCGCTAATTGCGAGTCCTCTTTAAATTATTTTTTCACTCTAGAACGACTGCCTTGTGCAGCCGCCTATTGTATTTGACTGGACGTTTTGCTTTCAACAGATGCATAGCGAACGGGAAAGCTTTGCACGGTTTGTAGCATGCGGGAGCAATCGGGGATGCTTGTTTATAACTTTATTCTTCCACCTAGAAATTCTTAGGATTAGTATGAAAAATCTGTTCACATCAATCTGTCTACTGCTAGCGGTAGGCCTGTTCGGCCAAGGGGCCGTACTCAAGCCGGCGGAGCTGGTTTCGGCAAGCAAAGCTAAGGGTGCGCCCTTTGCCACGGCTGCTGTTTTTGAGGTTTCAAATGCCAGGGTCAGCTTGGGCGATGAGGCCCCGAGCACCTATGAATTGTTACAGCTCAAAGAAGCTGACTACCAAGCGCTATTGCAGGAATCTCCGGACGAAATGACTTTCGCCCTTCCATCCTTTGGGCGTCAGGCGCTAGCGCTCGAACTGGTAAAAGTGGACCTGTTTGCTGAGGGGTTTCAGGTAACAGAAAGCCACACGGAGCAAGCTGCCGACGTAGATCTGGGCGTGCACTACCGCGGGGTCATCAAAGGCCTGCCCGGTTCAGTAGCTGCCATCAGTATTTTCCCGGATGCGGTTATGGGGCTGATGAGCTCTGCGGAAACTGGCAACCTTGTACTGGGGCAGCTTGAGGGCAGCCGGAACCAAGAGGCCTACATCCTCTACAACGACCAAGATATCCTGCAGCGGCAGTCCTATGATTGCGCTACGCCTGACGATGGCGAAACTTACACGCGGGAAGACCTTATGCCGCAGGTTACCACCCGTGCGCTCAGCGATTGTGTCCGCCTGTATTTTGAAGTCGACTACGATATCTTCCAGAACAAAGGGGGCACGCAGGGGGCTACCAATTACACGACCGGCATTTTCAATGAGATGGCTACGCTGTACGCCAATGAGAACATCAATACGGTGATCTCTGAAATTTTTGTCTGGACCTCCACCAGCCCTTACAGCAGCACTTCCAGCTCAGGTATGCTGTCTGATTTCCAGAACTACCGCAACAGCTGGAATGGCGACTTGGCACAGTTGCTGTCTTACCAGGCTAGCGGGGGCGTCGCAGCGGGCTTCTCGGGCCTGTGCAATTCCAACCGAGACAACAGCATGAGCTTCTCCTCCATTGGGTCTTCCTACGCTCAAGTGCCTACTTACTCCTTTACCGTAATGGTCGTTACGCATGAGTTTGGCCACTTGTTCGGTTCCCGCCATACCCATGCCTGCGTCTGGAATGGCAATAATACGGCCATTGACGGATGTGCAGGGTATGTAGAGGGGAACTGTTCCCGGCCGGGCAATCCTAGCAATGGTGGCACCATTATGAGCTACTGCCATGTGCAGAGCGTGGGCATCAATTTCAACCTTGGCTTTGGCCCTCAGCCTGGCAATGTCATCCGCAACCGCGTCAGCAATGCATCATGCCTGCAGGCGTGCGACGGCGGTGGCGGTGGCAATGGGTGTGAAGACAACGAGATTAACCTCACGATCAATCTCGATAACTATCCCGGTGAAACGACTTGGCAGATTACCAACAGCGGAGGCAGCACCGTGGCTTCTGGCGGGAGCTACAGCGGTGCAGGCTCTACGGTTTCAGAGAGCATTTGCCTACCTGATGGCTGCTATGATTTCACCATTTTCGACAGCTACGGAGATGGCATCTGCTGCGGCTATGGCAACGGCTCTTACAGCCTTACCGATGGCAGCACGGTTTTGGCCTCCGGTGGCAGTTTCGCTAGTAGCGAAACAACGAACTTTTGCATAGGGGGCACCCCTCCACCGCCGCCGGTCAATTACTGTGGCTCCGAAGGCAGCAACTCCAGCTATGAGTGGATCCAGCGTATACAGTTTGGCAGCATCAACAATACCTCCGGAAACGATGGCGGCTACGGCGACTACACGAGCTTGTCTACCGCTCTTACCCCGGGTGGTTCTGTATCCGTCACGTTGGTGCCTGGCTTCTCCAGTTCTACTTATACTGAATACTGGCGCTTGTGGATTGACTACAACCAGGACGGTGACTTTGACGATGCCGGCGAACAGATTGGGCAAGGCAGTGGCACAGGCACGCTTTCTGGCACACTCAGCGTTTCTTCCAGCGCATTGCCTGGCACCACACGCCTGCGGGTAGCAATGAAGTACAATGCCTACGGCACACCTTGTGAGACGTTCTCCTACGGAGAGGTAGAAGATTACACCGTGACCATTGGCTCTGCACTGCCTGGCGAAAACGAGGTGGCTGCAGAAGCGACTGGCCTCGAAGGTGGTGGCGAGCGCGCTGCTGGGTTCCAGTTGTTCCCGAACCCGGCTAACGGGCACCTCCATGTCAACTACCGCGCAGCAGAAGCCGGTACGGTCGATATCACCGTAGTCGATGTGATGGGGCGTGTCTTGGAGGCTCGTACCGAAGGCGCTGTGGTAGGCGAAAATGTATTCCATCTTGATACGGGCACATTCCCCGAGGGCACCTATATAATCCGTTTACAACAGCACGGGCAACAGTTCACAGAACGTGCAGTAATCAGCCATTAAAGCTCGCTGATCACAAGACTGGGCAGGTTATTGTAGGGGGGGAGCGCCTTTTAACTCTGTAATGCCCCCCTGGCTCATCAGGCCTGTAGTGCGCAGTAAGCACAGTTATCCCCCCCGGATGGTTCGCCTGTCCGGGGGGGGCTTTTTGTAAATGACAAGGTTTAGGCATTTTGCCGCTTATGCTTCAGATCTAAGAACCGAATCCTAGGAATGCTGTTTGAGGTTTAAAATTAACCTAGCATGAAGCAAATAAGCAAACTACTGGTTTTGGCAGCCCTCGCACTAGGGTATTGCCTGCCGAACATGAACGCACAAAGTGAGGAGATCAAGAACTTTCTCAAACTAGAGGATGGGCAATACTTTGCCGATCGGGACAGCGCCTACCTTGATCCTTATTATGGGCTGAAAAAGCTGATTTATGGCAACAAACGGTTTGCGGAGAACAAAAGCATCTCTCCGCGTCAGACCGACGCAGACCTGAAGAACAACGAATTGGGGCAGTCTCCGTTTGCTGTGATCATCGGGTGTGCCGACAGCCGTGTGCCCAACGAAATTATTTTTGACCAAGGCGTAGGCGACCTCTTCATTACCCGTACAGCTGGCCAGGTTATGGCAGAAGCTTCCTACGGCACCATTGAGTATGCTGTTGTAGCTCTAGACACCAGGCTCATCGTAGTTCTTGGGCATGAGTCTTGCGGTGCTGTCACTGCAGCGGTCAAGCGCCCGGAAAATCCTCCGGGGCATGTGGTCACCCTCATCAATGCGATCAAGCCTGCAGCCTTGCGCGCAGAGGAGATGACTGAGTCTAAAGATGAGATGTTGGATGCGGCGATCCGGGAGAACGTCATTGAGCAGGTCAACCTCCTCCGCGGGCTTGAGCCGGTCATGAGCCGCAAATACGAAAATGGTGAGATCTTGATCGTAGGGGCTGTTTACAATCTGCACACAGGCAAGGTGGAGTTCATCGATGACACCATCACCAGCCTGCCCGGCTATAAAAAATACATGGCAGCCCGTTAATTTCAGAACCTGGCCGTTGTGGTACTAAGCACCGTTGTTAAGTTGGCTTTATGACCGGCATGGTGCTCACCGCATTGAGCCTATTTTTTCACCCTTAGCAAATGCCCGCGGTTGGAGCGATAGCCTAGCAGCGGGCATTTGCTTTTTGGCAGCTAGCGGCAGCCGCTCCGCACATGCTTACAGCGGCTTTCCCATTTTGGGCTATAGCCCGGCCTGACGTTTAGAGTGTGTTGGGACTTTAGTAATCGGTCTGTCCCGCTAGACAGCGGGACACTTTTTCGCTTATACTCCGCCCCGAAACTTTGGCAAAGCTCCGGTTTTCGGGTCTCGTTTAATCAAAAAATGGCTTGAGGCACTAATTTTCAACTAGAAGGCCAAAACCCCAACACGCTCTCTTAGAGGCTATCAGTGGCACTGAATTCAGCAATGGCCGTTCGGCTATCGGTAAACCGGCGGCTAAAAAGGCAGCTGTTCTACATCTACGTTGCCCCCGGTAAGGATGATGCCCACCCGCTTCCCCTGGAAAGGCTCCGGATAACGGAGCAAAGCCGCTAAGGGCACCGCACAGGAAGGCTCTATGATGATTTTCATCCTTTCCCAAATCAGCCTCATGGCGCTCACAATCTCCTCCTCGCTCACCGTCAATATCTGTTTCAGTTCCGCCTGCATGATGCCAAAAGTCTTATCGCCGAGGTTGGTCCTCAGCCCGTCGGCAATGGTATCGATACGGGAGTTGGCTTGTATGCTACCTGCCTGTAGGGAGCGGAACGCATCATTTACGCGTTCCGGCTCTGCACCGTATACAGGGATGCCCGGGGCGAAATATTTTGCGCTAAGCGCAGTGCCACTGATGAGCCCCCCGCCTCCCACGGGAGCGATCAGGGCGCTCAGCCCTTCCACATCTTCCAAGAGCTCCTTGGCACAGGTCGCCTGCCCTGCTATGACGTTGTAATCGTTGTAGGGGTGGATAAAAGCCGCACCGGTTTTTTCGACTACTTCCTCTAGGGTAGATTCCCTGGCTTCCAGGGTGTTGGCACAGGTGTAGATATTCGCCCCGTACCCGGCAGTAGCCGCCCTTTTGATGACCGGCGCGCCTTCGGGCATGACGATATGAGCGGGCACGCCCAGCTGTTTTGCGCTAAGCGCTACAGCCTGTGCATGGTTGCCAGAAGAATGCGTGGCCAGCCCCCGCTTAAGTTGTTCTTTGCTGAGGCGCAGTGCAGCACTGCTTGCCCCCCGCATTTTGAAAGCGCCGATTTTCTGGAAGTTCTCACATTTGAAGTAGAGCGCCGCACCTGATAGGGCGTCAATAGCACGGCAGGTAAGGACGGGGGTGCGGTGAATGTGTGGCCCGATGGCCTCATGTGCCGTCTCAATATCAGCAGCCGAAGGGATGTTGGTCAGCCATTGCATATCTGTTCAGGGTTTGTCTTTGGAAGAAAGCCGGAAGGTACGAATGATAACCAGCAGGGCCAGCGTGAAGATAATGATAAAAGGCAGCCAGCTGCCAATCTGATACCCAATTTGGTAGCCAGCTGAGGTGGTGTCTACGGCTGCTTCTTGCGCAAAGAGGCCCGCCTGCCTGAAGAACATTGCAGCGGCTAAAGCCAACCCTTTGTTTTTCATTGTTGAGTGCTTTTTCTGAACGGCAACCCGCCAGGGCGCAATGATGCTGATACAGCGGCCGTCCCGGCTTCATTTTGCGTTCAATTGCTAAATGTCAGCTAAATATAGCCGACTTTAACGTAAATTGTGTAAAAACCCATGCGGGCCTGTGCCTGCGCAAAAATCCCGATTATGAAGATTCCTGCTTTTTCTCTTATGCTGCTTGGCTTGTTCGCCTTCTACCAAGGACGGGCGCAGCAGCCGCTCGAATATTGCAACAACCGCTTCGGGTTCTGTGTTGAATACCCCGTTGACCTTCACCTAGCCAAGGACCGCCCCATCAACGGCGATGGCATTACCCTCGAGGCAGATGCAGGGGAGATCGAGGTCGTTATCGCCGGCTCCCACAACGTTATGGAATGGACGCCCGAAAAGATTTTCAGCTTCGAGAAGGCAGAGTTTGAAGATACTTACAAAGCTCCTGCCCAAGAGCTCAAATTCCAGGCGGACAGCCAGGGTTTTGAGGCTATCTTATCTGCCGGGGGCGAGATAGAAGCCATCCGGATGTGGAGCCTGAACGGTGTATACGTCTTAGTCAGCATAAAGGGGCCAGAGGCTAAGACTGCACGGGTGGAATCCTTATGGAACAGCATGCGGGTGAAGTTCAGCAGCTAAAGCAGGCCTGAGGAGGCGCAAATCAGATTGCCGTTTTTTGGCTTGCCCCTACCGCAAGGATGGGGCTTACCCCTGACGTAAGGATGAGGGGCCTGCCCCTGCCTGATGGCAGGTGCCGCTATGCTCCGGGGCTCGCTATCCGCTCGGCCCTATCGGGCTTCACACCCCTTCGCAGCGCTAGGCCAATGCCAGGCTTATAAAGCCCGAAAAGCATAAATGCCTGCGACATTTTGGTATACGCCCGCCTAAGGGCACCAATTAATGACTAAGCCTGATGGATTTTCTAGTTACTGGAGACCGTAGTATTTTTTTCTATCTGCTGTTGTTTTTCCTGGCAGCAGGTGTCCTTCAAGCCTTGAGCCTTGGCGCCTTGTTCTTCCTCAAGCGCTCTGGCGACAGCCGGGCCAACGCTGCCTATGGCCTGCTTCTTATAGGATTTGGGCTGACACTCCTGCACAACATCCTCAACTTCATAGGCTTGTACGAGGCTTATCCCGGGCTCAAGTTCCTGCCGCTGTATTACACGCTGTCTTTTCCGGTATTATTGTTTTTCCACGCAAAGCTCAGTTTGTACCCTGCTTACAAACTGCGGTGGACGGATGCGAAGCACCTGCTTCTGCCTGTAGGGCAGCTGCTTTTCTTTACTCTTTTGTTCCTTCAGCCTGCCGATTACAAAGCCGGAGTATCAAGGGCTTTTTACAACCCTTTTTACGGTGCCTTGGAACAAGGGCTTTATTTGGTTTCCTTTTTTGCCTATCTGTACTTTGCCCACCGTTATGTCCGTGCAAGGCGCAGGGAAGCCCGAAGGCTGCATCAGCAGCAGGAGCTGCGCAAGGCCTTGTACCTGCGCACCTTATTGCGGGTATTGCTCGTACTGTTTACGATACATACCGTCTTTGTGCTTACAGATTTTGTGTATTACGAGTTCTTGGAGATCAATCTTCGTTCGGTAAAGCCTTACGTGGCGCTCGGTATGCTCTCTTTTGCAGTATTGGGCTATTGGATGGGCACCTACGGCTTCCAAGTGCTATTCTGGGGCCGCTATGTTTTTGGCGGGAAGCAGCAGGAGCAATAAACGCAAAAAGCCGGAAAAGTTGGCCCCAGCACAAAGAGGAAAGCCCTACGCTAACGGTAAGGCTTTCCTCTTTGTTTTCAGTACAACGGCTGCAGCTTACTGCCCGTTTTCATCCTTTTTCTTAAAGTCTCCTGCTTTCCAGGCATCGAAGAAGCGTTTCCAGGCTACAGGGTTGAAAATATTCATAGGAGGCTGCTGCCCAATGTAGTAGTACTCGCGGGATTGCTGCCGCAGGTAGCTGCCTGCGTTCTCAGGCCCATCCGGGATCACTTCATTCCGCATACGCGCAAGCGCATCATTAGCCAGGTTTTCCTGTGCCCGCTGCTGCAGCTCAGGGGTGACATCCATAGCCAGGAATTCCAGTTTGAAGTGCTCCCGGCTAGGCCAAGGGAAGACTACGGTTTCCGGGAGGTTGATGGCATCTTGTGTCATAAGCTGCACGATGGAATAGCGGGTGTCTTCTAAGTCCTCCGGTATCTGGTATTCTACGGTCTTGTAGCCGATGGCAGAAAAGACGATGACATCCCCTTTTTCTACTACGATGGAGAAAAAACCACGGAGGTCAGAATAGGTGCCCCGCCCTTTTTCTTTGACCAATATATTGGTATAGGGCACTGGGTAAAGCTGCTCATCAGTACCATCGAGCACCATGCCCGAAAACTGGACAAGGTTTTCGTTATCCTGCGACCAGGCCAGTGCAGAGGTGAGCAAAAAAGCCAGCGTGAAGAAAAGTGGGCGGATATTCATAAGAGTTTCGTGTGTTGCATGAATCAAAACGGGCAGGCGGCCCCGGGAAGCTAAAATAAGTGTTTCCAAATCAAAACCCACAGCTGAGCCGGTGCAGTTTCAAGTAAAGCGTTAGCCTGCGCCTCCTGCGCCAATACACCTAATAAGACCCGCCTTCCCCCTTAAAGGTTTGTTGATGCGCCCGTGAATCTTCATGGCCTGCTCACAATACGAGCCCAAGCGTCAGCTTCAGCACTTCCTCCATGCGGGTCACATAATGAAACTGCATGCCTGAGATATAGTCCTGATTGATCTCTTCCACGTGCTTGCGGTTTTCTGAACACATGATGACTTCCTTCATTCCAGCACGTTTAGCGGCCAAGACTTTTTCTTTAATGCCGCCTACCGGAAGGACTTTCCCGCGCAGGGTGATCTCACCGGTCATGGCCACGAAAGGCTTGACCGGCTTGCCGGTGAAAGCAGAAGCCAGGGCTGTGAGCATAGTGATGCCTGCAGAAGGCCCATCTTTGGGTATCGCCCCTTCCGGTACATGTAGGTGGATGTCCCGCTCAGCGAACAGCTTAGTATCTATGCCCATTTTTCCCGCATTGGCTTTAATGAAGCTTAGTGCCGTAACGGTAGACTCTTTCATGACATCGCCGAGATTGCCCGTGATGGTCATTTTGCCTTTGCCTTCGCTCAAGCTCGCTTCCACGAAAAGGATATCGCCCCCGGTCTGTGTCCAGGCGAGGCCAACGGTTACTCCCGGCACCTGAGGCTCCGCGTAGCGGTCTTTGCTGAACCGCTCCGGGCCGAGTATAGCTTCTAAATCACCAGCTTTCACACCCACCTCATAGGGCTCTTCCATAGCCACTTTTTTGGCAATGCTCCGCATCACCCCAGCGATCTGCCGGTTGAGGGAGCGCACGCCCGATTCCCGGGTATAATGTTCGATGAGGTGCTGAATCGTGCGTTTGCCCAGCCGGACCTGATCGCTCTTCAGCCCATGCTCTTTGCGCTGCTCAGGGATGAGGTGCTGCTTCGCAATCTCTATTTTCTCCTCCGTAGAATATCCGCTGACCTGTATGATCTCCATACGGTCCAGCAAAGCCGGCTGTATGGTGTTCAGGGAGTTGGCGGTGGCAATGAACATCACCTTGCTCAAATCATATTCCAGCTCGAGGTAATTATCGTAGAACGTGGCATTCTGCTCGGGGTCCAGCACTTCCAGCAGGGCGGAAGAAGGGTCGCCCCGGAAATCTTTGCCAACTTTGTCGATTTCATCCAGGATAAAAACCGGGTTAGAAGAGCCCGCCCGCTTCAGCGACTGTATGATCCGACCGGGCAGTGCGCCAATGTAGGTCTTTCGATGGCCACGGATCTCCGATTCATCGTGGAGCCCACCCAGAGACATCCTGATGAACTCCCGCTTGATGGCCCGGGCAATAGAGCGCCCCAGAGAGGTTTTGCCCACGCCCGGAGGGCCCACCAGGCATAGGATAGGCGCTTTCATATCCCCTTTTAGCTTCAGCACCGCCAAGTGCTCCAGAATCCGCTCCTTGACCTTTTCCAGCCCAAAGTGGTCTTTATCAAGAACGGCCCTCACCTTCTTGAGGTCAAAATTATCTTTAGTATAAGTATCCCATGGCAGCTCGGTGAGCAGTTCTAAATAGCTGAGCTGTATAGAAAACTCTGCCACTTGCGGGTTCATCCGCCGCAGGCGCGCCAGTTCCTTCTCGAAGGTTTTCCCAACAGCTTCTGGCCACTTCTTCTTTTTGGCCCGGGCTACCAGTTTATTGATCTCTTCTTCTTGTGGGTTTTGGCCCAGCTCCTCTTGTATCGTTTTCAACTGCTTATTGAGGAAGTAATCCCGTTGTTGCTTCTCAATATCGATACGGACCTTGCTCTCAATCTGGTCTTTGAGCTCCAGCAGCTGCAGCTCGCTATTGAGCTGCCTAAGTATGAGCTGCCCCTTGTCGAAGAGGTTGTCGTCTTCCAGTATTTCCTGCTTGAGCGGCACCTTTGCACTGAGGTTTGAAGCTATAAAATTGAGCAGGAATGAGGTGTTGTTGATGTTTTTCAGCATCACATTGGCCTCGGAAGGGATATTGGGAGAGAGCTCAATGATCTGCTGTGCCCGCTCCAGGATGGTGGAGGTCAGGGCCTCAAATTCTAGATCGTCTTCAATCTCATCATACTCCACAGGGGCCACCTCTGCCTCCATGTAAGGGTCTTCGCTCAGCATGGCCTTCAGCTCGCAGCGTTTGCGCCCTTGCAAAATGGCAGTAGTCGTGCCATCAGGCATACGGAGCAGTTTCAGGATGCGCGCAATAGTGCCCAAGTGGTACAGGTCATCCACCCCCGGGTCCTCCACATTACTGTCCATTTGCGACATGACGGCCACAAGCCGGTCGCCGGCATGTGATTTATTGATGGCTTTGATAGACTTATCCCTGCCCACGGTGATCGGAATGACAATCCCGGGGAATAGGACGGTGTTTTTCAATGCCAGCAGCGGCATACGGTTGGGGAAGGCCTCATTGGGGTTCTCCTCCTCTTCGTCAATGGAGAGCATTGGCATGAAATCCCCATCATCATCTAAGCGCTGCTGTGCAAACAAATCGTCAAACATAATTTTGGATATAGCTACAGCTGCCCATTTGTACAGGCAGCTGTCAGGTTATTTTGTAAGAGCTTCAAACCTCCTCTAGGTGCTGAAACGGCGGTGACAAGCTGGCAGAAAACATTTTACCCCCAGCCCTAAACAACAGGGCAAGGATTGTGCCATGCCTGTTTTTGCTCACCGGGCCTGCCTATGCGGCTGGAATGACAGACAAAACGGCAGGCAGAGTAAGTGCTAAGCTGCAATATCTTCTCCGGAAGGCTCCTCGCCGCCCTCCTCTGCTTCATCCTTTTCCACCCGCAGGTTGTCGATGATGAACTCCTGCCGGGCCGGTGTATTTTTGCCCATATAGTAGGCCAGTACATCATCTACGTTGGTATCCTCATTGAGGATAACGGGCTCGAGCCGTATGCCATCGCCGATGAAGTCCTTGAACTCGCCAGGCGAAATTTCCCCCAGCCCCTTGAAGCGGGTCACTTCCGGCTGCCCCCTCAGTTTTTTGATGGCCTGCTGCTTTTCCTCCTCACTATAGCAGTAAAAAGTTTTCTGCTTGTCGCGGACGCGGAAAAGCGGGGTGTCCAAGATAAACAGGTGCCCATTGCGCACCAGCTCAGGGAAAAACTGCAGGAAGAAGGTGAGCAGCAGCAAGCGGATGTGCATGCCATCTACATCCGCATCTGTGGCGATCACTACACGGTTGTAGCGCAGGTCGTCCAGCCCGTCTTCGATGTTGAGCGCATGCTGCAGCAGGTTGAACTCTTCATTTTCATAAACGACCTTCTTGGTCAGCCCGTAGCAGTTCAGTGGCTTGCCGCGAAGGCTGAACACCGCCTGAGTCTGTACATCCCTTGCTTTAGTGATGGAACCGCTGGCCGAATCCCCTTCTGTGATGAAGATCGTGGTGGCTTTGCGCAGCTCCTCCTCTACCTTCCGGGCGCTATCGCCAAAATGTAGGCGGCAGTCCCTTAGCTTTTTATTGTGCAGGTTAGCCTTTTTGGCCCGCTGATTGGCCAGTTTTTTGATGCCGGCAATCTCCTTGCGCTCGCGCTCCGATTGTTTGATCCGTTTCTCAAGGGCTTTGACGACCTCCGGGTTCTTGTGCAGGAAGTTGTCCAGTTTTTCCTTGACGAAGTTGACCACGAAGGTGCGGATGGTAGGCCCTTCCGGCCCCATATCCGAAGAGCCGAGCTTGGTCTTGGTCTGAGATTCAAAAACAGGCTCCTCCACTCGGATACTGACCGCAGCTACGACGGAGCTCAGGATGTCTCTGCGGTCATAATTTTTGTTGAAGTGCTCCTGCAGCGTTTTTACGATAGCCTCCCGCAGCGCATTGAGGTGGGTGCCGCCCTGAGTGGTGTTCTGCCCGTTGACAAAAGAGTAGTATTGCTCTCCGTAGTGGTTGCCATGGCTCATAGCGATCTCCAAGTCCTCCCCCTTCATGTGTATGATGGGGTAGCGTAGGGTCTCCTTCGCCATTTTGCGTTCCAGCAGATCGAGCAGCCCATTGCGGGAAATCAGCGTTTTGCCATTGAAGTTGATCTTCAGGCCCGCATTCAGGTAGGCGTAGTTCCAGAGCTGATTCTCGATATAGTCTGGCCGGAAGCGGAACTTTTTGAAAATCTCCGGGTCTGGCCGGAAAGTCACGGTAGTGCCGTTGGGCTCATCCGACTTCTTCAGCTTGTGGTCTTTGATGATTTCGCCCCGCTCGAAGTCAGCAATCTTCACCTTGCCCTCTCGCACAGAAGACACGCGGAAGGCTTCCGAAAGGGCGTTCACCGCTTTGGTGCCCACTCCGTTCAGGCCTACTGATTTTTTGAAAGCTTTGGAGTCGTACTTTCCGCCAGTGTTGATCTTGGATACACAATCCACTACCTTGCCCAAGGGGATGCCCCGCCCGTAGTCGCGCACGGTTACTGCACCTTCATCTACCGAAATATCGATATTGCGCCCGTGCCCCATCACATACTCATCGATGGAGTTGTCGAGCACCTCTTTGATGAGGATATAGATGCCGTCATCCGCTGCTGAGCCGTCGCCCAGCTTGCCGATGTACATACCAGGCCGCATACGGATGTGCTCTTTCCAGTCTAATGAACGAATGTTGTCTTCCGTGTAACTTACTTGCTCCATGAGGCTAAATTGTGGTCATATCGGGTAAAAACCGGTGTAAAAGGTCAGCAAAAATCGGATAAACTTGTTGGTAGTGGGGCGGAAAGTTTTGCACAACATCTTATTCAGCACCTATTTTATCCAATTTTTTGTGCAAAAATACAACTTTCTGCATTTTTTATCAACAAAATGTTGCTAAGCAAATCCTTTTGAAAGCCCATCAGACAGATCAGCACCCCGCTATGCAGCGCCTGCTGCGAGGCTTCAGGCAAGAGCACCGGCTAAAAACGGCTTGTGCGCTTGCCCTTCAGCTGTTGGGGCTAAGCTTTATCTACAGCTTTTTTCAGGATAGCGTATGGCTCAGCATCTTTGGGCTGCTGTGCACCGTCCTCGGGCTGCGCTTCTTTTTTGCCCTTCTACAAGAATGGCAGCTGCCCGGGCGCGAGCTCATCCTGCTCCTGCATTTCCACCCCGAAGAAATTGTGTGGGTATACAGTATCGTTACGGAGCGCCTCCCTTTTGGGCTGCAGATGTTCCACAACGGCACCCTGTTTTTCAAGACAATCGACGGAAGGGAGTTCTCCCTGATCTTGCCCAGGCAGGACCTGAAGCCTATTTCTGCTTACCTCAACAGCCTTCTCCCCCACGCCACTTTTGGCTACACCAAAGACCGGGAGCAGTGGTTTATGGCTAGCCCGCTGATGCTGTTGCGGGAAAAAGAGGAGGATTCTTAAATCAGACGGACAAACGGCCGCAATCCAGATTGCCGTTAGGAGGGGCCTGCCCCTGCCAGCGGGCAGGTGCCGCTATGCTCCGGGGCTCGCTATCCGCTCGGCCCTATCGGGCTTACATACCCCTCCGCAGCGCTAGGCCAATGCCAGCCTAAAGCCGAAAAAGCTAAACGCCCGCGGCATTTGAGCCCACGCCCAGCCCAACTCAACATTTGGCTTAATCCGCCTTTTTGCGAGGCTCCGGATGTCGGCATTGTGGTTGTCCCAGCGCCTTCGATGCTGCCGGTTACTGAAGGCGGATTGGGGCACCTGCCGAAAGGGCTTTGCATGGCTGTGGTTCATTGGGCGGCAGCACCGTATGCGCAAAGGTGGTGGAGCAGCCCCTTCAATAAAACAGCCCCGCAGCAACCGCTGCGGGGCCATCCTTGTCGTATCAGCAAATTAATCCATCAGGCTGCTCTAGGAAGCACAGCTCACGCACTCCTTGAACTTGTTAGCCATTTCTTGGGCTACACTGGAAGAGCGCTGATAATAGAGGCTTTTGACGCCCAGCTTCCAAGCTTCGATCATCAGGGCATTGACCTCTTTCACCGGCATCTGCGGCGGGATATTGAGGTTGAGCGACTGCGACTGATCGATGAATTTTTGCCGGGCCGCTGCCTGAATGATGATTTCGCGCGGGTTGATTTCCCGGAAGGTCTTGAACACCTCCTTCTCGTGCGCTGTCAGCCCATCCAGATGCTGCACAGAGCCATTTTTGAGGAGTATGGACTGCCAGATTTCTTCCTTGTCCAGCCCCTTTTCCTGCAGCAAGGCCGTCAGGAATTTATTCTTGCGCATGAAGTTGCCTTTAGAGAGGCCTACCTTATAGTAGTTGCTGCTGTAGGGCTCAATGCCCGGTGAGGTCTGCCCGAGTATGGCCGAGGAAGAAGTGGTGGGCGCTACCGCCATCAGGGTGGTGTTGCGCCGCCCATAGCCTTTGAGCACCTCCGGCTCCCCGTAGGCCTCTGCAAGTGCTGCGGAAGCTTTTTCCGCCTCCGAGCGGATATAGCGGAAGGCAGAACTGTTGAACTGCTTCGCTTCCATGCTCTCGAAAGGGATGTTGTTCTTCTGCAGGTAGGCATGATAGCCCATGACCCCAAGCCCAAGGGCACGGTGCCGCTTCGCAAAATTGTGGGTGCGCTCCATATAAGGCTGCCCGGCAGACTTTTGGATGAACTCCTCCATCACTGCATCCAAGAACCAAATGGCGTAGTGCACTGCGTCCGTCCCTTTCCACTCCTCGTACAGCTCCAGGTTCATGGAAGCCAGGCAGCAAACGAAGCTCTCGTCATCGCTCACTGGCAGGGCGATCTCGGAGCAGAGGTTGGAATTGTATACCCGCATCCCTTTGTCACGGTATACATCAGCGGCCTGATCATTGACGTTGTCAGCGAAGAGGATGTAGGGCAGCCCTTTTTCCTGACGGCTGTGCAGCACTTTCGCCCAGGTGGCCCGCTTCGCCTTGTCCCCTGCTACCATCTCCTCCATCCAGGCATTCGTGACCGAGACCCCAAAAAAGATGTTTTGGATGGCATTGCCAATGTCCTTTATTTTTAGGAACTCCTCTACATCAGGGTGCTCGATATCCAAGTAAGCAGCAAACGCCCCACGGCGCACATTGCCTTGGCTTACCGTATCGATCATTGCATCGAACATCTTCAGGAAAGAGACCGGGCCGGAAGATTTGCCGTTGTTGTTGATGGAAGCCCCCCTTTCTCGCAGGTGTCCAAAATATGCAGAGGTGCCGCCCCCGTTTTTGGTCATCATAATGCACTCAGAGAGGGTTTTGGTAATGCCGGCCATGCTGTCGGGCACGTAGCTGCCAAAACAGCTGATGGGCAGGCCACGGCTCGCGCCCATATTGGCCCAAACAGGTGAGGAGAGCGACATCCAGCCATTGGCAACCAGCTCTTCAAACTTGGGCTGAAGGTCTGGCCGCCCCAGGCGGTTGGCTGCGGCGGTGGTTACGCGGCGCACGGCTTCTTGTGGCCCTTCTCCTTCGAGCAGGTAGCCTCTTTCCAATACGGTGCGGCTTTCGGGGGTAACCCAGTGGTAAGGTGCTAAGGTGATGGTATCCATGGTCTTTGTCTTTTTGGGTATATGAAGGCCCGGGGCTGAGGGGCGGCGCCCAAGCCTTTATTGATCAGGATGGAATTAAAATGGTTTAGAACAGGTCGTCGGCAGTGAAGGACTGATTGTGCTTGGAGTACTCCACGGGGCGCTTGGCGAAAAAGTCGTCCAGGGTATTGGCGAAGACCTCCTCCTCAAACCAGTTCATACGGCGCAGCTGCTCCCGGCCTACCTCAAATATGGGCTCCAGCCCAATCTGCTCCAGGCTGCTGTTGACGCGGTGCTTCATAAAATTGAGCAGGTCTGCTTTGGACAAATGCGCCAGCTCCCCTTCTTCGAAAATCCAGTCCAAGATGCGCTCTTCCTGCGCTATGCTCGCCCGCGCGGTCTCGTAGATGACGGCCTCGTACTGCTGCGAGAGCCAGCCGGGGTTCTCCTCCACAATACGGTTGAAAATGTAGATGCCAGCGTTGGCGTGCAGCTGCTCGTCTTTGCTCGTCCAGGCGATTATATTGCTCGTGCTCTTCATCAGCCCCCTAAAGTGGGTAAAAGAGAGGACGGTAGCAAATTGGCTGAAGAGGGAGACGTTCTCCACCAGCATAGAGAACAGGATCAGGTTGAGCCCGAAGGCCTGCTCCGGGGAATCGAGCTGAGCGGCAGCCCGGCGGTCTCGCAAGAACGCGATCCGGTCTTTGAGCACGGAAGTTTGCAAAGCCTCTTCAAAAGCATTGTCCAGCCCTAGCACATTCAGCAATTGAGCGTAAGCTTCTGAATGGCGGAACTCGCACTCTGCAAAAGTACTGCCCAGGCCATTGAACTCCGGCTTGGGCAGGTGTTGGTAAAGGTTGCCCCAAAAAGACTTCACGTCTACCTCCACCTGAGCAATGGCCAAGAGGGTCCGTTTGACCGCTTCGCGCTCGCTATTGGACAACTCCACCTTGAAGTCTTGAATATCGCCGGTGAAATCTACTTCGGAGTGCACCCAGAAGGTCTGATTGATGGTATTGATGAATTCCAGTACCTCGGGGTATTCGAAAGGCTTGTAAGCAAGCCGGGGCTGGAAAATGCGGCTCATGATGCATATGTTTTGGGGCAGCCCCGGCAGTCATGAGCGAAGGGTGGCAGGCACAGCCCGTACCCTTGTTGGCCGGTTGTGCGCACCGCTTGCTCTAGCTCCCGAAAGCTTGCAGGTTAAGAAAAATGGCTTGGCCGGTCTTCTGGCTCGCCCCGGCCGTGCCCCCTTCCCGCCCGCAGCAGCGGGCAGTGGCTATTTGGCACGGCTTTGACAGCTGGCACTTGCCAGCATTGGGGCTTACAGCAGCGGGTACTGCCCGGGGTTCTCACCCGGTTCCCTGGGAAGGCATAAGCTGCCTCCCCGCCAAACGTCTTGAAAGATACAAGGGTGTAACCGTTCTTTCAAAAAGACGTTGTAGATAATTACCAACATTATGTGGATAACTACTGATGCCTTTTGCGGGGTGCGAATATAGCCGGCCTGCCTTCGGAACGGGTAAAATCGGCTTTAGTAAATATCCACACCTTGTGGAGAAAAGGTTGGAACCCTTGCAGAGGCTGTTTTGGCCTGCCCCAAAACGCCAAGGTGCTGCAGCCCACGCTCTGGAAGCAGGGGGGCTGCAACTTTCCACATTAGGGTGGCGGCACTTGTGCTGTTACCAGCGCAGGGCCTCCAGGATCTTCCCAAAAATGTCGCTGTTCTGGTAAATGCCTTGGAATTTGGCAGCACTAGGCCCGTAGGCATAGACGGGGATAAGGGAGGCCGAATGCCCGCCTGTGGAAAAAGTGGGGTTGATGTGCTCGTAAGTCCGCTGCATGCGCACTTCTGCAGCAGAAAGAGAAAGCCCTCCGGTCTCGTGGTCAGCTGTCACGACAACAAGGGTGTTGCCCTCCTGCTCTGCGAAGTCTAGTGCTGCGCCGATCGCCCGGTCAAAGTCTTTTACTTCTTCGATAATGTATTCCCCATCGTTGGCGTGCCCGCCCCAATCTATCTGTGAGCCTTCCACCATGAGGAAAAAGCCGTCTTTGTCTTGAGAGAGGTGCTCCAAGGCGAGCTGTGTCGCTTCGGCCAGGAAATCGCCCCGCCCTTCCTGCATTTTGGGCATACCGTCGTTGGCGAGCAGGTAGCCGTAGCGCTTTCCAGCCTGTAGGCTGCCCTTGGCAGGCAGGGCGGTCGTGTCCACAAGGTACCCTGCGGTTTTCAAGGAGTCCAGGTAGTTGAGGTCATCTTTTCGGCGGGCAAAGAATTTGATGCCGCCCCCCGCGAAGAAGTCGACAGGGGCATGTACGAGCTGTGCCGCGATTTCTTCCTGCATGCTGCGCTGCTCAACATGCGCAAAAAAAGAAGCCGGCGTAGCATGTGTGATGGAGGATGTGGCGATCACGCCTGTGGACTGCCCTCGCTCAGCGGCTATTTCCAACAGGGTTTTCCGGGCCTGTTGGCTGCTGTCCACCCCAATAGCCCCATTGTAGGTCTTTACCCCTGCAGAGAAGGCTGTCGCTCCGGCAGCAGAGTCGGTAATCTGTGCACCGCTGGGCTTAGGCCGGTGCAGCCCAAGATGCTGGAAACGCACGAAGTTGGGGGCCTCCTCCTGGTAGTAAAATGCAGTAGACATTTGTGCGAGCCCCATCCCGTCTCCAATCAGGAGGATGACGTTTTGTGGCTTTTTGCGGATAGCAATCTGCTGGTAGCTGTTGTTGCAGCCCTGTACCATAAGAACAACAGCAAGGAAGAAGAGTAGCTTTTTCATATCGTGCGATGCAGCTTTTCGCAAAGGTAAGGCTTTGGTAGGTTTTGACCATATATCTGGGCGTAAACCAGAACGTCGCAGTCGTTTATGCTTTTGGGGCTTTGGCCTGGCATTGGCCTAGCGCTGCGAAGGGGTGGCAAGCCCGATAGGGCCGAGCGGACAGCGAGCCCCGGAGCATAGCGGCACCTGCCCTCATGGCAGGGGCAGGCCCCTCATCCTTACGTTAGGGGCAGAAAAAAAAACGGCAATCTGGATTGCGCTCATTATATCTTTATACATTCAGCGCAGCTAAGTAACTATAAACATAAAAGACGATAACCGATGAGCCAAACCATTTTACAGCTCAAGATAACACTGATGGGCTCCCAAAAGCCTCCTATCTGGCGGCAGGTACAGATCCCTGCAGGCCTGAATTTTGTGCAGCTTCATGTAATCATTCAAGGTGCAATGGGCTGGGAAAATAGCCACCTGCATGCTTTTACAGACCGCTGGCGGAGTTTCAGTATTGGCATGCCGGACGGTTTTGATATGGATGATATGCAGGACGGCTGGGCGGTAAAGGTGGAGGATTACCTTAGCGCTAAAGGCGACACCCTGATTTATGAGTATGATTTCGGAGATAGCTGGGAACACAGGGTGGAGGTCCAAAAGGTTTTAGAGGCTGCTCCGGGCGAAACCTACCCCAAGCTGCTCAAGGGGAAAGGGGCTTGCCCGCCTGAAGACTGTGGCGGCATTGGGGGCTACTACTACATGATGGAAGCGGTCAATGACCCCGGGCACGAGGGCCATGATGATATGGTGGAATGGCTGGGCGTTGAAAAATGGGATGTCCATGCATTTGACGAAGCTTATGCCCGAGAGCGGATGCTCAATTACTACAATAGCGTAGGCGGCTCCTGATTTTAATAAGGTTGGCCCGCCAATTGCCGGATGGCTTTTTCGACCTGTTCGAAGGGGAAGCCCTGAGCCGTACGCTCCCATTTTGCACGGATTTCTGGCAGGCATAAGTTGCCAATGCTGCCTTCGTGCGTATGTTTCACCTCTCGTGGCGGGTCAAAAGTGCCGTTGGCGATCTGCTCGCCTACCAAGCGGTAGGCATCTCGGAAGGGCAGCCCTTCCAAGACAAGCTGATTGACGGCTTCCACGCTGAATAGGAACCGGTAGCGCTCGTCTTCCAGCAGGCGTTCAGCAGGCTTTGCTTTAGGCAGGGCATAGGTAAGGATTTGTAGGCACTCTTTGAGTTGTTGGAGAGCCGGGAAAATGGCCTCCTTCAGCAATTGGAAGTCGCGGTGATAGCCAGAGGGCAGCCCAGCTGTCAGTTGGCTGATTTGTACGGGCAGGGCCTGAAGGCTGTTGCACCGGGCGCGCAGCAGCTCGAACACATCCGGGTTTTTCTTGTGCGGCATAATGCTCGACCCGGTCGTCAGCTCATCGGGGAAGGAAAGAAAGGCAAAGTTCTGGCTGACATAAAGCACTACATCTGCGGCTAGCTTCCCTAGGGTTGCTGCTGTGCCGGCTATGCCATAACTGAGCTGTAGCTCCGATTTCCCCCGGCCCATTTGAGCGTGCACTACGTTATAGCTCAGGTCTTCAAAGCCCAACAGCCGTGTAGTCAGGGTGCGGTCGAGGGGGAAGGAAGCGCCATAGCCTGCCGCAGAGCCCAGCGGGTTGTGATTGAGGGTATGGTAAATGCTTTGCCAGAGCCGCAGATCGTCTACCAGGCTTTCCGCGTAAGCGCTGAACCATAGCCCAAAACTGGAAGGCATAGCGGCCTGGTAGTGGGTGTAGCCAGGCAGGAGGACGTCTTTGTAGGCTGCGGCCTGCCCCAGCAGGGCGTCGAACAAGGCTTTCATCAGCCTGCTGATTTCCGCTACCTCCGCGCGGAAGAACAGCCGCAGGTCTACTAGTACCTGATCGTTGCGGGAACGGCCAGCGTGGATTTTTTTGCCAGTGTCGCCGAGCTCCCGGGTCAAAAGGTATTCTACCTGAGAGTGGATGTCCTCCATGCCCGGCTCCACAGTCATGCCTTCCGTTACGGCTATCTGGTAGAGCTTCCGCAGAGCGGCCTGCAGCTGTTGCAGCTCTTCCGCGGCAAGCAGCCCTATGCTGCACAACATTTCTACATGGGCGAGGGAGCCAAGGATGTCCCAGGGGGCTAGGAAAGTGTCGAGCTCGCGGTCCTGCCCTACGGTAAAGGCTTCTATCTGCTGGTCGAGGCTGTAGCTTTTTTGCCAGAGTTTCATCGCTGATTTTTTGTTTTAGTGGTTGGAATAGGAGCCCGGTGCGCCCCTGTTTATTGGACAATGAACCGCTCCGTAGCCTGCTGTTGCCCATTGCTGAGCTGAAGCAGGTAAGCCCCGGCGGGCAGCCCCTGCAATGCAAAGAAATAACTATGGTCTTCAAATGCAGCCCGCTGTACCAGCTGGCCGTTCAAGTTGTAGGCTGCGAGCTCGAAAGGGCCTTCCCAGCTGTCAGGCGCGCGCAGGCTTAGCCATTGCGCGGCGGGGTTGGGGTATAAAACCCAGTGATCGACTTGTCCGGCATCTGCTGGCAGCCCGTCAATCCATTCTGCCAGTTTATCAAGGTAGGCTTCATCAATGATGGAGCGTGCCAAAGGGGGCATCTGATTGGTGGCAAGGCTAGCGTCTCTGATCCAGATTTCAGATGCGGCATGGTTTCCGGGCTGCACGATGAGCCGTCCTGCCCCGGAGTTGGCGCTGCGCACGGGCTGGCTCACCATGTTTTGGAGGTACAATGGGGTTTGGAAACGAAAGTCCAGGCTGATTTCCGGAATACCTCCAGGCCGGTGGCAGGGCGCACAGTTGGCATCGAGGTAGGAGCGTACCCGTAGGCCCAGGCTGGCCTCATCGTCTGTCAGTGCGTAAGATTTAGGATAATCGGCAGGAGAGGTAAAGGCATGGCCTAGCACCCCAATCTGGCTAAGGTAATCAAGCTGATTGAGGGTCTGCCCAGAAGCAGGGTAGTAGAGATCTCCATTGAGCTGATGGGTTTTTACCCCAAGCACAAAACCTGCGTTGGCGGTATGGCAGTCAAGGCACTGTGCCCGGCTTGGGAACTCCCAGGTCTGTGTGCCCGCAGGCGCCCCATTTTCCCAAAGGGCATAATCTGCTTGAGCGCCGCTTTGCAGCAGTACGGCATCTGTCCCTTCCTCATTCCATTTGTAGGTCAGTCCATAGCCCCTTCCTTCAGCGCCCAAGATGAAAAAACGGGTTTCGAGGGGGGCAAACGCCTGCGGGCTGCTCCCTACAGGCAGCTCAAAATGCTTGATGAATACGGTGCCTTCCGGGAAAGCCCAGTCGCCTTTGCGGCTGAACCCAATCTGTTCCTCGGGGGTGTCGTATTGCCCGTCGTTGGGTATAGCGGCCCACCGCTGTTTGCGGGCGCCATCTGACCATAAAGGGGCATTAACGGTGTAGGGGAGTATGCCATCTGAGACGCTGCGGGCTGTCAGATCGGTAAAAACGCCTAGGTCAGAAAGCAGCTGTGGCGGGTCTGCCACCGCCTCTTCTGCGGTGAGCCGTAGGATTTTGCCTGCATCGTCAAACTCGTTGCCCTGCACCGTGACGAGGATGTTCCCGTCGGGCTGAGGGAACAGGCCTGTGATGCCCGGGTTGTCCGGCAGGCTGAGCCCCAAGCTTTTGACGTTCGCTATAATCAGCTCTTCCGACGTCTCTCCACTGACAGGGTCGTATTCCAGTGCTTTGATAAACCCTTTGATGTAATCCGCAAAAAGGTATTTGCCGCCGAGGTTGGGGTAAAGTGCGCCCCGGTATATACCGCCACCGATGATACAGGGGCCAACTTCCCGGCTGTACTCAAAAAGGGGGGCTTTCTCCTGCCCAATGACTTCCTGCGGCCTGTTGTGGGTTTCTGAGGAGGCAGTGCCTTCCATAAAAGGCCATTGGAGATTATCGCCCCGCTCAATGATAGAGACTTCTTCCCGCAAGACCTGGCCGACATCGGCTACCCATATTTGCTTGGTGGGGAGGTCAAAGCTGGTAGAGTAGGGGCTGCGCAGCCCAATGGCAAAAAACTCTTCTAGTGCGCTGCTGTCCGGGCTCTGCCAAGGGTTGTCGTTGGGGATGGAATAGCCTTGGGAGAAAGTTGGGCCCCAGTCTGGGTCTTCCGGGCCCCATTCTGCTGGCTGCGGCTGCCGGCGTATGGGATGGCTGCGGTCCGGGTTGTTGTCTACATCAATACGGATCAGCCCGCCAAATAAGCCACGGTCTAAGCGTTGGTTGGAAGCATCTTTATATTGCTGATGGCCTTCGTCGCCCAGTGCCAGGTAGAGGAAGCCGTCATCGGGGTGGAAAAAGAGCCCGCCCCCATTGTGCCAGGTGCTGCGGTCGTACTGCTGAATGAGCACCTGTTCGCTGCCGGGGCTGAACCGCTGAGCCTGCCCGTCCCAGCGGAACCTCGATAGCCTGTTGTACCCTTTTTCGTTCCATGAGTTGGGGTTGGGTTTGTAGCGGTAGAAGACGAAGATCTCCTGATGTTCTGGGGCGGTGGGGTCTCCAAAACGGGGATGTAGGGCGATGCTTGTTGTACCGGCCTCCCCGGCTTTGAAGGCGCGGTCTTTGATGTCTAAGACCAGGGATTGCGTTTGGCTGCTCAGCGACACCCGCCAAACTTCCCCACGTTTGCTGAGCACTAGGAGGTCGTCCGTCCCAGGGAAGGGGATAATTTGAAGAGGAGAGGGGATAGCCAGCTCGGGCCATGCATCCTCTAGCCCCCATGCCCCGCTTGCTCCGGGCGCGCGTGTTGGGAATATGCCGTTCAAGTAAGGGCCTACCGGGCCCGGCGGGGCGGGAGGGGCTTGTACCAGGGACAAGGCGGAAAAGGTGAGGAGGAGCAAAAGGGAGAGAAAAGCGATTGGTTTTAGCATCGTACAGGTCTTAATTATGATGAAACAGCGAAAAGCCAGCCCTAGAGGCAGACTTTGTTTTCTGGGCAAAAGGTTGGGGCCTATTGGCCTAGTGGCTCAGGCCATAAATCCTTGACACCCCCAGTTTCGTTATTTTCCGCCTACTCTTCGTTAAAGAACCGCTCCTTTAGCTCTGGCTAAAGCCGCGAACCTTTGCCTTGATTAGCCGGAAAACAACTTCAACTTAAGTATCAGAGATTTATGACTTAAGGCACTAGCTTTTTGGCATACTTCTCTAGTAGGGCAATATATCCTTGGATGCCCTTTTCAATTTCTTCCAACCGGATAAACTCATCGGCCGTATGCGAGCGGGCGGAATCTCCGGGGCCAATTTTTACCGTGGCAAAAGGGCAGAGCGCCTGATCAGAGAGGGTGGGAGAGCCAAAAGTGCCCATGCCCATTTCCAGTCCAGCCTGTACCAAAGGGTGGCTTTCGGCTATGCCGCTCGGGTTGAGCCGCAGGGAGCGGGGGATAAGTATGGATTTGGTATGGATCTGTAGGTACTCCAAGACTTCTGCATTGGTGTAAAGCTCATTGGTGCGCACATCAATGACGTAGTGGCAGCGGTCGGGCACGACATTATGCTGGCTGCCCGCTTCGATCTGTGTCACGGTCGCTTTGACCGGGCCGAGCAGCCGGCTTACCCGCTCGAATCGGAGCTGCCGTATCCATTCGATATCCTGTAGCGCCAGGTAAATGGCATTCACCCCTTCGTCCCTTGCTGCATGCCCGGATACCCCTGTCACTTCGGCATCGATGACCATCAGGCCGCGTTCAGCGATAGCCAGCTGCATCTGTGTAGGCTCTCCGATAATGCCAAGGCTGATATCGGGCAGCGCTGTCAGTATACTGGCTATGCCATTGGGGCCTGATATTTCTTCTTCAGCGGTAGCTGCCAAAATGAGATTGAAGGGCAGCCCTTCTTTTTGGTGGAAGTGCAAAAAAGTGGCGATCAGGCTGACGAGGGGCCCGCCGGCGTCGTTGCTGCCCAGGCCGTAAAGCGTGCCACCTTCCATTTCTGGTGAGAAGGGGTCTCTTGTCCAGCCCTTGGCAGGCTTTACGGTATCGTGGTGGGAGTTGAGCAGCACATAGGGCTTTTCGGGGCTGTGCCCATGGCTGAACGCCCAAACGTTGTGCCCCTTCTGGTGCACCTCCACGCCCTGGCCGGTCAAAAACTCAGCGATCAGGGCCGCTGTCCTGCCTTCTTCCCGTGACAGGGAGGGTGTGGCAATGAGCGTCTTCAGCAGGGCAATGCTCTGTTCGGAGAGGGAAGGATGGTTCATGTGCGCGGGGTTGTTCCTGGGGTGAAAAGATAGGTAAAAAGCATGGGTCATAGCCGGATTGTCGTGCCCCCGCCATTGCGGAGCCCCTCAAGGTCGGCAATGAGGGCTTTGCGGGCACCTGCATTGACGGCCCGGAATGCATTATCTAATTTGGGCAGCATGCCGCCGGCAATAACCCCGGCCGCCCGGTAGCGGGCATAGCTGTCAGGGCGCAACTCCTGTATCAGGGAATCGGGGCGGCTGAGGTCTTCCATTACACCGGGCTGTTCGAAACAGTAAAGCAGGTCTACGTGATAATCTGCTGCCAGCCCGGCAGCCAAAACGGCGGCGATAGTATCCGCATTGGTGTTGAGCAGCTGCCCTTGCCCATCGTGGGTAATGGCGCAGCAGACCGGGGCGAGCCCGGCCCCGAGGAGGGCCTGCAAAGGGGCTTTTTGTACACTGATCACATCTCCGGCAAAGCCATAGTCTACTGTAGTGTGCTTGCGTTTTTCGGAAAGGATGATGTTGGCATCTGCCCCGCTCAGCCCTATAGCGTTGGTGCCCATGTGCTGCAGTTGGGCTACAAGGCGCTTGTTCTCTAGCCCGGCGTACACCATGGTCACCACTTCTAAGGTTGCCGCGTCTGTGAGCCGGCGCCCTTCGTGCATCTGCGGTGCAATGCCCAGCCTGCGGCTGATGTCGCTTGCTTTGCGCCCGCCCCCGTGTACCAGGATTTTCTGCCCGGGCATGCCCGTGAAAAATTGGAGGGCAGCGGACAGGGCGGCTTCGTCCTGCAGTACTGCTCCCCCTATCTTAAGGATGGTCAGTGAATGGCTCATCTCAGTGGTTTTGGGGTTGCAAAAGGGCTTCTATGGCAGCAGCGGCGGCCCAAGTCCGGTTGTGGCTCTGCTGCAGGTGGAGCGATCTCGGATGATCGATAACCGCATCGGCAATGACCACATTGCGCCGCACCGGGAGGCAATGCATAAAGCGCCCTTCCCGTGTGAGCGACATCTTCTCCGGGGTGATCATCCACTCCGGGCTGTTGATTTTCACCTGGCCATAATCGTGATAGGAAGACCAGTTCTTTACGTACACAAAATCGGCGCCGTCTAAAGCTTTGCGCTGATCGTGCTCCACCGCAGTGCCCTCGTGAAACTCCGGTGCCAGCTCATAGCCTTCCGGGTGGGCCACGGTCAGGTCCACGTCTGCTACTTTCATCCACTCTATAAAGGAGTTGGCCACAGCCTGTGGCAGGGGTCGTGGGTGAGGTGCCCAGCTTAGCACCACTTTTGGCCTGTGGGCCGGGCGGTGCTCGGTTATCGTCAGCCAATCAGCCAGGGATTGCAGCGGGTGGCGGATGGCGGATTCCAAGCTCACAACGGGCACAGTAGCATAGCGCATGAACTGCTTCAGGATGGCATCCTGGTAGTCGGCCGCCCGGTCTTTGAGGCCGGGGAAAGTACGCACCCCAATGATGTCGGCATATTGGCTGATGACAGCTGCTGCCTCTTTGACATGTTCGGCTTTATCGCCATTCATGATATTGCCTTCTTCAAATTCCAATTGCCAGCCTTGTCCAGCGTTGTGCACCATGACTTGCATGCCAAGCGAGAAGCCTGCTTTTTGGGTGCTCAGGCGGGTACGCAGGCTGGGGTTGAGAAAAAGTAGGACGAGCGTTTTGTGCCGCCCGATTTCCAGCAAGGCTTCCGGCGGGAGCTTTTTGAGGGCCAGTGCCCGCTCCATAAGGGCTTGGGGGTCGTCGACATCATGTACGGAAGTAAAATGCTTCATGCTGCGGATTTTATGTAGTGTTAAGGTGCCTGTAGGCTAAAATTGACTGGGCTTGAGCCGTAGCCCAGCCGCTTCGTCCAGCCCGAACATCAGGTTCATATTTTGTACGGCTTGGCCGGAAGCCCCTTTCAAAAGGTTGTCGATCATGCTGATGATCAGCAGGCGGCTGCCGTGCTTTTCCAAGTATAGGACCCCTTTATTGGTATTGACGACTTGTTTCAAGTCTGGGTTGGAAGGGGATAGGAAAACGAAGGGCGAGCCGGCGTAGAAGGCTTCGTAAAGGTCTCGGGCCTTGTCTGCCCCCAGATCGGTATAGAGATAGGCTGTAGCAAAGATCCCACGGCTGAAATTCCCTCTCAGGGGGAGGAAGTTCAGTTGATGGGCAAAGCCGGGCTGAAGTTGTGTGAGGCTTTGGCGGATTTCTGCGAGATGCTGATGGCTGAAAGCTTTGTAGACCGAGAGGTTGTTGTCGCGCCAGCTGAAGTGTGTGGTAGCGCCGGGTGCCTGCCCTGCCCCGGTTGCCCCTGTAACCGCGTGGATATGGACATCATCCTCCAGCAGCCCATGCCTGGCCAGAGGAAGGAGGGCCAGCTGTATGGCAGTGGCGAAACATCCGGGGTTGGCAATTCGGTTGGCTTCGCGTATGCGGCTGCGCTGAAGCTCAGGCAAGCCGTACACAAATTCGTGGCTGGGGCTTTCCGCCCGGAAATCGGTGCTCAGGTCAATGATGCGCACTTCTGGCGGTACCGGTGTAGCTTCTAAGAAAGCTGCGGATTTGCCGTGGCCCATGCAGAGGAAAAGGACATCGGCTTTACCGTAATCTCCCTGAGCGGTGAAGTGGAGGAAGGTTTCGCCTATGAGGCTGGTGTGGACCGAGGCGATAGGCTTGCCAGCCTGGCTATTGCTCTGGACAAAAGCGATGTCCACATCGGGATGGTTGATCAAGATGCGGAGCAGCTCCCCGGCTGTATACCCTGCCCCGCCTATGATGCCTGCATTAATCATCCTGTTCATTTTTTTGGCTTACGAAATGCTGGATTTTGAGCGCATTGGATAGGATCTTGGTGAAGCCTTTGACATCCTGGCCGCTCCAGGCCTTGTTCATTTCTCCGTACTGGCCGAAGCCGCTGTTCATGAGGTCGTAGCCAGACTCAATGCCCAGCAGCTCGAACCGGTAGGGGTGCAGGCGCAGGAATACCTTTCCGGTAACGGTGCTTTGGGTGTCCTCCAGGAAGCGCTCGATATTGCGCATGACAGGCTCAAGCAGCTGCCCTTCGTGCAGCAGCATGCCGTACCAGTTGGCCAGTTGTTCTTTCCAATACTGTTGCCATTTGGTCAGGGTGTGTTTTTCCAGGAGGTGGTGTGCTTTGATGATGAGGAGCGGGGCAGCGGCTTCAAACCCAACGCGGCCTTTGATCCCGATGATGGTATCTCCAACGTGGGTGTCGCGCCCAATAGCAAAGGGGGCGGCGATTTCCTGTAGGGCTTGTATGGCAGCTACCGGATGGCTGGCCTTGGCCCCGTTGATGCCCGTCAGCTCGCCTTTTTCGAAGTGGAGGGTTAGGTCTAGCGGGCCTTCAGCAGTGAGCTGACTGGGGTAGGCCTGTTCAGGCAGGGCCTGATGCGAAGTCAGGGTTTCGGCCCCACCTACGCTCGTGCCCCAAATGCCTTGGTTGATAGAATACTGGGCTTTTTCCCAGGGCCAGTTCACGCCGTGTTTTTCCAAGAACTCGATTTCCGCCTGCCGGGAAAGCTGCAGATCGCGTATGGGGGTAATGATTTCCAGGTCATTGCCCAGTATTTCGAAGACGAGGTCAAACCGCACCTGATCGTTGCCCGCACCGGTGCTGCCGTGGGCTACCGCCTGAGCACCGATTTCATTGGCATACTTTACGGTTTCCAAGGCTTGGAACATGCGCTCCGCGCTTACCGAGAGCGGATAGGTATTGTTGCGCAGTACGTTGCCGAAGATAAGGTATCGGATACACTGCTGATAGTAGGCAGGCAGGGCGTCTACCGCCCGGTAGGAAGCGGCGCCCAGGTCAAGCGCTTTTTGCTCCAGGGCTTTTAGCTCTTCAGGGCTAAAGCCTCCTGTGTTGACGGTCAGGGCGTGTACTTCGTACCCTTTCTCGAGGGAGAGGTGCTTGATGCAGAAAGAAGTATCGAGGCCCCCGCTGTATGCGAGGACGACTTGGCGTGGTTGGCTCATATTCGAAAGTTGAAAGTAGTTTATCGGTTGTTGATGACAAGGCTGCTGAGGTCGTGCGCCATCCGGGCCTCCTCTTCTGCTTTGGAAGGAGCGAGCATAGCCGTGCACAGGCACATACGGCGTTGGTTGCGCTCGAGGATATCATAATTGGGGCAAGACTGGCAGCCTTTCCAGAAGGCTTCGTCTTGGGTAAGCTCTGAAAAAGTGACGGGGCGGTAGCCCAAGTCCGAATTGATGCGCATGACCGGGAGGCTCGTCGTAATGCCGAAAAGGCGGGCATTGGGGTATTTGTTGCGGGAGAGCTCAAAAGCTTTGGCTTTGATGAGGCGGGCCAGGCCGTGCTGCCGGAAGTCCGGGAATACGATCAGCCCCGAGTTGGCCACGTAGCGCTCGTGGCTCCAAACCTCTATATAACAAAAGCCGGCCACCTTGCCGTCCTGCATAGCGATAATGGCATTGCCATTCCGGATTTTGGTGCGGATATAATCCGGTTCTCTTTTGGCGATACCGGTGCCCCTCGAGCGGGCAGACTCAGCGTAGTTGTCGCAGATTTCTTCTGCGAACGGCTCATGGGCAGCATCTGCAATTAGGATGTCAAATTTCATTCGTTTTGGTTGTGCTTGATGCAGGGTATTGGCCTGCGGATAAAACCATAGCGATCGGGCCCTCCGGACAGCGGCCGGGCCGGGCCGGGTAAAATATAATTGGCCTGTACTTTAGGTTCAGGGAGAGGCGTGCCTTTGGCTGGGCACGGATGGCAGGTGTAATCCTGCACGGATGGGTAATATGGAAATTGTCCGCCCCTAAGGGCGGCGCAGGAAGCGTCGGCGGATAGCAACCGGGGTATGCCGGTTGGCCAGAGTAGAGATATGTAATTCGCCGTGCTGCATGAAGATTTTGCTCTGTACAGCCCTTCACAGTAGGCGAAGTGGCTGAGCTTTAATTTTATTGAGCAGGCAATGTAGCAGCCTTTTTACTGAAAAGCAAACCCTAGTGATAGGAAATCAGGCAGATAGAGATGAAAAAAGCAGGAGATTACGATTTCTAAAGCTTGTGTGATCTTCTGCCTAGACTGTAGGCTGCGCTTATGTGATCTTTGCCACAAAAAGATATGGACCATCCAAAACCACTGATCACTCGTGACTATTTGGCGATTGAGCGCACCCACTTGGCCAATGAGCGTACATTCCTTGCCTATTTCCGTACCGCTTTGGTCTTTTTGAGCGGAGGTGTTGCCATATTACAAATGGAGGTGTTGCGTGAGATCCGGCCGCTGGGCTTTTTTTTATTGGCCGCTTCGCCTTTTATCTTGGGCATTGGCATTTTTCGTTTGTTGTACGTGAAGCGGCAGATCAAAAAGTACTACAAATATTCCAAGTAGCTTTGGGCATGGGCTTGCAGGGGCGGAGTAAAAGCCTTAGCTTCACCGGACCAAACTAAACTACTTTTTAGGAGAACGCCCGGCGTACATTGCGTACAGCCGGGCGCTTTGTTTTAGTATCAGCAAAATAGTGCGGGCGGTGCCTTTTATGATCAGCTGCGGTTAGGCAGTTATGATTTGGGCAGGTACTGCTTTTTGATTTCTCCGTTTTTGTCTTCCCATTCTTTTAGGCCGTACACAAAAGACCTGCCGTCGTGCTTCTTTTTGGACAAGATGTCGTTTTTGTTAGAAAGCTTGTTCAGGCTGCGGTTGAGCTTGGTCTTAATGACAGCGGTGCCCTCCTTGATGCTAGGGTCTGCAGAGCCGATTGCTGCGAGATCGCCGGTGGTCAGCGCCTGATTTTTTTCCCGTATGGCATTAATCACGAAGTTGTCCCATTCAGACAGGCGCACGCCCTCAATGGTTGTAGGCTCAGCGGCTGTTGTGGGCTCAGCAGCAGGCTGGGCTTCAGCAGCAGGCTGGGCCTTTGGGGCTGCCTTTGCTGATGCTGATTTGGCCGGCTTGGCAGCGGCAGCCTTAGTGGTTTTATTTTTACTGCCTTTTGGGCGCCCCCGGCCTTTTGATTTGGCAGCTGTATTGGTTTTTCTGCTTTTGGCTGCTGTCTTGGTGCTTCTTGCCGGCTTAGGCTTTTCTTCTGCAGCAGGCTGCTGCTCGGCAACGGGCTGTTTTTCAGCAGCGGGTTGTTCCTCTGCAGGTGACGGGGCGGAAGTTGTAGGGGGCAGCGCGTAGATCGTCGCTTCTTCTACAGCTAGTGCTTCTTCCAGGTTTGCGGCATATTCTTGCAGTTGTTTTACAACGGCTTCATTTTGCATGACCTGGAAATTCAATTTCCGCAATTCAGATTGGTACTTGTTAATTAGATCCCTTACCTCAAGTGGGCTCAAATGTGTCAACGCCATGTGTGGTTTTTTTATTTGTCACAAAACTAAATAAAATAATTTCACCTGGCACAATTGTTTGTTTTGTTTTTTTGATGAGGGGAGTAGATTCCTAACCTGTATTTACAAGATAGATACTTATCCATTCGGGGAGCTTGGGGCTGTAGAGCCGGAATGTCGCAAGCTTTGAGCTCGAGTAGGGGACCGGACTAGCGCTGCGGAGGGGTGGCAAGCCCGATAGGGCCGAGCGGATAGCGAGCCCCGCAGCATAGCGGCACCTGCCGTATGGCAGGGGCAGGCCCCCTTTCGTTGGGCAGGATATCAATCTCAACACGCTCTGAGTGTGTAGCTCAGTAAAGCTAGGCTAGCAGGCGAATCGGCTATTGCTGCACGGTGGCAATGTTTAAATGGGGTAGTGGATTGTGCAGGCTGTTCAGCCGGAGTGTTGCCTTTCATCGGAAAGTAGCGCGGGCTGGCCTGAAAATTTGGAAAGGCGGAAAGCGGGCACTTATCATGTCTGCTCAATTGCTGCGGAGGGGCTCAGAGCATTTTTGGAGCTCCTTCTTTTTGCAAATCAACGCGCTTTATGAACCTGGCTTCCGCACTAAAATTATTTAACCTGCAAAGCTCAAATTTAGCAGCTCCGCAGGGCCCTGCCGGACAGCAGGCGTGCATAGGTCCTTGATTTTTAAAACGAAACCGCTACAAATAAGCGCTCAGGCGCTTCTGCCAAAAGTAAACCACCCGGCTATGTCAACAATCAAGCAGTTTTTAATTTATTGTTCCGGCGCAGATGCCGATATCCTCAAGCAGTGCCCCTCCGACGAGCAGAAGTTTGTGGGCATAGGCGGTACTATTTTATTCACGGGGCTGCTGGCGTTTTGCTCAGCCACGTATGCTATCTACACCGTCTTTGATACCTACTGGGCTGCAGTGCCTTTTGGGCTGTTGTGGGGGCTCATGATTTTCAACCTAGACCGCTATATCGTATCGAGCATGAAGAAGCAGGGCGGTTTTTTCAAGGACTTTTTCATTGCTTTCCCCCGTTTGTTCATGGCGGTGCTGCTGGCTTTGGTCATATCGAAACCGTTAGAGCTGAAGATTTTTGAAAAGGAGATCAATGCTGAGCTGCTGGTGATGGAGCAGGAGGTGTATCAGGAGCAGGAGAGCCGTATACAAGCCCGTTATGCGGGGCAGATAGCAGGGCACACTTCTCGCAAGGCTGCTTTGCAGGCAGAGATCGAGGCGCAGGCCGCGCTTCGGGATACGCTTTCTCTTATGGCCATACAGGAGGCAGACGGCACAGGCGGCTCCGGTAAGCGCAACCTGGGCCCGATCTACCGGGCTAAGAAGGCCAATGCAGATGCAGCTCAGGCCAGTTTGGAGCAGTTGGAGGCACGCCTGCTGCCCCTTATCGGGGAGGAGCAGGCTGCTATCGGCAATCTGGATAGCCTGATGAAAGCGGATATCGCCGGGCTAGGCCGGGGCGCTTATGGCGGCATGGCAGCCCGTATGGACGCCCTGCACCGGCTGGGGCAGGGCAGCGAGGCGATTTATTGGGCTAGCCTGTTCATCATGCTGTTGTTTATTGCCGTGGAGACGGCCCCTATCTTTGCTAAGCTGATAGCAGCCCGCAGCCCATACGATTACCTTTTGCAGGAGCACGAACACCGCTTTGAGATGGAAAGCTTTGAAGCGGTGAGCTTGCGCAACAACGCCGTGCGCAATAAGGTCAAGTTTGATACCGAAACGAGTGTCTACCGTACGCAGCAGGAGATCGGGGTGGAAAAAGAGCTGACCAACATTTGGCTGCGCCGGCGCAAAGAAGCTATTGAACGGTCTCCGGCAGACTGGCGCCCGCCCTTTATCAAAAATGCCTAAGTGTGTTATCTTTGTGCTTGTAATGGCAAGGTATATAGGCACCCCGCTGCTTTTATGATGAATCACCCCACGCTACTATGAGTTTATTCCAAACTGCGGCAGCATTGCTGCTACAGCTGCGCGCTTACCTTTCTGTATTAACGCCCCAACAGTACCAAGGCAAATCCAAGGTCCTGTTGGGCAGCAGCATTGGGGAGCATACACGCCACTTGCTGGAGTTTTTCCAGTGCCTTTTGCTACAGGCGGCTGCCGAGCCAAGGCAGATAGACTATGCCGCCCGCGAAAGAGACCCCCGGCTAGAGGCAGACCCTGCTTTTGCTTTGGCCATGGCGGAACAACTGGCTCTGGCCCTGCAAGGGCTTTCGGGCAATCCCCCTTGCAGGGTCAGTGTTGCAGATGTGACGGGGGAAGAGGGAGCCCCCACCGTGCCTTCTTGTTTAGAGCGGGAAATACTGTACAATATCGAGCACACCATCCACCATTTAGCCATCATCCGTATTGGGCTCGGCGAAGCCGCCCCTGAGCTTGAGCTTCCAGAAGATTTTGGCGTTGCCCGGTCTACGTTGAGCTACAAGGCCCAAGAAAGGAGTCATCAAAATCCCGACAGGGTTGTTACCTTAGCAAAGTAAGGCTGAGGCTGGCAAGCTTTAGCTGTTAGACCAGTCGATAAGGTATGACAACAGAAGACTTTAAAGCGATAGCTGACACCATCCCACGTTTGCCCGGCGTATACCGTTTTTTTGATGCAGAAGATTGCATACTCTATGTGGGCAAAGCCAAGAACCTGCGCAACCGGGTCTCCTCTTATTTTGGGGAGCGCAGGGACCGTGCGCACCGCACCCGGGTCATGGTCAAACATGCCCGCCGAATTGAGTTCACTATCGTGGAAACGGAAGCGGATGCCCTCCTGCTTGAAAACACCCTCATCAAAAAATACCAGCCGCGCTATAATGTCATGTTGCGCGACGATAAAAGCTATTCCTACATTTGTATCAAGAAGGAGCGCTTCCCCCGGGTATTCATCACCCGCCGGGTCATACGCGATGGCTCTACTTACTTTGGCCCTTACACTAGCCGCTCCCGCCTGAAAGTCATCTTGGAGCTGATCAAGCGTCTTTTCCCTTTGCGCACCTGCAGTTACAATCTTTCTGCCGATAATATTGAGGCGGGCAAGTTCAAAGTTTGCCTGGAGTACCATATCAAAAACTGCCTGGGGCCCTGCGAAGGGCTCGAGAGCGAGGCGGAGTACAACGAGAAAATTGCACAGGTGCGCAATATATTGCGCGGCAACTTCGGGGCAGTGCGCAATCATTTCCGCGATGTCATGGGGGTATTGGCCGAAAACCTCGAATTTGAAAAAGCGCAGCGCATTAAGGAAAAACTGACCGCCTTTGAAGATTATCAGGCGAAGTCGACAGTGGTAAGCACTACGATACGGGATGTAGATGTCTTTTCTATCGCCTCAGAGGAGAAAGAAGCTTACGTTAATTACATCAAGGTGGTGAATGGGGCGATCATTCATGCGCACACTCAGGAGTTGATCAAAAACTTGGACGATGACGACGAGGCGGGGCTCTTGCAATACGCAATCCCAATTATCCGTGACCGCTTCAACAGCATCGCTACAGAGCTGGTGCTGCCTTACGAATTGCCCCTGGGCGATGATGCGCTGCAAGTGACGGTGCCTAAAATTGGCGATAAGCGCAAACTGCTCGACCTGTCTGAGAAGAACCTCAAATATTATATGCTGCAGCGGCAAAAGCAGCGGGCGACTGCCCGGAAAAAACAGACTTCTGCAGAGCGCATCCTCCGCACCCTGCAGGCCGATCTCAATATGGACGAGCTGCCCCTGCACATAGAGTGCTTCGACAACTCCAACATCCTGGGGCATTTTCCGGTCTCATCCTGTGTGGTTTTCAAAAATGCGAAGCCCAGCAAAAAAGATTACCGCCACTTCAATGTGAAGACGGTGGTCGGGCCAGATGATTTTGCCTCTATGGCAGAGGTGGTGCACCGCCGCTACCGCCGGCTGTTGGACGAGGGGGAGCCACTGCCGCAGCTCATCATCATCGATGGGGGCAAAGGGCAGCTCGGGGCAGCTGTCGAAAGCCTGCGGACATTGGGCCTGCTTGATCAGATCACCATCATTGGCATTGCAAAGCGGCTCGAGGAGATATTCCTGCCTGGCGACGCGGTGCCCCTGTATATTGACAAAAAATCCGAGTCGCTCAAGCTCATTCAGCAAGCCCGGGACGAGGCCCACCGGTTTGCCATCACTTTCCACCGCAACAAGCGTTCTCAGTTCTTCACAGCTACGGAGCTGACCAACATCCCCGGGGTAGGGGAGAAAACGGCCGAGAAGCTGCTGAGCCACTTTGGCTCCGTCAAAAAGGTGAAGGAAGCCCGGGCATCCGACTTGGCTGCTGTAGCTGGGCTGAGCGTAGCTAAAAAAGTAAAAATGTATTTTGCAGAAGCAGAAGCTGGCAGCAGCCCTTCTGCCAACGAATAGCAAACCACCCACCAACATGGCTGATATCATCATCATAGGCGCCGGGCTGTCTGGCCTTACGGCAGCAAATTACTTACACCAAAAGGGCCGTTCGGTACTCGTCTTAGAAGCCGCTGGCCGGCCTGGCGGGCGTGTGCAGACCACGGAGCAGGACGGTTTTCTGCTGGACCATGGCTTTCAGGTCCTGGCCACTGCTTACCCCGAAGCCCGTGCATTGCTGGACTATAGCGCGCTGGATTTGCGCCCGTTCAAGCCTGGCGCGCTTTTGTTGCAGCCCGATGGCTCGCGGGGGCGGATTGGCGATCCTATCCGGGACCCCGGCAGCCTTTTCCCTACCCTTTTCGCCAAGGCTGGCGGGCTGAGCAGCAAACTGGGCATCCTACGCTTGCGCAATCAGCTGGCCAGGCTTTCCGCCGAAGAAGTGTTTCAGCGGGAGGAGCGCCCCACGGCCGAAGTGCTGAGGGGGGAATACGGGTTTTCAGAAGAGCTGGCCGCCCGATTTTTCCGCCCGTTCTATGCCGGGATTTTTCTAGAGCCCGAGCTCAGGACAAGCCGCCGCATGTTTGATTTTGTTTTCAAAATGTTTGCGGAAGGCGCTGTGGCTGTGCCCAATGGCGGCATGGGGCAGATCCCTTTGCAGCTGGCGGGCCGTTTGCCGGAAGGCAGCATACGCTACAATAGCCGTGTAGCACACATCGAAGGGCAGCATGTCCATCTGGAGAGCGGTGCTGTCCTTTCTGCCGGGAAAATCATTTTGGCTACAGAAGCTACGGGTTTGGTCAAAGATTACGCCCCGGCGGTCAATACCCAATTTGTCAGCACCACGCATTTGCATTTCCGGGCTGCAGAGGCCCCGTTGCGCTCCCCCCTTATCGCGCTCAACACTCGGCCTACAGACCGGGTCAATAGCCTGGCCGTCATGGATCAGGTAGCGCCCGGGTACGCACCTGCCGGGCAGCACCTGTTGTCTGTTGCTATGGTGGGCCAACAGATGGGCACAGACGGGGAGCTGTTCGCGCAGGCACAACAAGAGCTGTCGCGTTGGTTTGGGCAGGCGGCAGCAGGCTGGCAGCCCCTGCACCTCCGCAGGGTAAAATATGCGCTCCCGGCTCAGGAGCACGTACAAGGGCAGGCCAGTTATAAAATACGCGATGGGCTCTATGTGATAGGAGACCACCTATTGCACGGCTCTATCAATGGGGCCATGCAGTCGGGCAGAGAGGTGGCCGAGCAGCTGTAAGGGCACCAACGAGATTGTCGTTTTTTGGGCCTGCCCCTGCCTGAGGGCAGGTGCCGCTATGCTACGGGGCTCGCTGTCCGCTCGGCCCCTCGCCCTACAGGCGTCGGGTCTGGCCTTCGGCCACCCCTTCGCAGCGCTAGGCCAATGCCAGGCTAAAGCCCGGAAAGCTTGAACGGCTGCAGCACTTTGATTGCCCCCCCGCTGTAATGCCCGTTCGTGCAACAGCAGGGGCAGTTGGTGCAATAGATTTGGCAGGGCAGCTGCTGGAGCTTTTTTTTGGGCAAAAAAGAAAGATGAAGAAGATGATGATGAGCCCACTCCGCTGGGGGCGCCTGCTGAGTGCCCTGCTATTGTTGTTCTGGCTGTTTACCCTGATGCTGCTTACACAGGACTGTGCTTTTGAGCCAGAAGACTGGGGAGCGATAGGAGCGGGCGAATACCGATGGCTGCGCTGCTTTTCCTACTTTTTCACCCTTCATCTGCCTTATGCTGGCATGGTCGCTTTCAGTTGGGCCTGGCTGTTGCCCCGATGGGCTGCCGGGGGCAGCCGGCGGAAGCTGTTGGGGCTGGCTGCAGGCTATATCCTTTTGGGCGGGCTATGCACTTCTTTCCACCCTTTTTACCAAGAGTTGTACAATGGCGGGCCGGGCTTCGCTTTTTCTGGCATCAGTTGGATGGAGAGCAGCTGGTATTTGTTGTGGGTGCTCTTGCTGAGCAGCCCGCTGTATTTGTCCTATCATTGGTTTGTACAGCGAGGCCGGATACAGGAGCTCGATAATGCCCGCCTGGAGCAGGAGCTTGCCTTGCTGCGGAGCCAGGTCAATCCGCATTTTTTCTTCAACACCTTGCACAGCCTCTACGCCCTTTCGCTAGAGCAGAGCCCCCGCACCCCTGAAGCGATCCTGAAACTGAGCAGCCTGATGCGCTACGCCCTCACTGAGGCCGATGCTGCGGCTGTTGCATTGGGGCGCGAGCTGGAAGTGGTAGAACAGTATCTGGAGCTGCAGCAAATGCGCCGGGTACAGCCGGCCAAGATTACTTTTGAAAAACAGGTGGCGGATGAAGGCGTCAGGGTGCCCCCTATGATGATGCTTGGGCTGGCCGAGAATGCTTTCCACCACGGTGCGGAGACCTTGCGAGAAGGGGCATGGATCAAGCTGTCTGTTCATGCCGATGCTTCCCGTATGGCCTTCCGCGTAGAGAACAACACAGGGGGGCGGGCGGCAGGCCCGCATCACGGCAAAGGGCTGGCCAATATTGAACGGCGGCTTTCGCTCCTCTACCCGGGGCGTAGCTCCCTACAGACCGCTCTCGAGGAGGGGGCCTTTTCTGCAGTGCTGGAGCTGCCCCTGGCCGCCCCCGCTGAATAGCATTTTGGGGCCAAGAAAACACCAATAACATGCCAATCCGCTATCTGATCATAGATGATGAGCCGCTCGCACACCGCGTGCTCCTGAAGTATGCTGCTTCTCTGCCTGTTTTGCAGTTGGCAGGGCAGTGCTACGATGCCGAGCAGGCCAGAGCGGTTTTAGGGCAAGAGCCATTGGACCTTGTGTTTTTGGACATCCGCATGCCTGGTCAGACTGGGCTGGATTTGCTTCGAGGTTTGGCATATCCCCCTCAGGTTATTTTGGCCACGGCCCACGCAGAATATGCCTTGGATGGCTTCGAGTGCAATGTGGCAGACTACCTGCTCAAGCCTTTCAGCGAAGCCCGGTTTCTGACAGCAGTCCAACGTGCGGCCGGGCAGCTTCAGGCACAGGAGCCTGCCTTTATCTTGCTGAAGGAAGGGAGGGGCTACCACAGACTGCCGCACAGTGCGGTTTTTTACCTGAAAGGGATGGGGGGCTATACCCGGGTATTCCACGAAGGCGGAGTGCTTACAGCCCAGGGCAACCTCAGGTCCATCCTTTCAGGCTGCCCCTCGGTTTTCTTACGGATCCATAAATCTTATGCTGTGCATACAGCCCATGTGACAAAAGTGGCTGGCAGCCGGCTGTGGGCAGGTGGCGAGGCCCTGCCCATAGGAGAAGCCTATAGGGAAATGGTTTATCGGGCTTTGGGCCTTGCCACCTGAGTGCTGTTGCTGCAATACGATCACATATTTTTCAGCCGGCCACCATCTACAGCAAGGGCAACCCCTGTGATATAGGCCGCTGCCGGAGTGGCCAGAAAGGCAATAGCAGCGCCAATCTCTTCGGGCTCAGCGAAACGCCCCAAGGGGATGCTGCTCTGCATGCCTGCTATGATTTCCAGCTTCGACTTCCCTGTAGTGGCCGATTTTTTGTCGATGATCTCCTGCAGGCGGTCGGTGTTGGTCGCGCCGGGCAGGATATTGTTCACCGTGATGTGGTCTGGGCCGAGCTCATTGGCCATAGTCTTGGCCCAGTTGGCCACTGCGCCGCGTACGGTATTGGATACGCCAAGCCCTGGCAAAGGAGCTTTTACAGAAGTGGAAATGACATTGATGATCCGGCCGTACTGTTCCCGCCTCATGCCAGGGATGACGGCTTTTGCCAAGAGGTGGTTGCAGATGAGGTGGGTGGTGTAAGCCTGTAAAAAGGCTTCTTCCTCGGCTTCGGTAATGGGCCCGCTTGGCGGCCCGCCCGTATTGTTGACAAGGATGTGTATGGGCTTGAGGGCGGTGAGCCCGCGGATTTTCCTCTTGAGATCTTTGGTATTGGTGAAATCCGCAGCAAGAAAATCGTGCTGCTGCCCGGCAGTGCGGGCCATTTGCTGGGTGATGGCCACCATTTTATCGGCAGAACGGGAAACGAGGGTGACATTAGCGCCAAGCTTTGCCAATTCAAACGCTGCGGCTTTGCCGATCCCTTTGCTGCTGCCGCAGACTAGCGCATTTTTTCCTTTGAGGTCTAAGTTCATGAAATGTGTTTTGTATCTTGAATTTGTCCTTTATGATTAGGGTTGAACGGACAGCGTTGCAGGGCTATTTTGCCGTATGGCAGCTGGCCTGCCGCCCAAGCGCAGGCTTGGTGTCCTTAGGTTTTGAAAATCAGTGTCTTACAAGCCTGGCTTTCTCGCTGAATTTTCATTTAGCCCGCTTAGAGCGTATTGGGACTTTAGTAATTGGTCTGTCCCGCTAGACAGCGGGACACTTTTTCGCTTATACTTCGCCCCGAAACTTTGGCTAAACTCCGGTTTTCGGGCCTCGTCTAATCAAAAAATGGCTAGTTTTAGACTAGAAGGCCAAAATCCCAACACGCTCTCTAAGCTCAAATGGGCGCAAACCAAAATGCCGCAGTCGTTGATGCTTTCCGGGCTCTAGTGCCTCAAGCTATAAATCCTTGCCACCCCAAGTTTCGTTCTTTTCCGCCTACTCTTCGTTAAAGAACCGCTCCTTTAGCTCGGGCTAAAGTCGCGAACCTTCGCCTTGATTAGCCGGAAAATAACTTCAACTTAAGTATCAGAGATTTATGGCTTAAGGCACTAGCCTGGCATTGGCCTAGCGCTGCGAAGGGGTGGCCGAAGGCCAGACCCGATGCCTGTAAGGCGAGGGGCCGAGCGGGCAGCGAGCCCCGTAGCATAGCGGCACCTGCCCTCAGGCAGGGGCAGGCCCCTATCCTTGCGGAGGGGGCAGGCAAAAAAGCGGCAATCTGGTTTGCGCCCGCTCAAATGCAGCGGCTCCGCCAAGGCCCTGCTGACACAGCAGGCGGCATAAATTCTGGATTTTATGACGGAACCGCTCCAAATTTAAATAAATTACGGAACCTGAGGGCTGTACAGTTGGGTATGGCCTGATGGAAAACACGCTAAATACGATGCCTTATGCCACTAGCCAAACCTTTTAATTTGCAAAAATGGGTGGACGATAACCGCCACCTGCTCAAGCCGCCTGTGGGCAACCAACAAGTCTTCAAAGGCAATGACGATTACATTGTGATGGTCGTTGGAGGGCCAAATGGGCGGAAGGATTACCACTGGGAGGAAGGCGAGGAGCTCTTTTACCAGCTGGAAGGGGACATTACCCTGAAGATCATTAACGAGGATGGCACCCCGGAGGATATCCAGATCCGTGAAGGGGAGATGTTCCTTTTGCCGCCCCGCATACCGCACTCTCCTCAGCGCCCCGCCAATACGGTTGGCATGGTGATAGAGCGCTACCGCCGTGAAGGGGAGGAAGATAAGCTGATGTGGTTTTGTGAAAGCTGCAACCACAAGCTGCACGAAGCTTCTTTTCCATTGAAGGATATTGTGGCACAGCTCAAGTCTGCGATAGAAGGCTTTATGAGCGACGAGGCGCTGCGCACTTGTGGTAATTGCGGCACGGTCATGGAGAAAGGGTAGCCTGGGCATAGGTGTCAATTGGCCGGACGGCCAGCAATGCTCAATTTGGCCTTTTACCCGATTGCGCTTTTTGCATTGTAGCCACAGCGTATAGGATGTGCCCCGTGTCTTTGCAAGGCAAAATCGTGAACACCGGCCTGATGCGCTCCAAGCGTTTTGCCCTGGCCTTGGGCTCGCGCAGCACTGCCCGTCAGAGTGGCGTGCCCCCAAGCCCTCTTGTCTTTTTCCCATCGGCGAAAGGCGTGCAGACACAGGGCAAAGGGCCGGTTCATTAAATTGAGCATTGCTGATTTTTAACCACTGAGCTTCCCAGGCCGAAGGCAGATTGGCCAAACGTGGCTACCGATCTTTTGCCAGGTACTGCGAACCGCTTTCCTATGGTTGACGGACCGCGGAGTACGAGGTCCGTACGCTAAGTGGTGTGAGAGGGATAAGGAGTGGTAATTTCGCCGCTCCTTACCCTACTCGATTGTGTGCCTGTTTCTTTTTTGGTTACTCTCCTACTCTTTCTAAAATTTGATTCTTGAGCCTTTCTGACATTTGGAAATCAACTTTTTCTAGTTTCTCGATTAAGGGCTTTACTCGGTTTATTACCCCTATTTCTTTTGCTCGTATCATGACTCCTAAAATCCCTGTTGTCTTGATTCCCAATTTTTTAGCTATTCCCCTTCCCTTTTCTCGTCAATTATCAATAAACTAGCTTCGTTTTCTAAAGCCAATGTTATTCCACTAGATTCACCTTTATCTAATTCAAGGTTCAGCAGCTTAAACTTCTGTATATCTTCTATTTTCTCGATCCTTATCCAACCTGGAGTTTCAAGTCCATATTCTTCTCCGATCTCTGGTGTTATTACGACTTCTTCATATACCTTTTTCAGCAGTTCTAATTCTCCAATATTTGTTAAGGCTATCAAACTGCTTGTATCTGAGATGATTATCTTCTAGTCCTGAAGAGCCGTGTGAATCGAGAGGTTCAAGCACGGTTCTGTGAGAGGGTGGGGAACTGCTTAGTCAGTTCCCTGCTCTACTCGACTTTCTTCTTCAAATTCTTTGGATTGATTAATTTCGGTTCATCTGCTCGACCTGCTTGTTCGTGTATTTCTCCTTCTCTGTTTTTAGCGAGGTGAGCCATTCGACATACATCTGTTCGGGCATCTGTCGGTAGCCAAGTTGGTAAATCTTCATGTAGAGGCTGTTCATCTCGTCCCAGAATTTCATGCCCTCTTCCAGCTTGGTCACTTCTTTCAGGTAGGTATATCCGTACTTCTTTTGCATGGCTTGCAGTTGTTTCAGGCGGGTCTCGGCTTTGAGCAGGAGGGCATTGACGAAATCGGGGAAATGTTGCAGGGCAAGGGCGCAGCACTTGATGACAAATGTCCCGTCATTATCGGGGTATTTGTGGTTGTACCCTTGCGCCAAGTCAATCACGCAAAGGGCAATGCTTTCCTTTTCTGTCAGCGTGTCAAGGTAAATTCCTTTCTGTACGCTTTCAAGTGAAATGTAACCCGATGCCATGAGCCATGCGTCTATAGGGAAAGTTCCACTTGTTAATTCTGTGTTATACATTCCGCACTTTTCCGCTCTATGCTTAATGTAAATATGATTTGGGGCAAGAGCCAAATGAGCATCTTCTCCTATTTCAGTAGCAAGGATTTTATATAGATATGGCAGGGAATGGCAATTCCCTTTTTTGGTTGTAAGCAATTTCGAGACAAACATTTTTTGCCAATCATCCGACCCAAAAACATCATCAAAATCATAAATATATGGAGTATGAAAAATAGTATCGCTATTGACAAGTAAAATAGTAGTGTCTTTAAGCACGGAAAACAAACTCGCATAATTTTTCACTTTGTCAAGGTCTTTTTTGTCATACTCTATCTGAATGGATTGGGCTTTTTTCTGTACCAGAAATTTCAGAATTGCAATTTGTACCCCAAAATCATCTATATCCAATTGTCCGTCAAGGAAAGCATTCTCAACCGTAATTACAGCATTTTTGAATGACGGCATTTGTTCGCCCGTAAGCATTGTTTCCAGTTCGACTTTGGCATTGTCATACCATATTGATTGTGAGTGTAAAGGGAAATTGAAAAACAGAAAGAGGATGAGAATATACCTGTTCATTTTTTATTTTTTTGGGCGACTGAAAAAACTTTATTTGCAACGAGGAACTGGGGAAGGGACAGTACAGCTACATAATTAACGTCAATGATTTTATTGTCTTTGAATTCTGTAATGAAAATGTACCAGCCCCCAGAGTGGATTAGCTCCTCAGCCTCCAAATCCGTTTTAAATTTTACGAACTGCTTTAAGAACTTTGGCTTTGTGTCCATGTCATGCCACTTCCAATCTTCCCCTTGCCATACCCCCTGATACCTGTTCCCCTTTATCCAGAACATGCCATAGTGCAGCATGGACGTTTCTCCCTGTAAATAATACTCTGCAAAATAAGTAGAGGCTTTTGGTGGTATATGCCCCAAATGATGTCTTGCTGTATCATATTTCAATAAGAATTTTTCAGCATCGGTTCGCTCTATACATTGTTCCAAGTTTTCGAAGGCAGACTTTGCCCACGATAAAGAATCATTAATAGTAGCTTTTTCGGCTTTAATTTTAGAAACCAATGCTTTTTTCCATTCCTCAACGTCTATTTCATGGTTTGAAGAATATCTTGAAATACCGCCCACATAACAGGAAGCGAATATGCTGGATAAAAAACAAACAGTCAGTAAATATTTCATTTCTTAGTTATTATTAGATGGTGGCAACACCCTCAAAGGTTCTCCCTGCTCTTGGCGGATAAAATTTTCTAAAAATCGTGTAACAAATTCTGTCCGTGAAATTGTATTTCCCTGATTTGAGTTAGGTTCTGACTCAATATGAGTTTGTGAAGTAATGTTAATCCCTTCCATATTTATAGCTGCATGAAATAATTCATGAGCCAATCCAATGTTTGATGGTCTCTGAGTGGCTCCCTCTACGTTCATACCTCCCTCCGTATCATTTGGGTTGAACCTTATCCATGAACTTGCACCTTCGCCAGCTGTACCGTCGGCTTGTAGATTTACATTCGGACTAAATGCAAGTGTTAGATTTCCTTGGTCTGAGCTTGCAGGGGCTTCAAGAAAGGCATGTTTATCATCACTTTGGATTAAACCCGCAATCAAAGAAGTTCCAAAACCAAGGTCTTTGCCACTATTTGCTGTCCCCCTTTCTGCTATTATTACTATGTCCCTTCCGCTATTATCTTTGCCCCAACCGAGCTTGTCGTTAGTTAAGCTCTGTAAATGGTTGAATACTGTTTGCTGGTATTCTCTGGTGTTATCGCCACCCAATTTTTCTCCTGTCAAGGGAATAACAATATTTCTCCCGTCTGGGTCAATAAATGCAATCGGGTTGTTTGCAACATAAGC
>NZ_VOOR01000038.1 GCF_007993045.1 Phaeodactylibacter luteus
TTGGCAGAGGAGCGCGCATGGATGACACCGTACAACTATGTCCAGAACAACCCGATTTTGAGGATAGACCCCGACGGGGCGCTGGACAGCCCGATATTTGGTAGGGATGGAAAGTTTTTGGGGACAGACTCTAAAGGCTTTGAAGGGGATATTGTCATTATGGATGAAGATAAATACAACCTCTTGACAAAAAACGGTGAAGAAACTTTGGATCATGGCCAAGTGATGAAATGGGCTGAGTTTAGTCCGCATGCACAAACCTTAGATAATTATGTTGCCAATGATTTTGACTTGAAAACGCCAGAGGACAGAGCGTTTTTATCAAAAGTCTTCACTAACCTTTTGGGCGCAGCTAATGATGCCGGGATTATCGATATTGATATGTCATCCCTTTCAGGAGGAAAGATATGGGTAAACCCGGGATATTTTCCGAGTTCAGATGCACTCGATAAACGGGTGATAATTGCGAATTCAGATCATCCTGCAGGTAAGATGTATATCGCTGCTTTTGTTCATTCTGCAAGTCGGACAGAATATAAAAGCGGTATGAGAAAAGGCACACAGAGTCTCTGGTATATGGGAGATTCGGGGAATGCAATAAATATTTTGGGGGTTCATGAACCATTGCATGGTCAGCGTGGATTTCGAGGCGATGATAATGCGACTCATGTAAATATATATAGAGAAATTCTTAACAATTCAAGATATAGTAGGTCCCTTCAATTAACAACTTTGGAATACAGAAATTCTCTTCAAAAATTTATCAATGAACACTAGAAGGTATAAAGTCAGTCTATGCTTTTTATTATTGATGCTTCTTGGCTGTAATGAGGAAAAAAGAGGTATTCAAGGAGAATGGAGCCTCAATAGCAATGAAATTGAAAAGCCTTTGCCTTCAAAACTACGAGCGATGTTTATATATGATTACCCTTATAGTTATAAGGAGAAAATATATATAACAGATACCCTTTTGGAATATCCACTAGGCTTTTCCGATGAGGAGCGCTGGCCACAAAGAAATTTTCTTTATTTTCAGATCAAGGAAGATAAAATGGTGATAGAGGGGGATACGGTTGATTATAAACTTGCCCAAAAAAAGTTATGTATCGAGAACCAATGTTTCAATCAGTCAGATACAGGTATGGGCTTGAGGTTTCAATACGTTGATTTACAAGTGAAATACGAAAGAAGTTTGTCTATGGGATTTAAAGTGGAGGAATCTGGCGAGTTTAATCTGTACCACTCTGAACTGGAAGAAAGCAGAAAAGGATTTATCCCTTTAGAATCAATAGATTACTTGGCAAAGCTGGGGGGGAGGTTGAAAAGAGAACAGATGAATAGAATATATAATGTAGGGGTTTCACATGCAAGAGAATATGAGTTGTTTATAGTCTTGAACGATGAATCATTTGCTGTTAAGACATTTGGCTTAGATGGCAGATTACCTTTTGAAATGAGGGCTTTTATACACAACCTAATTAAAAGTGTTGAGGAGGAAGTGAAAAAGGAGTAATACCTGTTTCACTTAAGTCTTTTTTTCGGAAAAACTGAAACCTTGCCTCGCCACACAGTGAGGCTTTTTCATGTCAAATTAATCTTAGCGGCCTTGATAAAATGGTCCACGGTCATCAGCAGGCACTCTTTTTCTTTGGAAGGCAGGTTTAAAATATCCTGTAGCCGCTGTAACATAGCAGGGCCTTTGAACAAGTCCGCCCTGTCGGTCTCGCCAAGCAGGTAGCCCACGGCAGCATCCAAAATCTTCGCCAGTTTTTTAGCCGCCTCGATCGAGGGGGCATCTCGTCGCGTTCGTATTTACTGGCCGTATACCCGCTCCAATCTCCCCCAAAAAACCCTATCTTCCCCTTCCAAGTTCATTGAAAAGCACCTGCCCCACCGCACCCTAAGCGAAGCGGGCTACCGCCTGCCCGGCCACCTGGGCAACACCACGGTGCTGTTCAGGGATGCAGACGAAGACGGTCAAATCGCGGCAGAAGGCAGCGGCCCTGGGGCCGGGGAGGTGATGCAGCGGCTATGGTACTACCCCTTCGGGCTGCAGCTGCAGGGGATAGGGCGTGACGAACCTGCGCCTGCCCACTTGTACCGCTACAACGGCAAATCCTGGGACCCGGCCTCCGGCCTGTCGGATTATGGGGCGCGGTGGTATGATGCGGGCAGCGGTAGGTGGAGTGGGGTGGATCCGTTGGCAGAGACGATGCCGTCATGGAGTGGCTATACTTATGGCTTTGATAATCCGATTCGGTTCATAGACCCTGATGGACGTGCACCAGAAGATATCTATGTGTTTAACTCTGACGGAACATTTTCGGGAGAGGTGATAGAAGCTCCTGGAGAGGACGTAGGTTTAATTCGTGACTATCAGGGACAAGGGTTTGATGTTGAGTTTACTTTTGCAGACCCTGAAAATTTTCCAAGTTTACTTGTTACACCAGCCCAACTCGAAGAAATAGGATTACCATTTGATGAAAATGGTCAAAACTATATTGATAGGGTTGAAATAGTTGGGAAATTTGATATTCAAGGGGAATTAATGAATGCAGGTGTTTTTGACCCAAATCCTGGAGCTTTAGTACAGCTTTGGACAAAAAGCAGGGGGTTTGATGCGCCCATTGATTTTTCTGCGAAGGGTTCATTATTAGATAGACAATCAACTTTATTCTTAACAGAAAATAAGAATGGAGAATATGTTGGTCATGATTTTAGGAACTATGGAAACTTTTTATGGGGAGCAACTACAAAATTTTGGGGTATCCCTAATTTCATAGCAAAAATTGGAGCAAATACTGATGCTTTACTTAATGAAGGACAGTTAGATACCAGAGATGACCAATATTCTATACAATTAGGTAGACAATACGCAAAACAGATGCAATGGAAAAGAAGGTCATTTTAGTAACATTAATATTTTTGATGCTCGGCTGTTTTGGCTCTAAATCTACTAATGGTTTGGAAAAGGCAGAGGATTTTTACAATAAAAAAAAAGACGTTGATTTTGAAATGTTCAAGTGTTTCAATATTCTACAATGGAACCAAAATCGAAAAAACTACAGAGAGGAATATCATATAGAGTTTTATCCAAACTGTCGAATAGGCGGTTATAAAGCTTTAAGAGGAAAGGTAAAGTTTGAAAACGGTAAACCTATATTTCATTCAGAAAGCCTAAGGAAAGATGATTTACCTCCGCAATTATTAGAGGAATTTTATCGCTTGCAAGTATCAAACTTATTTTATAAAAACCCTGATAGGTTAGAATTGGCTATATATCCTGATGTGAGGTTGTTGAAAAGTTGTGAAGAAGAAAAGGAAGGCTATTTAAGTTTTGATAACTGCTGGCATTATAAGGTAATAGACTGAAATAAAGAGCCTCACCAATACGGTGGGGCTTTTTACATTATGGACTGAATTTTTCTGGCTCTATGTGAATTTGTGTGGGTGCCCAGCAATTCTCAATTTGATAAATCGTCCCTGCGCGCCTTATGATATCCGTCCCTCTCGCCGACGGAAAAGAAGACAAGGTGCCTTGGAGACCGGGCGATTTTACAGGCAGTGCTGCGCGAGCTTAAGACCAGGATACAGGATGCGAGATACTATGTTAGCACCCGCCTCAGGAGGCTTTTGTCGAGGACCTGCATTTGGGCGATCCCTACCAAATCATGCAGCGAAACTTCCAGCACAGCCGGCAGTTTGGTGTCCGCTTCTGTTGAGGGCAGTATCTTGCTATCCCCCCCAAAAAACTTCTCTTGCGCGCTACCAAGTTGGGCGTAAACCAAATTATCGCAGGCGTTTATGTTTTCCGGGCTCTAGTGCCTCAAGCCATAAACCCTTGACACCCCAAGTTTCGTTATTTTCTGCCTACTCTTCGTTAAAGAACCGCTCCTTTAGCTCGGGCTAAAGTCGCGAACCTTCGCCTTGATTAGCCGGAAAATAACTTCAACTTAAGTATCAGAAGTATATGACTTGAGGCACTAGTGCCTCAAGCCATAAATCCTTGCCACCCCAAGTTTCGTTCTTTTCCGCCTACTCTTCGTTAAAGAACCACTCCTTTAGCTCGGGCTAAAGTCGCGAACCTTCGCCTTGATTAGCCGGAAAATAACTTCAACTTAAGTATCATAGATTTATGGCTTAAGGCACTTGCCTGGCATTGGCCTAGCGCTGCGAAGGGGTGGCCGAAGGCCAGACCCGACGCCTGTAGGGCGAGGGGCCGAGCGGACAGCGAGCCCCGGAGCATAGCGGCACCTGCCCGCTGGCAGGGGCAGGCCCCTTAAAAAAACGACAATCTGGTTTGTGCCCCACATCTTAGCGCATATCTGAAGCTCGGCCCCATTGCCAATCCAACGCTTGATGCCCGCCTGCAGGCAATGCCATTCGATATAAACCCTAGATTTTCAATGTAAAACCACTCCAAACAAGCCCTGAACTTCTCAAAATCCACCTTATGCTCAACACCCGGCTGCATTTCCTCTTGCTCTTGCCCGTCCTGCACCTCCTTATCCACAGCTGTGCGCCCGCTCCAGAAACAGCGCGTGATCCTCCCGCCGTCCGGCGTAGGTTTCGCCTACGCCGTATCATTATCAAAACTCCGTTTTGCGCAGGTTTTACCTTCGCCGCAGCGCAATCAGAACACTGTTTTGCGTATATTTTGGAAAATCTAATTAACAGCAGGTCATGCCTACGAGGTTCACGCTGGGGCAGCGCGCTACAGGGTCTTTAAATATTCAATCACTGCGCTGCGCTCTCGAGGGCTCAGTTCGTCCCCAAAGGTATGGCCTTGATTGCTGTAGCCTGGCAGGCGGGTATCAAAAGCCCATTCCCCCTTGGCTTCTTTGGGTGAGGTATACCTCCACCCCAGGGCATTGTGGTCGTAATCATGGCTATCGCCCGTGCGCTCCCACAGGACTGGGCGGGCTTTACTGTTAAGGAGCGCATCCACTGTGGGCACACTGCCGTTGTGCAGATAGGGCGCAGTAGCCCAAATGCCATCGAGGGGCGGTGCCATATAGCCCAGCTCTGGCTGAAAGTAAGAACGGGGGGCCGATTGGGCGAACCAACTGCTGTTGTACCATTCCACAATGCCGCTGTTGAAGGCATAGTTGGCGTACATGGGGTCCGTGCCGACCAGGCTGAGGGATATCAGCTTGTTGGGGTAGGTTTCTACGGCCCCGTAGGTGCCGTGGCAGCCGCTGCAGTGCTCTTCAAAAAGGGCCCGCCCCTGAGCGGCCAAGGGCGCATCGATAGGGCCTGGGTAGGGTGGGGGCTCAAGCTCTTGCAGCCAGGCCAGCACATCTTTAAACCCAATGATCGCTTGCCGCGCGGCGGTGCTGTCTGGTATGCCTAGCACGGAGGCTTGAAAGAGCAGCTTGGTAAAATCGCCCCGCCCTATGCCATTGTAGTAGAGGGCGTTTTTCTTTTTGACGTGCCATAGGGGGGGCACATCTGTGGCAATGGTATACGCCATCATAGGGTAGTTGGGGGCTTCTTTCCAAGTCAGGTCAACGGGGTCCCGCTGCCGCATGCAAGCCTCTGCCAGCCGGAAGGCAGGGTTGGCCCCCGGCTGATTGGTCTGAATGTAAGGGGCCATAGCGGCAAAGTAACGGGCGAAGTCTTCATAGGCCTCCCACTCCGGGTCCGATTTTTTGTACTTCAAGCTCATGCCCACTTTCATGGCCTTGGCAAGCGGTTTGAAGCTTTTCTGGAAGGCGGAATAGCTGTTGCCCAAGCCAGGCAACAGCTCCCCGTTGATCCGGCCGGCATGGCAGGTGAAACAATTTCCGCTCAGTACGGGCACGCCATTTTCCGCAGCAGGGAAAACGCTCAGTGCATAGGGCAGGCTGCCGTTCCTGCCCTCGCGCAGTAGCACTGAATCGGGCTTGTTGGGCAGGCGTTTTTTGAAAAAATCATACGGTACGCCGCTGCCAATATAAGCGCCGCTGCCTATGAAAGCATAACCGGCTTCGGGGTCGCCCCCTGTTTGTTGGGCAGAGGCGGCAATGCGCTTTACTTTCCAGCTGTCGTCTGTCCGGGTGCCGGGCAGTTCCCGGTAGCGCTGACAGGCAAAAAGTATGAGCAGTAGCAAAGCGGCAGTGAGCAAGGTACGCATAAGGAAAAGTGGTTGTCCAATTGAATGTTCTTCGGGCAGCAGGGCAATGCTTGGTATGGGCGCAAACCCGATCGTTATTTTTTTGATGGGGCCTGCCCCTGCCCGATGGCAGGCGCCGCTATGCTCCGGGGCTCGCTGTCCGCTCGGCCCCTCGCCCTACAGGCGTCGGGTCTGGCCTTCGGCCACCCCTGCGCAGCGCTAGGCCAATGCCAGGCTGAAGCCCCAAAAGCATGAACGACAGCGGTGTTCTGTTTCGCTCCCCCCTGTACTGACTGCCTAACCATCAGATAGGAGGGAAGGTTGAGCACAGCAGGCCATTTTCTGCAGCTGCCCCTGATCAGAGGTTCTGCTAAGGGATATCTTTAGATTCCTTACCTTTGCAGCTGTAGAAGCGGGCCCACAAAATGTACTTCCATGCTCAATCCTCGACTGACTTTAAATTGCAAAGGGAGGCTGCTCAGCCTCCAAACGCCTCAAGTGATGGGGATACTCAATGTCACGCCCGATTCCTTCTACGATGGGGGCCGCTTTCGCCACCTCGATCAGGCGGTAAAGCAGGCTGCCCAAATGTTGAACGAGGGGGCGGCCATCATCGATGTGGGCGGCATGTCCTCCCGCCCGGGCGCAGAGCTGATCTCTCCGGAGGAGGAGCTGAAGCGGGTCCTCCCCGTTGTGGAAGCCGTAAGCCGAGCATTCCCGGAAGCTATCATCAGTGTGGATACCATCCGCTCAAAAGTGGCAAGAGCTGCGGTGGCCGCAGGTGCGCATATGATCAACGACATCTCAGCGGGCGCTTTTGATGATGCGCTCTATGCTACGGTGGCAGAGCTCGGTGTGCCCTACATCCTTATGCACATGAAAGGCAGCCCCAAGACAATGCAGGAGCAGCCGGCATACGCCGATGTGGTGCAGGAAGTGCTGGATTTCTTGATTGCTGAAATCGGGAAACTTAGGGCTCTTGGGGTGAAGGATATTATTGTGGACCCCGGCTTTGGCTTCGGCAAGTCGGTTGCCCACAATTATGCCCTGCTGAAGCGCCTGCACGCTTTTCAGGTGCCGGAAGTGCCGGTTTTGGCTGGGCTGAGCCGTAAATCTATGATCTACAAAGTAACGGGGGGCGACGCCCAAAGCGCCCTGCCGGGCACGGCTGCCCTGAACATGGCCGCCCTTCAGCAGGGCGCCCGCCTGCTCCGGGTGCACGACGTCAAGGCCGCCGTTGATGTCATTTCACTCTGGAAAGCCCTAGAAGAAGCCTGATGCAGTTGGAATATATGACCGAGCAGGAGGTGAAACGGGCCACGCTCCGTTTTCTGAAGCACCATTACCGGTTCCGGGAGCGGCAGGGGGCTGCTACGCTTACGGTAGATGTAAGGGGGGAAGGGGGGATTGTAGCCGACGGGCTCTACGCTTTTACCCAGAAAAACGGGGAGCTCTTCCGGGCTACCTTCGAGGCGACTGCGATAGACCGCCAAGGGGAGGTACGGTTCCGGAAACAGCCGGGGCTGATGTGGTGGGATGCTGCCGCTTTGTCGGCCATCACGGCCCTTGCCCTCCTCTTCTGGGCGCACCAGGCTGCTGTGCTGACCGTGGCCGAGCTGACCCTCACCGGCAGTATCGCCCTGCTGATTGCGGTTTTTTCCGCAGGGCTGGCCACCTACCGTTTCCTCATCGGCTGGCACAGAAGGTACCGCTACATCTATGCCATAGAGCAGTTCAAGCGCTATTATGCCAATGAGCAGTGGATCGCCTTGGGGGAGGGGGTGTTCACAGATTTTGAACGCGACCCCTACTTCTTGGAATTGCAGAATCAGTGCCGTTACCATGGCATCGGCCTATTGGTCTTGAAAAACCGTCAGGAGCCCCGCCTGCTGATGACCCCTTCGCGGACGGATACCTTCAAGAGCAAACGCAGGAACGTACAGCTCCTCTCCCAAGCTGATGTCAACCGCTTGTTTGAAGCAGGCAACCTGCCCGCATGGCTGCGGCAGTTCGATGCCGAGAATCTCAAGCGCTTTCAGCAGCAGTACAAGTATCAGGCTTTGGTATGTTTGCTGTCGGCCTTGCTCGCAGCCGGGCTGTTGTACCTTCAGTCTCAAAAAGCCGTTACCCGGATTGTAGAGAGCGAAGAAGCGTACCAAGAGCGGGTGGCCCTTGCCCGTCAGCGCAATGAACAGTATACGCAGCCCCTGGAGTTCAGGATAGATACGCCCTTGGTATGGCCTTACCCCATCCGCAGCGACCTGCAGGCGTACCTCGGCCCACAGCTGCAGCCTGAGCCGGCCAGGCCTGTTGCTAAAAGCCAAGGCGCTTCTCCCATAGAAGCCTTCATCGCCAGCCAGGCTACCGTTTATGATTGTTCCCGCATCCGCCCACTGGACGAAGTCGGGTATATCGTACAGGAAGGGGTATACGCTTCGTTCACAGCCGCTATGTCGAGGGTAGCCACGCTGGAGTCTTATGGGTTTACGGCAAGTGCCGTCTGGCTGGGCTGCTTCGATGAGCTCGAGAACGGTTATGCCCTCTATTTTGGCCTGATTTTTACAGATTTGGGCCATGCCCGCCGTGCCCTCGAAGGCTATGAGCGCCGCTTGGGGGATAACGTCCTGCAATTGAACTTGAACATTCGCTCCCTTAACCCCGTAAAATAGTGTATGGGGCTGTTATCTTTGCACTGGATTTTCCAGCCTGTTACTTTTTTCGCAAAACCATTTGTCTTTTATGCCAGTCGTCAACTCTTCTTCCTACAAAGTCCGCGGGCTGTTCCGCAACCGCCACGTCAATACCATCTATCCGGCCTTTTTCCGCCGGGTCGATGGCGTAGCTTATGAGCGGGAGCGGATCTCCACCCCCGATAAAGACTTTCTGGACCTGGACTGGTCTGTGGAAGGGCACGACAAGCTGGTCATCGTATTGCACGGCCTGGAAGGTTCTGCAGACCGCCCGTATATCCGTGGCATGGCCCGTTACTTCAATGAGCGGGGATGGGACGCCCTGGGCGTGAATTTCCGGGGCTGCAGCGGAGAGCCGAACTGGGCGCTGCGCTCCTATCATATCGGAGAAACTGCTGATCTGCAGCACATCATCGCCCATGCTCTGGGCACTGGCCGTTACCGCCACGTCGGGCTGATCGGGTTCAGCCTTGGCGGCAACGTAGTGCTCAAGTACTTGGGCGAAGGCAATGAATACCCCAAAGAACTGGTGGGGGGCGTGGCGTTTTCTGTGCCCTGCGACGTCCTTTCGGCCAATACGGAAATTGATAAGCTCTACAATTGGCAGTACCGTCAGCGCTTCCTGGTCACCCTCAATGATAAGATGAAGGAAAAGGCAGCGCGCTTCCCCGGGCGCATCAAACTGCCTGCGCGCATGCCCCGCAATTTTATCGACTTTGACGATCAGTTCACCGCACCTATACACGGCTTCCGCGATGCTGAAGATTATTGGGTGAGCAGCAGCAGCATACACTTCATCCCGAGCATCCGGCATCCGGCCCTTTTGGTGAATGCCAAAGACGATTCCTTCCTGAGCGAGTCCTGCTACCCTTGGGAGCTGGCCGAGGGGCACCGCGCTTTCCACCTTGAGGTGCCAAACTGGGGCGGCCACGTCGGGTTTGTAACCCGCAGCAAAGATGGGCAGTATTGGACCGAGCGCCGGGCTTATGAGTTCCTTCGGGATAGCCTTCCGCATTAAAAGGACGTTAAACTGTAGCTAAGGCAGAGAAAAACCCGTTGATAGGAGTTGTATAGGGTGGGCAAACCTGTGCGCTGTCACAGGCTGGAGCCTGCCAAATGTTAGCGAAACGCATGGAAGAACCAAAAGCAGAGCAAGAAACAGGCGGGGCGGCGCAAAAGCGGTCTTGGGCTGGCAGGGCCTGGCACTGGCTAAAGCGCTTGCTCCTTAGCCTGGCTTTGCTGCTGCTTTTGCTGATGGGCATGCTCCAGGTGCCTGCAGTACAAAACTGGATTGCCGGCAAAGTGACCCGTTCGCTGAGCAATGCCCTGCAGACTACCGTCACCATTGACCGCCTGAACGTGCGCTTCCTCAATCGCCTTATCCTGGAAAATTTCTACATCGAAGACCTGACGCCTGGAGATACCGCAGTTTACAGCCGCCGGCTTTACGTCAACTTCAACATCAACCCTGTCGTCTTAGCCAGGCAGGGGCTGGTGGTGGAAGAGCTGGCTCTAGACAGCGCTACGGTCAATTTGCGCAAAAAAGTGGGGACGGCACAGAACAACATCCAAACCTTGCTCGGCCGGTTGTCCCCCCCGGCCGATACCGTGGGCACAACGGCAGCGAAGCGCCCCTTCAGGCTAGGGGTAGAACGGTTGTCCCTTTCTCGTGTCCGCTTTCTGAAACAGGACGAAGATTGGGGGCAGCGGCACGAAATGTACCTTGCAGAGGGCGAGGCTACTTTCGAGTCCTTCAACTTGCCTCAAAAAACCATCCACGCCAAAAAAATCACCCTCAAGGGCCCTTACATCCGGCTGGATGAGTACGAGCGCAAAATTTCTGAAGCGGATTCTATCGCCTTTTTTGCCCCCGAGGCCCAACCCTCCGCGGCCATTGCCGATGCGGCATCAGCTCCTGTGCAGCCCCTGTATATCACAGCCGAAGCCATTGACGTGGCCGGTGGCAAATTCTCCCTCCACAACTGGCGCAACGCACCCGTCAAGACAACACCCGCTGATATGCTGGACTACCAGCACATGGACGTTTTCGATATCAATATTGCTTTCCGGGACATGTCCTTTTGTTCAGACAGCCTCGATTTCGAAGGCCGTATTGAAGCCTTCAACCTGCGCGACCTCAGCGGGTTTGTCCTCAATGAGCTTTCCGTTAGCTGGGGCAGGGTATGGAACCACGGCCTGCGGCTTTATGGCCTGAACCTCGCTACCCCCAATAGCGAAATTGGGGATACCTTGTTTTTCGATTACGACACCTACGAAGACTTTAAGTCATTCCCGGATGAAGTCCGGATGGAGGCCCGCCTCAATAATGCTTCCGTCACCCTCGACGACATTATGACCTTTGCACCGGGGCTTGAGGGCAACGCATTCTTTACCGCCAACCGCGAGCGCAGCCTTTATGTGGATGGGCTGATAAAGGGGACCGTCAACAACCTTGATGCACGGGATATGTACATCGCCCTGGAGAACCGCAACTTCGTGGCACAGGGCAACTTGAGCACCCGAGACCTGACTTCCCCCGATTTCCGGACCATCAACTTGCGCCTGAGGGAGCTTAGGACCAATATGCGCACCCTGCGGCAGCTTTTCCCACAGTTCAACCCTCCCGAGGCTTTCAACCGCTTGGGCTGGCTCTATTTTACCGGCAGTTTCGACGTGTTCTTCTCAGATTATATTGCCTACGGGGAGCTTAAGACTGCTCTGGGGGGCGCACGGATGGACATGCAGATCAAGAACCTCAGCCGGGGGCGGGAACGGGCAGCTTACAGTGGCAGCCTGGACCTGATCGACTTTGACTTGGGCGGGTTTGCCCAAAACCAAGACCTGGGCCTGGTCAATTTCTCCTCCAGCGTACGCAATGGGGTAGGGCTTACCGCCGAAAGCGCTAGTGCCGACCTGAGCGCAGAGGTCGGGAGCTTCCTCTACCGGGGCTACAATTACGAAAATGCCACCCTGACAGGAGTGCTTAAGAAAAACCGGTTTGAGGGGGATTTTAACATCCAGGATGAGAATATCGATTTCTCGTTCCAGGGCGAGGTAGATCTTACGGATACAGTGCCCGCTTTCAATTTTGATGCATCGGTCAACCGCTTGGTCATGCAGCGCCTGAATTTGTCCGAAAAAGACCTGGTGCTTTCGGGAGACCTCAGCCTCGACCTCCGCAACAGCAGCTTGTCTGAGCTGGAAGGGGCTGGGCAGGTTGCAGGGTTCCGCATCCTCCACCGTGGGGTGGATACCATCCTTGTAGAAGGTGTCAGCTTCCGGTCTTTCTTTCTCCCTTCCGGGGAAAAGCAGTTTGTTGTGGCGTCTGACTTGCTGGACGCGAAGCTGAGCGGCAACTTTGATATCGAAGACATTCCCGGTGCTTTTATGGGCTATCTAAGGCGCAACTATACCGGCTTTTTTGACCGCCTGGGCCTACAGCCGCCGAGGAGGGACGAGCGGGAGAACCGTTTTTTTTACCGGGTCGATATCAAGGATACCAAAGGCATATTGGGGCTGTTCGAACCCCGGCTGGGCCGTATTTCCGGTGCCAAACTGGAAGGGTATTTTGACAATGAGCGGGATTCCATACTGGTCTCTGCCAGCATCCCGCAATTCCGTTTTGGCAACATTCAGCTCAATGAGGTAGGGCTGTTCTCCCGTTTGGAGGACAGTACGGGCTCCCTCAGTTTCATGGTCAGCGAGCCCGTGCTCAACGATAAGCATTACCTATCGCCTATCCGTATCTTGGCAGACTTGGACCGGGATACCCTAGACCTTGCCCTGGCTTATCAGTCAGAGGGGCTCGCGCTGCTAGACAACCTCAATTTGAATGCTCAGCTGTTCCTGGCGGACAGCCTCAACTATCAGCTGCGGTTCGATCAGTCGAACCTCATCCTGCTGGAGACCCCCTGGCTTATCGAAGCCGACAACTACATCATTTTCCGCAAGGGGTACATCTCTTCTGAAAACTTTGTGCTGTCCAACAAGGAGCGTACCATCCGGCTTGAGACCAAAGGGCAGAAAGGGCTGCGGTTGGCCATGGAGAAATTTGATTTCAGCTTTATAGACGAAATTTGGGACTACAACGAGCTGGACTTCGGAGGGCCGTTTAGCCTCACCGCAGAAGTAGATAACATCTTCGAGATGAAAGGGCTGCAGGCGGTCGTCCGGGCAGATACCTTTTGGGTCAATGAAGACGACTGGGGCGCACTGCGCCTCGATGCTTCTGCTAAAGACTTGCAAAGCCCCTACCGGGGCTATCTGGCACTGACCAAAGATACTGCTCAGCTCATTGCAGAGGGGTATTACAATCCGCAGGACAACCCTGGCCTCCAAACGTTCTACCCCCAAGGCAACCAAGCCCGTTTTTTTGACATAGACATTGATGTCACGAGCTTCCCTGTGGATATCGCAGAATATTGGCTGGCAGGCACTATTACGGGCACAGAGGGCCGTTTTGATACCCGCTTGGATATCTACGGGTTCCCAGGCGAGCCCCACATTGGGGGGACGGTGGCCGTGCGCAATGGAGCGACCACCATTGATTTTCTTAAAACGCGCTACCGTTTCCCGGAAGGCACCATTTATGCCCAAGATGGGCTGTTCGACGCCACCGGCACCGTCGTTTACGACAAATACGGCAATACAGCTAGGGTGCAGGGGGGCGTAACCCATGAGTACCTCAAGAACCTTGGGCTAAGGGCCACGCTAGAGACCGATCGCTTCCTTGCCCTAGATACTGGCAAAGAAGACAATGATCTGTTCTATGGCCATGCCCTAGGGCAGGGCCGGGTAGCGTTTGACGGCCCTATGAATAAAATTGACATCTACGTCAACGCCACTGTGGGGCGGGAGACCCGCCTCGTCATTCCGGTCAGCTATGGCTCGGAGGCTTCCGAGCTCAATTTTATCAACTTCACTCAGCGTAAGCAGGAAGCAGAGGAGGGCGGCAAGGCACAGGCTGCGCCTGCCGGCGTTGACCTGGAAATGGACCTCGTCATCACGGAAGAAGCCCGTGGAGAGATCATCTTCGACGAGCAGGCTGGCGATATCATTAGGGGGAAAGGGAGGGGGAATATCAGGATTTCGGTGCCACGTACCGGGGAGTTCCAGATGTTTGGCGATTATGTTATAGAAGAGGGCGACTACCTCTTTACGTTGTACAACGTAGTGAATAAAGACTTCGAAATCAAGCGGGGCGGCGTGATTACCTGGTCGGGAGACCCCTTCGAAGCACAGATACAGCTCGAAGCCGAATACTCTGGCCTGGCTACTCCGGTCGCCAACTTCATACAGGAGTACCTGATCGATGCGCCCGAAGACCTTCGGCAAGGGGCTAGCCAAGCTACTGATGTTGACCTTACGATGGACCTCCGCGGCGACCTGCTCAAGCCGGTCATCAATTTCGATATCAGCTTCCCGCAGCTGACTGGGGGGCTGAAAACAATGACCGACAGTAAGCTGCGTATCCTCAAACAGGACCCCAACGAGCTGAACCGGCAGGTCTTTGGCCTCATTGTGGTCGGGCAGTTTTTGCCAGCCGACCTGGCCATACAAGGCACCGATATTTTTTATAATACCGTAAGCGAGTTCATCTCCAATCAGTTGTCTTTGCTATTGACAGAGCTGTTTTCTGAGTTTTTTGGAGAGCAGAGCGCTTTGTCGGGCATTGATTTTGACATCGCGTACAACCAGTATCAGACGAACTTCGGCAGCGATGCCAATTTCCGGCGGGGGGATGAATTCCAGGTCCGGCTGCGCCAAGAGTTTTTCAACGACCGGCTGACCATCCTAGTGGGCGGCAATGTGGATATAGGCAATAATGCCAGGGTGCCGGAGTCGGGTGGCACTTTCGTGGGCAACGACGTGGTCATTGAGTATGTCCTCAACCGAGACCGTACGCTCAAGCTGCGCATTTATCAGCGCCTCGAGCCCGATATCGGCGGGGGCAGCCGGCTGGAAATTGGCTCCGGCATCAGCTACCGCAAAGAGTTCGATTCCTTTAGCGAGTTTTTGAAGAGCTTCCGCAAAGCAGGCCGCAAGGTGCGGGACTAGCCTGCTGTAGTTCCCAATAAAGGCGTGAGCCCAAATGCCGCAGGCGCTGATGCTTTTCGGGCTTTAGCCTGGCATTGGCCTAGCGCTGCGCAGGGGTGGCAAGCCCGACAGGGCCGAGCGGACAGCGAGCCCCGTAGCATAGCGGCACCTGCCCGATGGCAGGGGCAGGCCCCCAATAAGCCCCCGATCAGGCCGGCACATAAAAAAGCCCCCACAATTTCTTGCGGGGGCATCTCCTTAAACTCAGTAGCTTGGTAAAAAAGTAATAGATTCTAATTTATTGCCGGCTGGCTTTGGCCATGCTAGCGGTCCCACCAAACGGGGATCGTCATGTGGGTAGCAAAGTCGGTGCCCAGGCTTTGGTTGTTGAGTGCAGCCTGCATATTCGGGTTCACGCTGAGCTCGCCCTGTGGCAATACGAGGCGCACAGGGATAGTGCCACCAGTCACGTTGCCAGGGTAGTTGACGGGCGTCAGCTCCGGGTAGCCGGTACGGCGCCAGTTGGCGAAAGTCTCGTACTCGTTGAGGAAAGTCGCTGCCCAGTACTGCTCGCCGATTTGGCGCATGGCATCGCCGCTGTCAAAAGGGTTGGCCGCAAGGTAGGCGTCGATGTCTGCATCGCTGATGGCGAGGCTGGCATCATAAACTTCCCAGCGCTTCATGGCCGCACGTACGCCATTGGCATAGTGGCCGGCTGCATCGGAAGCGCCCCAGCCACGTACAGCAGCTTCAGCCTGCAGCAGTTCTGCTTCAGCTACAGTCATGAACATCATAGGGGAGGATACGCGGACGATAGCCTGGTTCACCCTGCTAAAGTCTTCGATGTCTGTGCCAGTAGGGTTGTCGAGGATAGTCGTATTATCCAGCCCGTTAGGCAGGCCTGTGAACTCGCCAGTGTTGACGGCAGGGCTCGCGATAACCGTCAGGCGGGGATCGTTGTGGTCTTTCATCCAGTTGATGAACGTCTCGCTGATGCGTGGGCAGTTTTCGCCCGCAGAGCCATTAGCCAAGTCGAGCACTTCGCCTATGCCGTTCATATTGATGCCTTCTGGCCCGTTGGTGTGCTCAATGAAGGCATCGTCGCCAGGCTGAAGGGTGCCACCTTGGATGGCTTTCTCTACCCACTTTTGAGCTTCTGAGGCGTTCACCTCAGACAGCCGCATGCCCAAGCGCAGCATCATGGAGTTGCCAAAGCGGCGCCATTGGTCTACATTGCCGCCGTAGATGAGGTCTGCTTCTTCAAATCCGCCCTCGCCCAGCTGTGCTACAGCCTGCTCCAGCTCGTTGAGCATATCCATGTAGATCGCTTCCTGAGCATCAAAGGTAGGCCGGTCAACACCTTCCAGGAAACCTTTGCCAGCCTCGAAGTAAGGGACGTCCCCGTAGAGGTCGGTCAGGCGGTGGAAGATCACGACGCGCCAGATGCGTGCCATGCCGAGCATCGTCTGATCGCCAGCCTCTCCGCTCTCCAGCGTCACGATCAGGTCTTGCATATCGCGCACAGCCTGCTCGTACTGACGGTCGAACAAAGAAGAGGCGTAACCCGCGTTGTAGGTGTATTTGTCGCCTGTCCAGTAGCTGCACAGGGCTGCCATGTGCTGCATCATCATGGAAGAATAGATGAGGCTGGCCCGCCAGTTTTCATAGCGCTCACCGGAGGTGCGCAGCTGTATGAAGGTGAACTGGAACTTAGGGTTGATCTCATTGGCGGCGTTGGGGTTGGTATTGAGCTCGCCAAACCCTTCGTCGCAGGCGGTTGTGGTCATCAGGAGCGCCACCGCCAGGAGAAGTATATTTTTGAATCGAAGTTTCATGTTTCTTAGTTTTTAGATTAACGGAAAGCGCATCGCTTAGAACTTCACGCCGAGGTTGAACTGAACCGTGCGGGTAGAAGGCACCCCAAACATTTCCAGACCTTGGGCATTGGATACGTTGTAGGTAGATTCTGGGTCAATGTTTTCCGCTTTCTTCCAAAGGATAGCCAGGTTACGTGCTGCTACGCTAAGGGAGACGCCGCTAACTGGCAGTTTTTGGATGACACTGCGTGGGAGGTTGTAAGAAAGTACGACCTGGCGCAGCTTAGCGAAGTCAGAGTCGTAGATGAACTGCTCAGTGATGCTTCCACCGATGCGGCCGTAGTAGTCTTCTACGTTAGCAGCTTCGATAGGGCCGATGCCTGTTTCCCGCCCTTCCAGGGTGTTCTTGTGCAGGCCGCGGGTGTAAGCGAAGGCATTGGTCGCAGAGTAAATTTTGCCGCCCATGCGCATGTCGATCAGGAAGCTCAGGCTGAAGTTTTTGTAGTTGAACGCACTTCCGATGCCCATGGTAGTTGGAGCAACGCCTGTGCCGAAGTAAGTGAACTCGCCTTGCTGTGGCAGGCCATCTGCGTTGACAACGATGTTGCCCGCTTCGTCCCGCTGATAAGCAAAACCAGCCACTTGGCTGTAAGGGAGGCCTTCCACGTGCTCGATGTAAGCGTTGCGCGTACGGCTTTCGTCTGCGCGCAGGGTCTCTTCGTCGCCCTCAGGCGTCAGGAGGCGCTCAACGAGGTTCTCGTTGTGGGCAAAGTTGAAGTTGATGTCCCAGCTGAAGTTCTCGTTTTTGACCGGTGTGCCGGTCAACAGCAGTTCCACCCCTTTGTTGGACATGGAGCCGATGTTCACAATTTTAGACGTAAAGCCTGAGGTAGCGGAAACAGCAGCGCTGATGATATCGTCCTCTGTAGCGCGGTCGTAGTAAGTGAAGTCGGCGGTCAGACGGCCGGTGAACATGCGCAGGTCAAAGCCGATCTCCATTTCCTTTGTCACAAGCGGTACGAGGGCCGCATTCGGGATAGATCCGTTGGTGATGTAGCCCAGGGGATTGCCGAGGTGGCCTTGGCCGAAGATGCCGTAAGTGAGCGCCAGCTGATAAGGCTGTGCTGCTACGCCCGGGCCAGAACCAGTGGCGTAAGACGCGCGGATTTTAGCAAAATCGATAGCGCGGGGCAGTGCCATAAGGTCAGAAAGGACAACACCGACGCCAGCGGAGTAGTACCCCTGATTGTTCTCTCCGCTGCCATCAGGGGCAGTCAGGGTAGAGAACCAGTCGTTGCGGTAAGTACCGCTCAGGTAGATGGCGCGCATCAGCCCCACTTCAGCAGAGCCGTACAAGCTGTTCACCTGGTACTCGCCGAAGCCGAAGGTCACGCTGCGGTTGGCGGTATTGTTGATGCTGTGGAGGAAAGGCACGTTGAAGTTGCTGCCGCTGCCGCCCAAAGTCTCATCAAAGTTGCGCTGTTGGTTGCCGCCAGCCATGATGGTGAGGGAAAGGTTGTCGGAGATGTCTTTGTTGTAGCCCAACAGGATCTCCGTGTTCAGTTCCTGCACCTCGCGTGTGGTCTCGCTGATCTGGCCGTTCGGGCTGTAAGCGGTGCCAAACGGTGTCAGGTTGCGTGCCCGGTAAGTGAAGCGGTCGAGGCCGATGCGGCCACGTGCGAAGAGGTCTTCAGTGATGTCGTACTGAATTTGAGCCTTGCCCATGAGGCGGTCCTTACGGCTGTCGTTCTCAAACTGGTACGCAGCCCAGTAAGGGTTGGTGACGAAAACGTTGTCGTTGAACTGGAACTCCGTCCCATCAGCGTTGGCGCCAAGCTTATCCGCATCGCCTTTGAGGTCTTCTACGTTGATGCTTGCAGGAAGAGAAAGCGCTGTGTAGTTGGCGTTGCCCGGGGAGTCAGAAAGCCGGGGGCGGTTGTGCGCTTTTTCGTTGACATACATCGCCATGATGCTGGTCGTAAAGCGCTCGCCCAGCTTCGCGTTGGTGTTCAGCGTGAAGTTGCGGCGGGTCAGGCCAGAGTTCGGCATGATGTCCTCGTTGTCCAAGTTGGAGGCCGAGAAGCGGAAGTTCGCCCGGTCGTTGCCGCCAGAAAGCGTCAGGGTATTGATGTAAGAGAGCCCGGTGCGGTAAAAACGGCTGGCGTTGTCTCCGGCATCGCTGTACGGGCGGGAAACACCGTCGAACTGAATGACACTAGAGCCATCAAGCGGCGCTCCCCAAGCATACAGGCCGTTGGCCAGCGCTTCCGCTTCGGTAGAAGGCTTGAGGCCGTCGCGGCCATGGCCATACTCCCGCTGGAAGTCGTAGGTATTGTTGAGGGTCTCTGTCCGTACCTGCGTATTGAATTCTACCCCGATGCCTTTGCGGGCTGCACCGCTTTTGGTCGTGATCAGGATCACACCGTTGGCAGAGCGGTAGCCGTACAAGGCTGCTGCAGAAGCCCCCTTCAATACAGAGATGCTTTCGATGTCTTCCGGGTTGATGGAAGAAATGCCATCGCCGCCGTCAGCGCCGCCCCACATGCCTGCAGAGCCCAAGTTGGTGTTGTCGATGGGCACCCCATCGATAACATAAAGCGGCTGATTGGAGCCGGACAGGGAGTTGTTGCCCCGGATCAGCACGCGGGAGGAGCCACCTGCACCTGTAGCGGTAGAGGCTACGTTCACCCCAGCCACCTTGCCGGCCAGGGAGTTGACCACGTTGGTCTCCCGGGCTTCCGCGAATCCGTCAGGGGATACTTCCGAAACGGAATAGGTAAGGGCTTTCTTCTCTTTTTTGATGCCCAAAGCGGTTACCACCACTTCGTCCAAGTTGACCCCGGCAGAAAGCGTGATGTCAATGGCTGTTTGGTTGCCCACTTCCACCTCTTGGGTCTCAAAGCCAGTGTAGCTGAAAACCAGTGTAGCCCCATCCGCTACTTTAATGGAATAGTTGCCGTCCAAGTCGGAAAGCACCCCGTTGGACGTCCCCTTTTCGAGGATGTTGACCCCGATCAGGGTTTCTCCGTCGTCACCGGTAATGGTGCCCGAGACAGTCTGCTGGGCCACCAACGGAAAGGCCAGCATTGCTAAAAAGCAAAGGGTCGTTAGTAGTTTCTTACTCATTGTTTTGAATTTTGTTGGTCACAATCATGAAATAAGGTTTAGCTGGACTGAAGTGACTTCCCCCTTGTAAGGGCACATCGCATCAGGCAGCTAGTGAAAAAAGGTTTAGTTTGATGATATAGTCGCTCATTCATGATATCCTCACAGGCCGGCCTAAGGGCAGTTGTAGTTTGGTTTTTCGCTGTTTTGTGCCGGTTTAGGTCAATAGGTGGGCTTTCTGGGGTCAGGCTTTGAGATTTTATGCGGCTATAGTATTGTATAGCCATCAATTATTGCTTTCAAGGTACTAATTTATGCATTATTGTTAGATTAGCACAATTATTTGCACAAAATTGTGTGCGCACACAATTTTTAAAGCCGGATGGGCAGGGCCGAAAAAAGTAAGTATTAGTGCGCTTTTGTGCCGATTAGGGTGCGGTTTTGTGCGCTTTTGGTTTTGAAAGGACCTTAAAATCTTTATGCTATGATGCGAAATCTATTTTTCCTGTTGGCTTTATGGTTATTGTCAGGCTGCGCCAAGCCCGATGAACCAAGGGAGTATGATGTGGCCGTGCTGGGTTCGGGCACAGGGGCGATTGCTGCCGGTTTGCAGGCTGCCAGGTCTGGCGCCCAAACCTTTTTGGCGGGCCCCATGCCCTGGCATGGCGGTATGCTCACATCAGCCGGCGTGAGCGCAATCGATGGCAATCACCATTTGCCTGCCGGCCTGTGGGGGGAATTCCGTCAGGAGCTCTATCAGCACTATGGCGGGCCTGAAGCTGTTGCTACAGGGTGGGTCAGCATGACACAGTTCGAGCCTCACGTAGGGGCGGCTATTTTTGAGAAAATGGCTAGGGGCGAGCCCAACCTCACTGTGCTCAAGGAGCAAAAATGGGGCAGCATCAAGCGGGTAGATGGCTTGTGGGCCATTGAGCTCCCAGGCCAGGGAGCCATCAGGGCAAAGGTGCTCATCGATGGCACCGATCTGGGCGATGTGGCTGCTGCCGTAGGCGCTGCTTTTGACTTGGGCATGGACAGCCGGGAGGATACCGGAGAGGCCCCTGCTCCGCAAAAGCCCAATTCCATCATCCAAGACCTGACCTACGTAGCGGTCCTGAAAGATTACGGGCCAGGCCAAGCCCCCTTGCTGCAGGAGCCGCCCGCCTACGAGGCCGCCGAGTTTTTCTGTATTTGTGAAGACCGGTGCGCGGAGCCCGGGAAATTGGCCTGCCAGCAGATGTTGGATTACGGCAAGCTGCCCAATGGGAAATATATGATCAACTGGCCGATAGAGGGCAACGATTATTATTACAACCCGGTCGGGCAGACAGATGCCCAGCGCATGTTGGCCTATGAACGGGCCAAAGACCAGACCCGGCGCTTTGTCTATTATCTGCAGCAGGAGCTGGGCTATACCCATTTAGGGCTTGCAGACGACGAGTTCCCTTCCGAAGACCGCATGGCCCTCATGCCTTACCATCGAGAAGGGCGGCGTGTGCACGGCCTCGCACGGGTGGGCCTCCAGCATATGCTCAACCCCTACACTGCCCCGCTGCCCCTTTACCGTGCTGCCATCGCGGTAGGGGACTACCCGGTAGACCATCACCACGATAAAAACCCGGTAGCGCCTGCCATGGAGTTCCCCCCTGTCCCTTCCTTTAGCATACCGGCTGGCAGCCTCGTCCCTAGCGATGTGCCTTGGCTGCTGATAGCGGATAAAGCCATAAGCGTGACGAACGTGGCCAACGGCTCCACCCGGCTGCAGCCGGTCATCCTGCAAGCCGGGCAGGTAGCGGGGCTTATGGCTGCACTGTCCGCTGCCCAGGGCATCGCCCCTTCAGAGCTGCCTGTGCGGTTGGTACAGCAAGCTGTATTAGATGCGGGGGGGTATCTGCTGCCTTTTTACGACCTGCCTGCGGGCAGCCCACATTTCCAGGCGGTGCAGCGGGCTGCTGCTGCAGGCCTCCTCCTTGGAGAGGGGGAGCCTTATAAATGGGCTAACCGGACCTGGATCTTTCCTGATTCTGCCCTACAGACGGCCGCTCTGCTGGCCGCGTTTGAAGAGGTGGGCGCTCCAGCTCCAACTGGCACAGCACAAGGCCCAGTCTCGCTCAGGGCTGCTGTCCAATGGCTGGATGGGCTTTCTGCTCATTGGCAGGCCCCGCTGGGCTGGCCCGAAGATGGAGAAGGGCGGGTAGCTTATCTGCAGCAGTTGGCAGAAAAGGCCGGGTTGGGCGTTTTGCCCCCAGCGCACAACCTTACCCGGGCGCAGTGGGCTGTGCTGGCCGACGAGCTGCTAAAGCCTTTTGAACACGCCCCGGTAGATATGTCTGGCCGTTGGCTGCGTGGTCAGTAGAGCTGCTCGAAGAAGGCTGGGCGTTCCCTGAGGCCTTCGTAAAAGAAAAATACTTCGCCTTGGATGCCTTCCTGCCGGTTGAGGCCGACCATTTGCTGCAGCAGGGTGTCCGGGGCTACATATTCGCCAACTTTGAGCAGTATGCCTGGTGCAAGCAGGGCTTTGCCCTCTGGGGCAAGCTGCTCTTGGGTAATGTCTAAAAGTGCTTTTTTGTAGGCAGGGAAGTCGTAGCGGTAGACCTGCGGTATGATCTCATCTGCCCATCCGTTCCTGACCCATGTAGGCCAGTCCTGAAGGTATTCGTATTTGCTCCAGGGGTAAATACTGGGGGAGAAGGAGCGCACAAGGCCGGGCGACTCCGCTTGGAGCGCATCGGAGAGCGTGCCCATAAACTGGTTCAGCAAACCGGCCCGCCAGGCCACCCAAGCGGTATCCTTTGGGTTGGCAGGCGGAGATAGCCCTTTGTGTGCGGCCTGGTAAAGGGCCACTGTCAGGCTGTCGTAGCCTGCTGTTGAGGGCAGGGCCGGCAGGCGGTCGTCCCCCTGTATGCCGTCTATATCATACCTGCGGGCTACTTCTAGTGCCAGCTGCCGGATAAAGCTTTGCACTTCTGGGTCGAAGGCGTTCATCCATTGGAAACCGTTTTTGGAGACGATGGCCCCTGCAGTGTCCCTGGCCGCCCATTTGGGGCGGGCACGCAACAGGTGGCCCCCATCGGGCTCTTCATAAGAACTGGCAAATCCGAATTCGAGCCAGGCAATGACCCGGATACCCTTGGGCCGGGCGAGCTCAATGAGCTCTTGCAGGGGGTCGCGGCCTGCAAAACGGGGGTCGATGGGCTTTCCAAAGAGGCTGTCCATCAATGGGCTGGGGTAGAGGGTGTACCCCCGGTTCCAAGTACAGGTATATATCGTGTTGAACCCCCATTTTTCGCATAGCCTGACTACTTCCTGCAGCCCTTCCCGGCTGTCCATGGCGTCACTGTCAACATTGGTCAGCCAGAAACCCCGGACGGGCGGAGGGCCAGGTGCTGTTTCTGGAGCGGGCGCACAGCTGTGGATAAAGAGGTGCAGGACGGGCAAGAGCAAGAGGAAATGCAGCCGGGTGTTGAGCATAAGGTGGATTTTGAGAAGTTTAGGGCTTGTTTGGAGTGGTTTTATTTTGAAAATCTAGGGTTTATATCGAATGGCATTGCTGGCAGGCGGGCATCAAGCGTTGGATTGGCAATGGGAATGGACTCCAGATAAACGCTAAGATGTGGGGCGCAAACCAGATTGTCGTTTTTTTGGGATGGGCCTGCCCCTGCCTCCGGGCAGGTGCCGCTATGCTCCGGGGCTCGCTGTCCGCTCGGCCCCTCGCCCTGCAGGCGTCGGGTCTGGCCTTCGGCCACCCCTGCGCAGCGCTAGGCCAATGCCAGGCAAGTGCCTTAAGCCATAAATCTATGATACTTAAGTTGAGGTTATTTTCCGGCTAATCAAGGCGAAGGTTCGCGACTTTAGCCCGAGCTAAAGGAGCGGTTCTTTAACGAAGAGTAGGCGGAAAAGAACAAAACTTGGGGTGGCAAGGATTTATGACTTGAGGCACTAGAGCCCGAAAAGCATAAACACCTGCGACAGTTTGGTTCATGCCTAAGATGTGCGGAGCGCTTCCAAGGCCTGCCAGCAGCCCCACAATGCACGGGGCACATGAAAGCAGCCCTTCCATTTCCCGCCTTTGGCGGTGTGCAGCGGTGTGCCTTCCCTCTTTAGGTAGCCATACCATTCTCCGTACTCAGGTTCTGAAAACCGCGGCCAGGAATAGTGGTGCAGCTTGAGGAACCAATCCGCCAGCCGGCTGTCTTTGGTCTGTACATAGGCTTTTAAAACGGCTTCCAGGGCTTCTAAGTGCACCCACCATAGTTTTTGGTCCCACTCCAGCTGTTCGGGCGGATAGCCTTTGCGGTCCAGGAAGTAGTACAGCCCCCCATAGGTGGTGTCCCAGCCAAAGTCGAGCATATGGAGTATGCGCTGCCCGGCTTTTCTGCAGAGCTTGGCATCTCCTCTCCTCGCGCCCAGGTCGATGATGAAGCGCATGGCTTCTAAGGCGTGCCCGGGGTTGATGAGCCTCCCGGGGAAAGAATCGCTCAGCCCGCCGCCGGGCTCCACATTTTCGAGCACCAGCCCGGTTGTCGGGTCAAAAAAGACTTCCATCACGGTGTGGATGCACTCGTCTATAGTCTGCTCAACGAGTTGGGGCTCAAGCAGGGGCTCAAGCTCCAAGCAGAGGTTGCACAAGATCATGGGCAGGGAAAAGCCCTGCAGTGCCCGCCCGCCCGGCACTGCCTTGTTGTAAATGCCCTTGGGGTTGCCACGCCGTTCCAGTATTTTCCGGAAGGTAGCAGAAGCGGTCTCTGCATAGCGCGCTTCCCCCGTAGACAGGTACAATTGCCCGAAGGCCATAGCAGCGAAGCAGTCTGAGAAAATATTATAGGGCTGTACCAGCGGCCGCCCCTGCCGGCTGAGGGAAAAGTACCAGTCCCCATTGGGCGCCCGGCCGTGCTTCTCCAGGAAATCGGCGCCGAGCATTGCCATATCCAGCCACTCCTGTTTTTGCTCCAAGCGGTTGTAGAGCATAGAAAAAGTCCAGACTTGGCGGGCTTGCAGCCAAACCATTTTGTCGGTATCGTAAACTTGGCCATTGCGCAGCAGGCAGGTGAAATAGCCGCCATGCTCTGGGTCCGGGCTGTGTTTTTCCCAAAAGGGCAACACTTTGCCGAGTAGTTCGTCCCGGTAAATAGGGCTGTAGTGGTCTGCTGTGGTCATTTCAGGCGAGCATTTTGCGGTATTCCTGGTAACGGTTGTAGAGATGGCCTGCCTGTGGGTAGGCAGACTGCGGGCTCATGAAGTGGGAAAATTCGAAAGTGATGGCTTTGTCCAGCCCTGCAGCCCGGGCTGCTTCGAGCTTTAGCCGCAGCTTTTCCCACTTGATGGGCAAAAACTTGATGGGCATATCTCGGTCGAAAGATTCTGCGTTGGTCCAGCACTGCATGCCGAATTCATCTGCCAAAGCTTTGTTGATGGCGAAGTAGTCTGCCAGCTCATGGTAGTCGACATGGCCATCCTGGAAAGCGACGATGTCCACAGCTCCTTGTATGCCTGCGAAGATCTCCCGCCATTCCCGCTGATGGTCCTCCAAGCTTACCGCATCTTCGCGGGAGAGGGAAGGGTCTTTGGCCAGAATGGCTTTTTTGCCGTCTATATAGGGTGAAATAAGGGTCGGGAGCCCTCCGCTCACGGCTTTGCAGTGGATGCCCAGCTTCCGGTACAGACCGGTTATGCCTCCGGTTTTGCGGCTGACCTCCTGGCTGAGGTACCAGCCTCCAAATGCCGGAGCGTCGCCATAGGCAGCCCAGACTTCATCAATGACATGAAGGTTGAGCTCCACCTCCCGCGCATAATCGCCTTGGTCCCACCAATATTTGCCGGAGTCGTATAGGCCGAAGTAAAATTGCATGCCGTGCCGCTCCGACAGCTCTAGGAAAAGCCGGACAAGGTCTACGGGGGGCTTGTAGGCGCCTTCGGTTTTCATGAGGTAAGCGGAGGGGTAGGCCAGCCATTGCCGGTAGCCAGAGCGGATAAGGATGACGGTGTCAATCCCCATGCGCTTCATGTGTTGAAAATCAAGGTCCCATTCTTTTTCGCCCCAATTTTGGTGGGGGATGTCATGGGAGATTTCGTCCAGGAAAGTGCCTGTTATCTGCATGATTGCTTGATGTCTGTTTTGAAAGGGCCCATTGCCCTAGCCTAGTCTTTTAAGGGGTCCCACCAGTATTTTTTCAAGAGCCAGGAGGTGAGCAGGAAAATAAGGAAAGCCACGCCCAGCTCTGCCGATTGCTTAATGAGCAGGTACATGGGCATGACCACCAGGGTCATTTGCCAAATGATGCCGACAAGCACGTTGAAGGCATCGCGTTTGAAGTCCTGGTTGGGCTCAAACCCAGGGTCTGCAGCCAAGACTTTTTCCCGTATGGGCGCCCAAAAGCCCCAAGGGTTGGTTTTTTTGTAAAAGTGCATCAGCACTTCATCCGGTTCAGCGGGCGTGAGGAAGGTGCCCAGCAGGCAGCCGGCCACAGAGATGGCAAAAATCACGGGGAAAAGGTAGATGGCGACCACATCAGGGAAGAGGGGCGGTATAAAGGTAGCGCCAAGGAGCCCGCCGATCATGCCCCAAAAATAGCCATAGCCATTGAACCGCCACCACACCCACTTCAACGCATTGGCTGCAGCGTACCCGCCGTAAAGGGCAGAGGTGATCCAAAGCGTTAGGGCGTTGATGCTCTGGGCGAAGAACCCGCCGATCAACCCTATGGCCACCAAGGCAAAAGAGGCCAGGTAGCTATAGCGGATGTAGGTTCTTTGAGGCGCTTCAGGGTTGATATACTTTTTGTAGAGGTCGTTGACCAGGTAGGCGGGCGCGGCATTGATGAAGGCTGCAAAGGTGCCCATGAAAGCCGCCAACAGGCCCGCCAGCAGCAGCCCTTGAAATCCGGAAGGGACGAACCGGTCGATGGCCAGGGGGAGGACCGTCTCGAAGTCGATATCGGCCCCCATCGCCTCAAATTCAGGGGTCAGGTAAACTAAGGCGAGCACCGCAAACCCTGCAATCATCAGGTAACGCGGGAAATAGAGGACCAATATGGTCAGCCCGCTCATGCGTGCAGCTTCAGCGGGCGTACGGGTAGATAACACCCGCTGCATATCATAGCTGGGCACTGGGCCGGCCAAGCTGGCAAAAATGCCTTTGAAGATCATGGCGATCAGCAACAGCCCAATGGCCCCAAACCCATCTTCAGCAATGCGCTGGTTCACGCTGTCCAGGTAGCCGGTCCAGTCTAGCCCCATTTCCCACCCAAAAAAGAGCTCGTCCCAACCAGGGGGCACTGCTGCTGCTATCTGCTCTTGGCTCACAGAGGTGTAGGCGATGAAGCCGACCACGGCGCAAGAGATGGACATGATGACAAACTGCAAGACCTCTGTGCCAACGACGCTGTACATCCCGCCTTTGATGGTGTACAGGGTGGTGATGGCAATGATGATCAGCGCATAAGACTGGGCGGAAGTGAGCGCCATGAAACCGAGGTCGGCGCTGAGGTCCCAAGGGAAAAAGATGATGGCAAACTTGCCGATGCCCTCAAAAAAATAGGCGATGAACCCAAATACGCTGATGATGGCAAAAACCGTGACGATGATGTGGGACAACCGCCCACCAGCCTTGTCCCCAAAGCGGAAAGTAATCCATTGTGCGCCAGTTAGTACGCCTGACCGCCGTAGCCATAGCGCCAGGAAGACCATGACAAACACTTGGTTCCAAACGGGCCAGAGCCAGGGTATCCAAGCGCTTTTTAGCCCGTAGACGAAGAGGATGGTCACTGTCCACATCGTGCCCGATATGTCGAACATGCCGGAGGCGTTGGAAAGGCCAAGGAGGTACCATTTGATTTGGTTGCCGCCCAGGAAGTAGGCTTGCATATCCTTCGAAGCCCGCCTTGACACCCAAAAGCCGAATAGGATAGTCAGTACAAGGTAGCCGAAGATGATGCTGATGTCCAGTATGGATAAGTTCATTAATCAGGGGTGTTATTGGAGGTTGGGGGAAGCGGGCGCATAAGCCCGTGCCGCTCTGTTATTGGGCAGGAAAAGGAGGCGCCCGTTGCCCAGGGGCACAATTTCGCGGATATCGCCTATGATAGAGAAGCCGGATTCCCGCTGTGGCAGGTAGCGGAACCCTCCTTTGCCATCATTGAGGAAAACCTGCCCATAGTTGCCGTCCCAGGGGCCCATACTGGCCCGTGTATCAGAAAGGTTGCCGCCCAGGATGAGGTCGGCGTCACCGTCACCGTCGATATCGGTAGGGCAGATGGCAAAAACAGGGCTGATCTGGGCCTCAGCGGGCAAGGGGCGGATGTCCCATTGGCCTTGCCCGCCGTTGATCAGTACCACGGTATGCCCCATCCGGCTCTCCAATAGCTGAGCGCTTTCCAATTGCTGTGGGCTGAGGATGTCGCTGATGGTAGCATTGGAATAGGATGCGTAGTCGCGGAATTTCTTCTTCATCCCGGGCAGCTGCCCGAAGAGGTTGTCCCGGCTGTTGAAGGGGTAGGGCTTGCCCTGAATGTAGTGCTCGATAAGGGGGTCTACAGCCCCGTTCTCGTCAAAATCGCCCACGTACACCCGGGCGGGGGTGTCCGGGCCTACCTTTAGTTGGGTATTGGTGCCGAGGTTGCCGGCGATGAGGTCTTCATCCCCATCTCCGTCGAGGTCCGCTTTTTCCAGTGCCCACCACCAGCCTTCTGTGCCAGGCCCAAGGATGTCAGGGCTGAGGCTCAGTTTCCCGCCCTGATTGATGAAAGCTTTGAGGGGCATCCATTCGCCAGCGATGAGGAGGTCGGTGGCACCGTCCCCGTTAAGGTCTAGCCATTGGGCGCTAGTGGCCATGCCCGGGCTGTACAGGCCGGGGGCAAGCTCCTCGGTAGCATCCCGGAATTGCCCCTGCCCGTCGTTGAGCAGCAGGTAGCTGCGCGGGGCAAGCGGGTATTGGCCTGGTATAAGGCGGCCGCCGGAGAACACGTCTATGTCCCCGTCCCCGTCATAATCTGCAACGGCTACAGCTCCGGTACTGTTGCGCATGAGGGGCAGGGCAGTAGCTGCTTTTTCAAAGCGCCCTTTTCCGTCATTGAGGTAGAGACGGTCCTGAAGGGCAAGATCTTGGGGCAGGTAATGGTAGCCGCCGCTGCCCACGTAGAGGTCGGCATCACCATCCCCATCGGCATCGAAGAAGGCGGCACCGGTATCCTCCATGATAAGGTCGGCTGTTATAGCTGGCTGAGGGGATAAGGCATAGGTGCCATCGGGCTGTTGTAGGAAGATGGCCCCGGGCTGCTTTTTTGCCCCCCCAATGAAGAGGTCCTCCCGCCCGTCCCCGTTGACGTCGGCTTGTGCCGCACAAGGGCCGCTGTAGGATACGCCCCAAGGGAGCAGGGATTGGACTTTAAAGTCGATATCGGCATTTTCCTGATGACGATAGGCCAGAGGGGGAGTGGTTTCTGAAAAATGGGGTAAAGTGTTTGGAGCGGGGGGAGCAGCAGGGCTAGCCTCGGCCATGGAAAGGGTTATCAGCTGGCCTGCGGGCATATCCTTCAGCACCGTCTCCTTTCCATTGGGCCATTGCACCCGTATGCGGCTGGCAGCCCTAGCTTCGCCTAAGCCGAAATGTAAGGGCAGGTGCATAGAGGACTGAAAGCCCCGGTTGGGGTAAAACTCTTGCAGCTGTGTTTTCCCGCCAGCTTCTACTGTGACCCGTGCCCCTATGGCATAGCGGTTGCCCGCCTGCCCTTCAAGCAAGATCTGAAGGTGGTTTTGGCTGCGGCTTTTCAGGCGGTTTTCATAAATGCAGGCTGCCGTATTGACGTTGTTGAGGATAAGGTCAAGGTCGCCGTCCCCGTCAAGGTCTGCCGCTGCAGCTCCATTGGACAATAGGGGCTCGCCAAAGCCCCAGCCGGAAGACTGATCGGAGAAAGCCAGCCCGCCCTGATTGTGGAAAAGGTAATTGGGCGTTTGCGTAGATTCCATCTTGGCGATGATGTCCATCAGCGCATCGGATTTCAGCCCTCTAGATTCCTTGATGCGCTGATCTGCGTAGTAAGCTACAAAATCGCGGTTGGTATAGTCGCGCAGATAGCCATTGGAGACAAAGAGGTCTTTCCAGCCGTCGTTGTCAACATCGATCCAAAGCGGCGCCCAGCTCCAGTCTGTGTTGGAGATGCCTGCCAGCTGCCCGATCTCGCTGTAGGTGCCGTCCCCGTTGTTGAGGTGGAGCATGTTGCGCATGATCTGATGGTAAAAACCATTGCGGAGCATAGATTGGTACTTCTCATAGGTATCCGGCCCATAGAGCAGCTTCTGCCGGCGGTTGTCTTCTGGCAGCATATCAAGGGATAAGATATCAGGTAGGGCATCGTTGTTGATATCGGCAATATCAGAGCCCATAGAAAAATGGGAAATATGGCCCAGCTGCTCCTTGAGCATATCTTTGAATGTGCCGTCTTGCTGATTAATGTAGAGGTAATCTTCTTCGATATAATCGTTGGAGACATAGAGGTCGGGCCAGCCGTCGCCATTCACATCGGATGCAGCTATGCCAAGCCCAAAGCCAAGGGGGGTGCTCTTGATGCCAGCTTCGGCGGTGACGTCTGTAAATTGGCCGTTATCGTTGCGCAGCAGCTTGTCGCCGGCAAAGGGGTCGGCCTGTTTTTTTACAAAAGAGGCATCAAAGCTTTGGAAGTCCTCTATGGAGTGGTTGAGCAGGTAGCAGTCCAAGTCGCCATCCCGGTCATAATCAAAGAAAAGAGCATGATTGGTGTAGCCGGGGAAGTCCAGCCCGAAATCGGCAGCCTGCTCCCGGAACATCGGCCTGCCGCTGTCGTCGTTGCCCTGATTGATGTAAAGCTCGTTTCTCCTCAGCTGTTCAGGCTTGTCACCGGAATAACAGAGGTACAGGTCGAGCCGGCCATCTGCGTTGAGGTCTGCCAGGCTGACACCGGTGCTCCATCCTTCTTTCTTGCCTGCCAGCCCTGCTGCCTGTGTAGCCTCTTCGAACTTCATCCCCCCTTGGTTCAGGTAAAGCCGGTTGGGCCCCATATTGGCGGTGAAGTAGAGGTCGGGGCGGCCGTCTCCGTTGAGGTCGCCTACGGCTACGCCCCCGCCATTGTAGAAGTATTCATAAGCGAGGACGTTGAGCTCTTCCGTTTCCGAAAGGTCATTGGAGAAGGAGATGCCGGTCTGATCGGCTGTCAGCTTGGCAAAGCCATCAGAAGAAGATTGGGGCGGGGGCGCCCCGCAGCCTGAAAAGACTAAGGATAAGGCAGCAATAAAAGGTTTTATTCGTTTCATGTGAGGAAATTAAACAAATCCCATAGAAGCGCCTAGTTTTTTAAAAAATATTTGTGTGCGCACACAGTTGGGTTATTCCCATTGCGCAGCATCAGGCTGTAAAGTAATGTTTCATGAAAAAAGGCATCATCAAGATTCAGTCTTCCCGCTTGGTGTTGCGGGAATTATGCCCGCAGGATGCCCCCTGGTTCAAAGCCCTGAACGATGACCCGGAGGTGGTGCGCTACACGGGCGATGGGCCGTTCAGGGGCCTGCCCGCGGCCCGGGCATTTCTGGAGGCTTACCCGGCTGAGGCCTACCTGCGCTATGGGATGGGGCGCTGGGCGGTCTGCCTCCGGACGGGCCATCAGGAGCCTTTGGGCTGGTGCGGGCTGAAGTGGCACCCTGCAACAAGGGAGGCTGACCTGGGCTTCCGTCTGTTCCGAAGGTATTGGGGGCAAGGGTTCGCTACTGAGGCGGCGGCGGCTTGTCTGGCGTACGGCCGGGGCGAGCTGGGGCTGGCCCGCATCATCGGGAGGGCGATGGCAGCCAACCGTGCATCGGTGCGGGTGCTTGAGAAGCTGGGCTTCGTACAGGAGCGTCAGATTGTTTTTGAGGGGCAGCCGGGCTTGTTGTACCGGTTTGAAGATGGGCTGCCCTGAACATCATGTCCTGGCCCCGTCTTAGAGCGTGTTGGGGCTTTAGTAATCGGTCTGTCCCGCTGGACAGCGGGACACTTTTTCGCTTATACTTCGCCCCGAAAACCCTTCCCGCTTTTGTGCATAAAAAGCGGGACTTGGCTAAGCTCCGGTTTTCGGGCCTCGTCTAATCAAAAAATGGCTTGAGGCACTAATTTTCGACTAGAAGGCCAAAACCCCAACACGCTTTCTTAAGCTGAGCTGCTGGGGCGTAAATCAAAATGTCGCTAGTGTTCAATCTTGTAGGCTTTAGGATGAAGCCGGCCTAGCGCTGCGAAGGGGTGGCAAGCCCGATAGGGCCGAGCGGACAGCGAGCCCCGCAGCATAGCGGCACCTGCCGCCAGGCAGGGGCAGGCCCCTATCCTTACGGAGGGGGCAGGCCCCAAAAAAGCGACAATCTGGTTTGCGCCCAGCTGCTGCCACTGTCGTTGAGCGGCCGCTTATTCTTCCCCGCAGGCCCCATCCGTCCAAGCAGTGACCCCATTGTTTTTGGCATAGCAGTCGTTTGGGTAAGTCTTGCCATCGCAGCCGCATACAGGCTGGTAGATTTCGGCGCAGGCCATTTCCGGATTGATCTTATCGGGGTCTATGCAGCCTTCCGGCAGGCTGCTCTTCCGGTTGCAGGTGGCAGAAAGGGTAAGCATGAACAGGGCAGCAAGGAGGAGAGGGTACTTCATAGGGCGTATGGTTTTGGCGGCGGGCAACATCAGGCGCAGTACCGTCGTTACCGCTCCGGACAAGCTCGTAGATAAGGCTAAGATATGGCCTATTCCCAGATATTTTAATTTTCTTTACCTTTGAAATACCGGGCTGCGCAGCCCACGGACAACCGATTACCCTCAATTCAACAGCCCCCAGCTGTTGCCAAAGACTTGGAAAACATACCAAAACTATGAAACCACTGCTTAGTGCCTGCCTTCTGGCCCTGCTGGCCGCAACGGCCTTCCCCCTGCAAGCCCAGCTTAGCCGGGCAAATAAAGATTATGAATTAGGCGCCTATAACCTTGCGGTACGCTCTTATCTGGAGCTGCTCGAAAAGCGCCCTGCCAATTACGAGGCGATGGTGCGGCTGGCGGATTCCTACCGCTACCTCAATCAGATGGAGGAGGCCCGCAGCTGGTTCGAAAAAGTCATCCGGGAGCACAAACTGCAAGGGGAGGAGCTGTTTCAATACGCGCTGGTGCTGAAGGCGCTAGGCCAGTATGATAAGGCCGAGCAGTGGTTTAACGCTTATGCCCGTTCGAATAAAGATGGAGCAGAGAAAGGCAGCCACTTTGCCCAAAGCTGTGCGTTCGCCCGCAATCAGCAGGGGCTTTCTTCGCCTTACCTGGTCAGCAATGAGTACATCAATACCAATGCATCAGACTTCGGGCTGGCTTTTTATGGGGAAGAGGTTATGTTCTCTTCTGCGAGGAGCGACCTGCAGCAGCCTGGCGCTACCTGGACGGGCAAAGCGAATAATCAGCTCTACCGTGCTAGGGTTTCCGGCAATGGTTTCTTAGATGCAGCTGTGCCGCAGCGTAGCCCTCTAAGGGAAAATTTTGTCAATATCGGCCCGGTGGCGTTTACGCCAGAACTGGATGAAGTGATTTATACCAAAAACAACTTCATCGATGGGACCCGGCATGTGCCTACCGGTGGGCTGGAGCTCAGCCTTTACATATCCCCTGTCAATCGGGGCGGCGATTGGACCGAAGAGATGCCTTTCCCCTACAACGGCAATGGCTTCTCTACGGGCTGGCCAAGCTTGTCGCCAGATGGGAATACCCTGTACTTTGCATCCAACCGGCCAGACGGCTTCGGGGGCTTCGATATTTACGTGTCTTACCGTATGGGCAATACCTGGAGCGCTCCCGAAAATTTGGGGCCGATCGTCAATTCTGCCGGCGACGAGATCTCCCCTTTCTTTGATGGCAATATGCTCTACTTTTCCAGCAATTGGCATCAAGGGCTCGGCGGTTATGACATTTTCCGGGCAGAGACCGCCAACGGGCGGTGGGCACGTATCTTCCACTTGGGCAACTTGGTCAATAGCCCCCGTGATGACTACGGCTTTGTCTTCGACAGCTTCCGCAACTTAGGCTACCTGGTCTCTAACCGGCCGGGCGGGCGCGGGGCAGAAGATATTTACAAAGTCTTCAAATCAGCCGACAACATCGTCCTGAATATCCGGAATGCTTCTGATGGGCAGCCTATCCCTTATGCCTCTGTAGATTTCATCAACTGTGGGGAAGGGCTTTTCCGGGCTGATGCTCAGGGCACCTACAGCTTTCAGGCGGTGGAAGGGCTGGACTGCAACGTGGTCATCCGGGCCGATGGCTATACAGATGCGGTTTTCAGGGTTTCTACCCTAGGCTTGCGCCAAAACCGCGAGCACGACATTATGCTTAGCCGGCTGGGGGAACAATTCCAGGGGCAGGTAACGAGCTATCAGACCCGTATGCCGGTCTCCGGGGTGTCTGTTATGGCAACCAACCAAGCTACCAGTACCACTATGGAGTCGATGACAGGGACCAACGGGGAGTATACCCTTGCGCTTGCGCCCAATGCTTCTTACCTGATCCGTTATTCTCGCCCAGGTTTCCGGGATATCAGCCGGACGGTCAATACGAGCGATGGTTTGGATGGCGACATACTGGGCAGTATCGCGATGTTGCCGATTGATGCTGCGGTGTCTCCGCCCCCTCCTGGCACTATGCCGCGCCCGGGCGTATTAGAAGAGCCTACTGCCCCAACCGAGCCGGCTGCTCCGACAGTAAGCGGCTTTGCGGTACAGGTCGCAGCCCTCAGCCAGCCAGGGCTTGATGCATTTTCCAACTTGACAGGGGTTGGGCAGGTGTATTCAAAAGTAGAAGGCGGGAAATACAAAATCCGGGTCGGGGTATTTAGCTCCCGGTCGGAAGCCAATCAAGCGCTTTCTGCCATCAAAGCCAAGGGGTATAAGGAGGCTTTCCTCGTTACGGAAGAAGGGGTCAACCAGGGGTTTAGCCCTAAAGGGGGCAGCACTATGGCCGAGCCCGAAATTGCTCCTCCTGCCCGCCGGGTAGGGCAAGGCAGTTTTAAAGTACAATTGGCAGCCTACAAAGACCCGCGCTGGTTCGATGGCAGCGCAATCAAGGGCTTGGGGCCAATAGAAGATGTGCGCCGGTCAGACGGGCTGACGGTGATGTACTTGTCTGGCTTCCGGACAGTGGAAGAGGCGGTGCAAGCTTGGCAGGCTGCGCGTGCAGCAGGCTTCAACACTTCCTTTGTGGTGCGGGAAGCGAACGGCGCAATGGAAAAGGTGTATCCTTAGCGAGGCAGGCCCACGGCAAAGCGCAGCAGCCTTGCCGTGGGCACTCCTTAGGATTCAAATAGCCCGCCGAGCTCTTCTTCGGTTTCTCGGAGCCTGGCCCGGCAATAAGTGATGAGGGCTTTGGCCCTTTTAGCTTTCGCAGCAAGCTCGTCCATATTGGTCTTGCCGTCCTGCAGTTCTTGCAGTATGCCCTGTAGCTCTTGCAGGGCTTCTTCGTAGCTAAGGTTCATTCTACTGTACTTTTTTGTTCTCCGTCTATAAATCGGGTGGTGATGGAGTCGCCGCTTTTGAGCTGAGACGCCTTTCTGACAGGGGCCCCATTGCGGAGGGTAAGTGTATAGCCCCGCCTGAGCGTAGCCTCGGGGCTGAGCAGTTCGAAGAGCTGTTCCAGCTGCCCGAGCCGTGTGGACTGTTGTTGCAGTTGGCGGTTCAGGGCAGCAGGGAATTGGGCGCTCAGGAAGCCAACGGCCTGCTGTTGCCTGTCCACCCCTTGCCGGGCCAAAAGGGCGATAGCCTGCGCATGCTGCTCTAGCCCGAGGTTGGCTTCCCGCAACGTGGACATAGCACGCCGCTGCAGCCCCTGTCCGAGCTCGAGCAGATGGGCTTCGAACTGCAGGTTCCGGTCTATCAGGAAAGCCGCAGCCGCAGTAGGCGTTTTCAAAGGGGTATGTGCCACGAGCTCTACGAGGGGCTCATCTGTTTCGTGCCCTACCCCTGTGATTACAGGGAAGGGGCATTGTGCAATGGCTTTGCAAACTTTGTACTCATCAAAGGCTGCAAGGTCTAGCCGGGCACCGCCTCCGCGCACTAGGGCAACCGCATCAAACGGACGGGCTGCTTGCTCAATAGCTTTTAGCTGACGGGCAATTTCATCCGCAGCGTACTGCCCCTGCACAGCTGCGTTGTACAGTCGGGCAGAAAAACGGTAGCCATACTCATTTTGCGACAGCTGCTGCATAAAATCGGCATACCCTGCTGCCGTAGCGGCGCTGACGATGGCCAGGCGCTGAACCGCTGTGGGCAGCTTCAGCTGTTTGTTCAGGTACAGCAAGCCCTCTTTTTCTAGTTGTTCCCTTACCGCGCGCCTTTGGAGCTCAAGCTGCCCGATGGTGTAGCTGAGGTCTACTTCTTCAATGATGTATTTCAGCCCATAGCGCTCGTGGAAGTCGGCCTGTACTTTGAGCAGGACTTGTGTGCCTTCCCGCAGCACGAGCTGCAGTTCTCTGCCCAGCTGCCGTTGCAGCTTTTTGTGTTGCCGGCTCCACAGTACCGCTTCTGCCTGCGCAATGATCGCTTCCCCTTCTGCTTCTTTCTCCACAAGGGTGAGGTAGTAATGCCCACGAGATTGCCCCAGCTGATTGATTTCACAGCTGACCCATACCCCGTTTGGCAGATTAAGGGCAATGGCCCGCCTGAGATAGCGGTTGAGCTCAAAAAGAGAGTGTTTTTCCAAGGCCGAAGACATTTATAAGGCTAAAGGTAACGAAAAATGGAGGGGGAGAGTTGAGCAAAATAGGCACAGCGGGCCTTTTGCAAGCCATGCACGGGGAACTAAAGTGCACAGGCAGGAGTTCCTTGCCCATATACCAGACTTGCCAGCATGAAAAAGTTGAAGTTGAGAGGCCGTGACCTGATCAAGATGGGGTTCCCCAAAGGCCCGGCAGTCAGCCTGGCCTTAGAACAAGCCGGCCGCCACCGTAAGTTCGCCCAAAAGGAGGAGGTGCTTGCTGAGCTGTCGGCGGTGCTGCGCAGCCCGGATGGCTTTCGGGCCGACGAGGTATGGGGCACAGTAGCCGAAAAGCTGGAGCCTGGGCTGCCGGTTGTTGTGGAGCAGGTGCTAAAAGACGAGCCCATCCCCTACAAGGCCTTTGGCGAAGCGGGGATCTCGCTCAGTGCCAGAGGGCAGATGGATTTGGCCATGCGCCTGCCCGTAGTGTCGGCAGGGGCGCTTATGCCAGATGCCCACCATGGTTATGGGCTGCCCATAGGCGGTGTTTGGGCCTCCGAAAATGCAGTGATGCCGTATGGCGTGGGCATGGATATCGGGTGCCGTATGTCGCTTTCAGTTTATCCGCTCCCGCCGTCCTTTTTAGAAAAGAACAGGGAGAAGCTGCAGTCGCTGCTTTTGGAGAACACCCGTTTTGGCAAAGCGGCCTTTGACCGCCCGATGGATGATGAAGTACTGCACCACAGCCTGTTCTGTGAAATCCCAAAGCTACGGTCTTTGCAAGGCAAGGCCCGGCTACAAATCGGGACGTCCGGTTCTGGCAATCATTTTGTGGAGTTTGGAGTGGCAGAGCTTACGGAAGAGGATACACAGCTGGGCGTGCCCGCTGGGCAATACCTGGGGCTGCTGTCCCATTCTGGCTCTCGGGGCATGGGGGCTGCCATCGCCCAGCACTACACCCAAATAGCGCGGGAAGTATGCCTGTTGCCCAGGGAGGCTGCCCACCTGGCTTGGCTGGATATGGAGTCGGAAGCTGGGCAGGAATACTGGCTGGCGATGAACCTGGCCGGAACATACGCGGCTGCCTGCCACCGCCAAATACACGAGCGCATTAGCACGGCGCTAGGGGAGGAGCCGCTGGGCAAGATAGAAAACCATCATAATTTTGCCTGGAAAGAAGTACAGGCTGATGGCCAGGAGTGGATAGTGCACCGCAAAGGGGCTACACCTGCAGGGAAAGGGGTTTTGGGCATCATCCCAGGCTCTATGACTGCGCCAGGCTTTATCGTGAGGGGGAAAGGTGAGGCCAGCGCTTTGTCTTCTGCCGCTCATGGTGCCGGCCGGCAGCTGTCCAGGCGGAAAGCCAAAGAGTCCATCCGCCCAAAAGCAGTAAAACAGCATTTGGCAGGCCATGGGGTGAGCCTTATCGGCGGTGGGCTAGATGAAGCGCCTTTTGCCTACAAAGACATATACCAGGTAATGGCCGCGCAAGAAGGGCTGGTCGAGGTATTGGGGCGTTTTTGGCCGAAAGTGGTCAGGATGGATGACGGCAAGTGAAACGGCTACTGTGCTTTGCGAAGGAACAGGCGGGCAAAAAAAGCTGGCATTTGCACATGCACAGGGTGGCTTTCCCCCTTGAGGGTGAAGACTTCGGCTTGTGGCACCCGTTCGGCAAGATAGGCCGCGTTGGAGTAGGGGACGAGGGCGTCTTCGTCTCCATGTATGATGTAGGTAGGGCATTTTATGGATTGGAAAAGGGGCTCTGCCCGGACGAGGGCGTCAGGGTGTTCAAGTTTTTCGGTATTGGCAGACCACAGCATGCTCGGCATAAAATAGCTGAAAAAAGGATGGGCTACCCAATAAGAGATGCTGAAGGTCACTTCGCTGCTTGGGTCGTACTGCCCGGAAATAGCATAGAGCTGCCGGACCTGCCCCGGGGACAGGCCTGCGAGCGCAGCAGCAATAGGCGCACCGTAGCTGTGGCCAGCTACGGTAGCTGGCTTATTGGCAGCATCACTCAGAAGCAGGGCCATCTCAGAAGCTTGTGCCGCCACATCAGGCTCCGGCTGCCGTGGGCGGGTGCCCCCATAGCCCCGCCGTTCGGGGATGATGAGGTAAAATTGGCGGTACAGGCTGTCCTGGCCGGCAAGGGGCAGCCAATCGAACAGGCCGCCGGGTGCGCCGTGAAGGAGGAGCAGCGGCTGTAGGCTGGTATCCCCTACGGTGAGGTAGCGCAAGCCGCTTTCACTGTAGTTGATGGATTTAGGCTGCCCGATGTCCTCATACAGCCATTCTGCCCCCCTCTGCGAAGAGAGGTAGCGGTCGGCAGCTTCGATAAACAGCCCGAGCCCTAGCAGGAGAGCGCCCAGCAAGAGAAGGGTACGGATGAGGTATTTTCGGATAGGCTGCGGACGTTGCATAGGGGCAAAAAGCGGATGGTTGGCATGAAGGTACAAAAAGCCCTTTCCCGCACAAGGGGAAAGGGCTTTTCAAGGTTGACGGCAGTAAAGCGTAGCCGTTAGAGCATGGCATCTACAGGCGTGTAGTCGAGCCCGAAAGCATCTGCTACGCCCTTGTAGACCACTTTGCCGTCCACAACATTCAGCCCGAGCTTAAGGGGCTCATTGTCTGCACAGGCCTGCTTCCATCCTTTGTCCGCCAGTTGGATAGCGTAAGGAAGGGTCGCATTGGTCAGGGCGATGGTAGAAGTATAGGGTACTGCGCCCGGCATATTGGCGACACAGTAGTGCACTACGTCGTCTATGATAAAGGTAGGTGCTTCGTGTGTGGTAGGCGTACAGGTTTCGATGCACCCGCCTTGGTCTACCGCAACATCTACAAGTACAGTGCCCGGCTTCATCTCTTTGAGCATATCGCGTGTGATGAGGTGAGGGGCTTTGGCGCCGGGGATGAGGACTGCGCCTACGATGAGGTCAGCTTCTTTCATGTGCCGGCGGATGTTGAACTCGTTGCTGTATACGGTATTCACATTGGCCGGCATGATGTCTGACAAGTGCCGTAGCCGGTTGAGGCTGATGTCCATAATGGTCACCTGAGCGCCTAGGCCAGCTGCCATTTTAGCAGCTTGGGTGCCGACAACGCCCCCTCCCAGGATGAGCACGCGGCCAGGCTCCACACCGGGCACGCCGCCGAGCAGCACACCACGGCCGCCCATTGGTTTTTCGAGGAATTTGGCGCCTTCCTGAATTGACATCCGCCCGGCCACTTCGGACATAGGGATGAGCAGGGGCAGGCTGCGGTCTGGCATTTCAACGGTCTCATAAGCCAGGCAGACCGCTTTGCTTTTGATCATCGCATTGGTCAGTGGCTCATAAGATGCAAAGTGGAAGTAGGTGAAGAGCAGCTGCCCTTCGCGGATGAGCTCATATTCCGGCTCGATGGGCTCTTTGACCTTGACGATCATCTCAGCCTTAGCGTATACGGCTTCGATAGTCGGCAGGATATGAGCGCCGGCTGCTTCATAGTCTGCATCCGGGAAGCCGCTGCCCAGGCCAGCTGTAGCCTGCACATAAACTTCATGCCCGCGTTTGGTGAGTTCAATGGCCCCGGCAGGGGTGAGCGCTACGCGGTTTTCGTTATTCTTGATTTCCTTAGGAACCCCAATAATCATAAGCTTGGTGTTTTAACCTTTGGTTAGGGAATAGGGCTGCTGCCCAAAATGCCCCGCAAAAATAGTCAAACTGTGGATATTTAGCCGAGCCGCCCTGGTTTTTAGCTGCTTTATTTCCGGGGCCTGCCCCTGCCTCGCGGCAGGTGCCGCTATGCTCCGGGGCTCGCTATCCGCTCGGCCCCTCGCCCTGCAGGCGTCGGGTCTGGCCTTCGGCCACCCCTTCGCAGCGCTAGGCCAATGCCAGCCTAGTGGTCTGTCAAGTGTTAATTTATGGGTTGAGTGGGAGCGGATTTTGAGGCTAATCAAGGCGGATGTTCCCGCGCATAGCAGCGCTACGTAAGAGGTTGTCCAACGAAGCGTAGCCTCAAAAGTCGCCGCAGGCAACCCCTAGTTTTAGCCTTGACAGACCACTAGTGCCCGGAAAGCATAAGCGATATTTGGGTTTACGCCTTGGGCAGCTGCCGGCCAAGTGCTGTTCACTCCTCTATCAGTTGGTAAAGGGCATCAAGCTTGGGGGTCAGGATGATTTCTGTCCGCCGGTTTTTGGCTTTGCCTTCTGCAGTATCGTTGCTGGCGATAGGGTAGAACTCCCCCCGCCCTGCAGCGGTAATGCGTGCAGGGTCGACGCCTTCATCGGTAATGACTTTCACGACGGAAGTGGCCCGGCCCACGCTCAAGTCCCAATTGAAGGCTGCCTCCCCATCTGTATCGGTATGCCCTTCTACCGTAATGCCGATGTCAGGGTTGCTTTTCAGGACCGCTGCGACCTTCCGGATGGCGTCTTTGCCCTCTGTGTTGATGGTTTTGCTGCCAGAGCGGAACAGGAGGTTCTGGCTAAGCGAAACATAGACCTTCCCATTTTCTTCCCGCACGGAGAGGTCGGCATCGGAGAAGCCGAGCAAGGCTTGGTTGATGCGCTCCCGCAGGGTGTTGAGCTTGGCCTCTTTAGCGGCAATAGCCTCTTCCAGTTCATTGACCCTGGCTTCCCGTTCCACTAAGCCTTGTCGGAGGGCTTCCACATCCGCTTCTTTTTCCTCTATGGCCTGCTCCAGCTGCCGCAATTGTTGTTCGCGCCGGTTGAGCTCTTGCTCTTTGAGGGTAAGCTGTGCCATGAGCTGTTTGCGTTCGTCGGAGGAAGACTCCAGCATTTGCTGATTTTGCTCGAGCATGCGGTCGTAGCGTTTCATCAGGTCTTCGTTAGACTTTTCCAGCCTGCTGTACCGGTCCCGGGAAGTGCGGAGGTCCTGTTCTGCTTCTGCCAATCGCTTGGAAAGAGACTGGTTCTCTTCGCGTAGGCCCCGGTTGCTTTCGGCGCTGCTGGCCAGCTGTGTTTCCAGGTCCTGGTAGTTGGCCTGCAGCTTGTCCCGCTCAGCAAGCGTATCTTCATATTTTTGGTAGCTTACGCAGCTGCTCATGCCTAAGGCGATGGCAAGGGCAAAAAAGGCAGACGATATTTTTTTCATAAGGAAAGTTGGTTAGTCAGGAAATAGGGCTTGAGCCACTAGGGCCCTCAAGCCCAATAAGAGAACGAAAAAAGCCCTCTGGCGTTTCCCGCCAGAGAGCTTTTTTAAGGGTTAATCTGCTCAGGGGCTGATTACATCATGCCTGGCATACCGCCCGGCATGCCACCGCCCATGCCAGCGCCGCCTGCACCTTCTGGCTCAGGCTTGTCGCTGATCACACACTCTGTAGTGAGGACCATGCCAGCGATAGAAGCAGCATTCTCGAGGGCAATGCGCGTAACCTTGGTCGGGTCGATCACCCCAGCTTTCTTCATGTCTTCGAAGACATCAGTACGGGCGTTGTAGCCCATGCTGCCTTCTGCTTCGAATACGCGCTGGAAAACAACGCTCCCTTCTACGCCTGCGTTGTCCGCGATGGTGCGCAGAGGGGCTTCCAAGGCTTTGCGGATGATCTGAACACCAATGTTCTGATCTTCATTTTCGCCTTTTACGTTGTCCAGGACTTTGATGGCGCGCACCAGGGCGACACCGCCACCGGCTACGATACCTTCTTCCACTGCAGCACGGGTAGCGTGCAGGGCGTCGTCCACGCGGTCTTTCTTTTCTTTCATTTCTACCTCAGTAGCAGCGCCAACGTAGAGTACTGCCACACCGCCAGACAGCTTGGCCAGGCGCTCCTGCAGTTTCTCACGGTCGTAATCAGAGGTAGTCGCCTCGATCTGCTGTTTGATCTGATTGATGCGGGCCTCGATCATGTCGGCTTCGCCGCTGCCATTGACGATGGTGGTGTTGTCCTTATCAACGGTGATTTTTTCAGCAGACCCCAAGTGCTCCAGGCCAGTGTTTTCCAGCTTGTAGCCTTTCTCTTCGCTGATGACTGTGCCGCCGGTCAGGATAGCGATGTCTTCCAGCATAGCTTTGCGGCGGTCGCCAAACCCAGGGGCTTTTACGGCCACTACTTTCAGCTGAGCGCGCAGGCGGTTGACCACCAATACGCCCAAAGCCTGGCTTTCAATATCTTCTGCTATGATGAGGAGCGGGCGCCCGGCCTGTACCACTTTTTCCAGCACAGGCACGATGTCCTGCATGTTGGAGATTTTCTTGTCGTGGATCAGGATATAAGGGTTTTCATACTCCGTGATCATGTTTTCGGTATCGGTCACAAAGTAGGGGGAGAGGTAGCCGCGGTCGAACTGCATACCGAGCACTTCCTCTACGTAGGTGTCGGTGCCTTTGGCTTCTTCCACTGTGATGACCCCGTCTTTAGAAACACGCTTCATCGCGTCCGCGATCAGCGTGCCGATTTCTTCGTCGTTGTTGGCAGAGATAGCGCCAACTTGCTTGATCTTTTCGAAGTCGTCTCCAATCACTTCAGACTGCTCCTTGAGATTGGCGATAATGGCTTGGACCGCCTTGTCGATACCGCGCTTGAGGTCCATAGGGTTGGCACCTGCAGTAACGTTCTTTAGACCTGCATTGATCATAGCCTGTGCAAGGATGGTCGCTGTTGTAGTGCCATCGCCGGCGATGTCGGCAGTTTTGGAAGCTACTTCTTTGACCATCTGAGCGCCCATGTTGGCTACAGCGTCCTCCAGTTCAATTTCTTTGGCGACCGTCACACCGTCTTTGGTCACTTGTGGTGCGCCGAAGCTCTTTTGGATGACCACATTGCGGCCTTTGGGGCCGAGGGTCACCTTTACAGCGTTAGCGAGGGCATCCACGCCAGCGCGCAGGTTCTCCCTTGCATCTCTATCAAAGCTAATTTCTTTAGCCATGGTTAGGTTGATTTTTTGTGTTCTGAGAATAGTTTGATGAATTCAGCAGCGGGCAGGCCGCTGTGGGGAGGGAAGGCCTTATTCGTTGCCTTCGAGGATGACAAGGATGTCGTCTTCACGCATGATGAGGTAATCCTGCCCCTGATATTGCAGCTCCTGTCCGGCATATTTGCCATAGAGCACGACGTCACCGGTCTTAACGGTCATTTCATTGCCGTCTTTGCCGGGGCCAACGGCTACCACTTCGCCGCGCTGCGGCTTCTCTTTAGCCGTATCAGGGATGATGATGCCGCCCTGCGTCTTTTCTTCAGCGGGAGCAGGCTTGACCACAACTCTGTCATTGATGGGCTTCATAGTTAAAGCTTTTATGAATTCGTTTTGTTAAATAATTGTTGGAGTGCTTTCGCACGGGAATGTACCATCACAGGGCGTGCCAAACGCGCTTTTCTGTCATTTTTGCAGGTCGGGCCAGCCTCCTTTGTCAGTTGCCCTTGCTGCACTGCGTGCATGGTGACAGAATGGCAAAAAAAACAGGCTGAGTGAATTGCTCACTCAGCCTGTTCAGGCGGCCATGCTTATGGTCTGGCCGTCAGTGTGTTATTGAGAAAGAAGCTGCTCTGCTGCGCCTTCGGTGCCGCCTACGAGCAATGTGGTGGCGATGCAAAGCGCGAAGAGGGCGATGGCAAGGTACCAGGTAGCCTTCTCGATAAAGTCAGTTGATTTGGCTGCACCGAACATTTGGTTAGCCTGTGTGCCACCGAAAGTGGAGTCTACGCCGCCACCTTTGGGGTTTTGGATCAGAATAGCGCCCATCAGCAGGATACAAACGAGGGCGATGAATACAGTCATGGTAGTCAGCATATCTCTAATCGCTTTTAAGATTCTGAATTAGCTGCGCAAAGTAATCACTTTTTTCTGGAAAAACCAACATCAGCCGCCGGTACATTTCCACTGCTTTGCCGGTCTGCCCTTGCCGGGCGAGCAGGCGGGCGAGCGTTTCGGAGGCGATCTCATCGTTCTCAGTGATACTGCGGGCGGCGATATGGTCCACTTTCTTTTTGCTGTGTCGGTCTTTTTCTTTTTTGCTGGCCTCCATCAGGTCGCCCAGCTGGGACTGTATATCTGGCGGCTGGAACTGTGCGATCCAGCTGCTGAAAGAGGCTTTGGGCCTGGGCTTCGGCACTCCGGTATGCAGTGGCCGGTCTACGGGCATGCGCTCATCAGCGGGTTCAGGCTTTATGGGGCTGAGCCCCGCAATGCTGACCGCCGTGCTGACGGCATGTTCTATCCAACGCTCGCGTGCAGGTGCCGGCTGCATGCTGGCATTCGGCATTTCAGCAGCGGTGGTATCCGGCCCTGCCGCCTGTTCTTCAGGCGTTGCAGGGGCGGGAGGGCTTTGGTCGGGCAGGGGCGGGTCTTCGGCTTCCGGCCCTGCTCCTGCCGGCCAGGCGAGGTCTTCTTCTTCCTGAGCAGGGCTGAGCCCCAGCCCTTCCGGGAAATGGATGTGGAGGGTATCGGGCCCGGCCGCACCATCTTCTTCCTGAAGGGGGAGCAGGCTGTCCTGCTCCGCATCAAGCTCTTCCAGGCTCCTTAGCTCAAGGTATTCTTCTTGCAAAGTGAATGACTCTTGCTGCGGCTCTGGAGAGGTGAGGCGGTCCACCAGTGCAGCGAGTGCCCTCCGGTCGGTAGTCAGTGCGGATGCCCTCGCCAAGTGCCCTTTCCAGTCGTCGCGGTTGTCCATCAAGGCTTTGCACAGCAGCAGTACGCTGAGCGGCTGGCTGTATGGATATTGCAGTACCAGGGTCTTGATCTCCTGGAAGGATACCCGCTGCAGCATTTCAGGGTGCTGCAGGTATTGATGGAAGTGGTCTGCGTTCATGATTTTATATCCTGCCTGGCATTAAAAAGTAAGCGCCCGGGGTTCAAAAGTAAGTTTAAAGTCTGACAACTTAGGATTTCGCTCTGCGTCTGCTGCGTGGTGTGGCAAATAGCAAGTCAGCATTGATAAATCTTAGGTTGTCAGGCTATAAAATATGACAATGGGCTCACTCGCCCGGATAACGGCCCTCTAGGCGTAAACCAAAATGTCGCTAGCGTTTAGCCTTATCGGCTTTAGGGTGGAGCCGGCCTAGCGCTGCGGAGGGGTGGCCGAAGGCCAGACCCGACGCCTGTAGGGCGAGGGGCCGAGCGGATAGCGAGCCCCGTAGCATAGCGGCTCCTGCCCTGTGGCAGGAGCAGGCCCCAAAAAAAATGGCAATCTGGTTTGCGCCCGGCCCTTTTTAGCCCAGCTTTTATGGCCTGCCCTCAGCGGGCAAAGGCATAGGCCTAAAGGGACGAAAGACCAAGATACTGAAAAGCGGAGGCTTTGTCAATCCTGCTCATTGAGGAAGGCGACAAGCTTTGCTACGGCCTGGCCTCTGTGGCTGATCGCGCTTTTCTCAGCGGTATCCATTTGCGCAAAGGTACGGTCGTGGCCATCTGGGATGAAAATAGGGTCGTACCCAAAGCCGTTATTGCCTTTTTTGCGGTGGATGATCTGCCCTTCTGCAACCCCTTCAAAAGTGTGTACCTGCCCATTGAGGATGAGGGCGATGACGGTCCGGAACCGGGCGGACCGGTCCTCTTTTCCTTTCAGGTTGGCCAAAAGGAGAGACATATTGGCTTCGTCGTCATGTGCAGGGCCTGCATAGCGTGCGGAGTAGACCCCCGGCTCTCCGCCCAAGGCGTCCACTTCGAGCCCCGTATCTTCCGAGAAACAGTCCACGTTGTAGTGTTCGTGCACATAGGTGGCCTTTTCCAAGGCGTTGCCCTCGATGGTAGGCCGGGTCTCTGGCAGCTCTTCTTCACAGTTGATGTCCTTCAGGCTGAGGAGCTCAAACTGCCCGTTTAGCTGCTGTTCGACTTCTTTGATCTTGTTGGCGTTGCCTGTGGCAAAAACTAAAGTTGGCATAATGGTTGGGTTGTTTGGAATAAAGAGCGGATGTCCGTCAGGGCAAAAACAGCGTTTTCAGCCCTGCCCAGAGCTTGCCGGACATGGCTTTGCCGCCGGCCTGGCGTTCTGCCAGAATGTCATGTAGCGGGTCTGCTGCCAGGAAGCGGGCCCCGCCGAACAGGGCCGGCTGATACGGAGGAAGGGCAAAGCCAAGCCCCGCTTTTTGGGGCGGAAGCCCGAACAGCAGAAGGGTCTTGATGTTTAACCTCCGCTGCAATGAACTAAAACTTATGGCTTCGCTTTCCTGTAATAGCAAGGTGTAGGTATCTTCGTGCAGGTCGATTTTCGCAGCGCCCAGCACCTTGCCCAAAAAGCTTTTCAAGGCTTCAGGGTCTTGCCCTTCCGGGCAAAGCACAATGCAAAAGACCCCTTTTTGCCCAAGGCCGCTGATGCGGTTTTCGGGCAGGCACGGCTCAGGGGCAGGGATGAGCGGGAAGTCGAAAAAGGAAGGCTTCAAAATAATTGTAATTATTGGCTGTGGATGTCCGAATAATGATTGTTGGCTCGGTCTTTTTAGGGCGGAGCTTGAAATAAAATTAGTTTTGATTATCTTTGTACCAAAATTATGGAGATGGAATTTAATATAAAAATCACAAAAGCTCAAAACTCCCGCCTTGGCGAAGTCGATTTCGAGAACATCCCTTTTGGCAAGGTATTCTCGGACCACATGTTCGTAGCCGATTATAAGGAAGGCGAGTGGCAAGATGCCAGGATTGTCCCTTTCGGAAGGTTCGAAATGCACCCGGCGGCCATGGTGCTGCACTACGGGCAGGCGATATTCGAGGGGATGAAGGCCTCAAAGTCTGTAGAGGGCAAGCCTTTTTTCCTGCGCCCGGAGATGCACGCCAAGCGGCTGAACAACTCGGCCCGCCGCATGTGCATGCCTGAAGTTCCAGAAGCGCTTTTCCTCGAGGGGCTGCACAAGCTCATCGACTTGGACCAGGGCTGGATCCCACCTCAAAAGGGCAGTGCGCTTTATATCCGTCCATATATGTTCTCCATGGACGAGTTCATTGGGGTCAAGCCATCTGAGACTTACCGGTTCATCATCTTCACCGGCCCGGTTGGGCCCTACTACCCAAAGCCGGTCAGCCTTATTGCGGATACGGAGTATGTCCGGGCGGCTGTGCACGGCGGCACGGGCGAAGCCAAGGTAGCTGGCAACTATGCAGCTTCTCTGCTCCCCGCCCGCCTGGCCAACCAAAAAGGCTATGATCAGGTCATGTGGCTGGACAGCAAGGAGTTCAAGTACATTCAGGAGGTGGGCACGATGAACATCTTCTTTGTCATCGATGGCAAAGTGGCCACTCCAGCCCTCAACGGTGGCATACTGCCCGGCATTACCCGCGATACCATCCTTAAGCTCCTGCCTGAGATGGGCATTGAGGTAGAAGAGCGTGCCATCTCTATCGATGAGGTGGTAGAGGCCCATGCCGCTGGCAAGCTGCAGGAGGTCTTTGGCTCGGGCACTGCCGCTGTGATTGCGCATGTGTCCAAAATCGCTTACAAAGGCAAAGACATGGAGCTGCCGCCGGTAGCGGAGCGCAAAGTCGGGCCAGCCATCAAAGAGCATATCGATGCCCTCCGTGCTGGCACAATAGACGATAAGCACGGTTGGATCGTCCCGGTAGGCGAACCCGTAAACGCTTAGGCAGAGGCAGCTGAAAATACAGCTGAAAAAACAGGCTCCTCAAGCAATTAGGGGGCCTGTTTTTCGTTTATACCCGCAATGATATGGCTGGGGCTAAACCAGAAAATGCAAACTGCTGCCTGCACCAAATAGTATAGCTGCCTTAAGTTATATGGGCGGGGCAAAATCGCAACCAAAATGCCAAATAATATTTTGCGAAGTTAAAAATTAGACCGACTTTAGCCCCGCAATTTATGTCCGGGAAAACGCCTGAGAAAAGGCTTTCCAGGAGTCATCATGAAACCAACAAGATGAAAAAGCGCTTTTCACTCGCCTTACTCTCTCTGTGCCTGTTGAATGTACTGGCTGCCCAAAATAGCACCGATACAGACTTTATGCGCAGTACAGGTAAAATTTACGTGGTTGTCGCTGTCGTTCTTGCCATTTTTGTTGGCCTAGTCTTGTTCCTAGTATACCTGGACCGTAAGCTAACCAAATTAGAAAACCAAATTAAGGACAATGATTGATCTCGAACCAAAGTCACAGACGAGCTTCTATCAGAGTGTTCAGAACTACTTTGAAAAAGCTGCAGCCCACACTGGCTTGCACCGTGGCCTGCTCGATCAGATCCGGGAGTGCAACGCGGTTTACCAGATCCGCTTCCCGGTGCAGGTTGGCAATGAGTACCATGTAATTGAGGCCTACCGTGTACAGCACAGCCACCACAGGGCCCCGACGAAAGGGGGTATCCGTTACTCCAACCACGTAAACCAGGAAGAAGTGATGGCTTTGGCCACGCTGATGACCTACAAGTGCGCTATCGTTGATGTGCCCTTCGGCGGTGCCAAAGGCGGTGTGAAAATCAACCCTTGGGAATACACGCCCGAGCAGCTGGAGAAAATTACCCGGCGTTACACCACAGAGCTGGTCCGCAGGAATATGATCGGCCCATCTGTGGATGTGCCGGCACCGGATTATGGGACAGGCTCCCGCGAAATGGCTTGGATCTATGACACTTACCGCACGTTTAAAGGTGATGACATCGATGCTGCTGGCTGCGTAACGGGCAAGCCGGTGAGCCAAAACGGTATCCGCGGGCGTACAGAGGCTACTGGCCGCGGGGTGTTCTATGGCATACGCGAGGCTTGTGAGCAGGAAGCCGATATGGCGCGCCTGGGCCTGAGCAAGGGCATTGCAGGCAAGCGGATGGTCGTTCAAGGGCTGGGCAATGTAGGCTCTTACACGGCTACCATCTCTCAAGATGAAGGGGATGTGCTCATCGTGGGCGTGGGCGAAGTGGAAGGCGCTATCTACAATGAAAATGGCATCGATATCCACGAGCTCATCAAGTTCCGTCAGGAGACGGGCTCTATCCTGGGCTTCCCGGGGGCGACTAGCCTCGAACAGAAGGACCGGATGAAGGTCTTGGAGTTTGATTGTGATGTCCTGGTGCCCGCGGCGCTTGAGAATCAGATCACCATGGAGAACGCCCACAAGATCAAGGCCAAAATCATCGCTGAGGCGGCCAACGGGCCTATCACTTCTATGGCGGAGGAGGTCCTGCTCAAAAACGGCAAGCTCATTATCCCTGACGTTTACCTGAACGCAGGCGGTGTGACAGTGTCTTATTTTGAATGGCTGAAAAACCTTTCTCACATGCGCTTTGGGCGGATGGAGAAGCGCTTCAATCAGCAGATCAACCAAAACCTGGTCGACCTCATCGAGCGCACTACAGGCAAAAACGTTACCGACCGCGAGCGCATGATGATCGCCCGGGGAGCGGACGAAATCGACTTGGTCCGTTCAGGCTTGGAAGAGACGATGATCACGGCTTATCAGCAGATCCGGGAGATTATGGAGCGGAACAAAAAAGTGGAGGACCTGCGTACCGCTGCTTTTGTGAGCGCTATCAACAAAATCAGCAGCGATTATCTGTCTTTGGGCATTTTCCCATAGGCAGGCTACGCATAGGGTTGTAAATAATGAGCAGGGCGGGGCACTTTTGCGGCCCCGCCCCATATAAAGGCCAACATAAGCAACAGGCGGAGAGCGGGTGTTTAAAATTTTGATTTTTTCTTGAATTCAAAATATTGAAGCTCAAAATCAATTGTTTGCTTGTTGTTTGTTTTTTTACTCAATATCTTACGA
>NZ_VOOR01000039.1 GCF_007993045.1 Phaeodactylibacter luteus
AAATTGATGATTGTGAAATTGTCCATGATTTTTAATTTTTACTTGGTACAGCTTGTTTGTTGAGTTGTTTGAATATGAAATTTGGGGCAAGGCGGCTCATGAGTTTTAGTTGTTTAGAAATCCCAGGTGTGATTTCTTCTTTTCCGTTTGTAAAATCTCTCCAAAAGATATCGGCCAATTTTTCAGGAGGCATGGGTTTTAAATTATCGTCTTCGGCAATGTCCGCTCCGTGTGCCAAGGGGGTGTCAACGACAGGGGGCAACAATTCAACTACCCTTATATCGTGTAGCTTTAGCTGAGGCCTGATGGACAGTGTCCAAAAATGTAAAGCCGATTTTGTACCTGAATAAACTGGTGCCTGAGCAAATGGCACATAAGCCAATCCCGAAGAAACATTGACCAAAGTTGCGTTCTTGCTTTTTTTAAGCAGGGGAAGGAAGTAATGCAATATCCTGATGGGCGAATTGTAGTTGATTTCAATCTCCTGCATTTGTTTTTGCAGGTCGTTGCTTTCATTTCCTGAATCTACTAAATTCATTATGCCGGCATTGTTGATAAGGACATCAATGGCGCCAAATTTTTGTTGAACATCATTTGCCAACGTTCTCACTTCTGCATCATCTGTTACATCACTTTGGTAGATATGAATTTCAGGGTTTTCTTGTTTTGCCTTTTCGAGCTTGCCAAGGTTCCTACCTGTAATGAGAACGGTATGGTCATGGGCTAAAAACTTTTTGGCTAAGGCAAGCCCAATACCTGACCCGCCGCCTGTTATCAGCACTTTTAGATTGGATTGTTTCATTTAGTAATTTTAGTTTAAAGTGATCCTGAATTGAGCAGTTGGGTATGAAACCAAAGCATCAAGGCAGTTGGAATTAATTCAATTAGGATAAGAAAAACGAGAAAGGGGGTTACAGGGTAATTGATCAGTGCAGCTGCTCTGACAATGCCGCCAATGAAAACAGCAATCATCAAAAAGCGGAACAAGGCTGTTTCAGAAGGATTCAGAGCCACAAAAAAGAACGCCAAAGATGTAGCCATCCAAATGGCGGCCACATAGCGATGATTGTTATCTGTAAGCGGATCCGTTGCGGCAGGGTTGTATTTTGCTGTGGTGCCGATGTATCCTGTGACAGCAGCAATAACCCCATATAGTGCTAGGAAAACACGAATGAATAGGAGCATTATCAGGGCGTTTTAGAGTTTGGTTTGAGAAAGCAATAGGCAGCAATAATGATGGGGATGGCAAAGGGGATATGTTTTAAGATATCGCTTGCTCCTGCATTGGGGACGAAGCTGCCCCAAACGAACAGGTCTACCACAATCACCAACAAAAGGGTTGTTAAGTGGAAGTAACCCGCCAGCCTGAATTGTCTAAAGGAGATTGCCAGCAAAACGAAAATGGGCGGAAGGGCATCGCCAACGGCTTTGAATATGGCCAGGATTTTTGCGAATCGTACCGCAGCATCTGAGTCGGGGGGTATCGAGAATGAACCTTCTGCCGCAGCAGGGTGTACTATCCAAAAAGTGCCAATCCCAATCAGCATGACAGCGGATGTTATACTTGGCCAAATGCCAATCTGTATGCCTTTTGGCTGGCTCTTAAAGGCTGAAAATGCGGTTTGTCCCATTTCTTTTGTTAACTTTACTACTAAATCAGTAGCGAAAGTAGCCAAAAGTTCTTATTACTACCAAATAAGTAGCAAAAAAATGAAAAACAATTTTCGCTCAGACTGTCCAATTGCCTGTACCTTAGACATATTAGGTGACAAGTGGTCGCTTTTGATAGTCCGGGATATGTTAGTTCAGGGGAAGAGGACCTTCAAAGCGTTCTCCAGTTCTCCAGAGGGGATTGCTCCAGGCATTTTGTCTTCAAGGTTAAAATGGTTAGAGGAGAACAAGCTGATAACGAAGCAGAAATTGCCTGATAATAAAAAAGAAAATATTTATCTGTTAACGGAGAAAGGTATTGCTATTGCTCCTATTATCACAGAAATCATATTATGGAGTAGTGCAAATCTAGATATGCAAAATACAGTTTCAGGAATGATCAAAGATAAATCAGCATTTACTGAGGAAGTTCAAAATAATTACAGGCAGATTGTTCGTTCGCTAATAGGCTGATTGGGTTGCCGCCAGAACGGTATATGGCGCAATAAACTAAAAGGGCAAAGAGCCTTTCAGGGTTTTGTTGCTATTGAAAATCAAAGCTTTAAAAGCCTGGGATCTGCGCTAGGTTTTCGTTTAGCCCGCTGAACGCAAATTTAGCGGCTTCGGCAGAAGCCTGCCGGTCATGTTGGCCCAGCAGGAGGGTAGGGGCCCTTTGCTTTCAGGGCTAAAACGCTCCAAATAAGCTCTTAAACCCCTTCGCAGCGCTAGGCCAATGATCATCAGAAGAAACAGCAGCAAAGCCTAGAGAGCTGCCTAGTACGCGAACCGAGGCCCACAGGCTTTCGGTAGCAGTGCGAGCGGCGCACTGTGGCCCGGTCTATGCGTCAGAGCGGTCTGCCCGATTGTAAGTAAGGCTTTAATATTTGCAATGCTCTTCAATGTTTTCCTGAAAATACAATTTCCTGTTTGTTATATCAAAAGCACACAAATGGCCTAGCCCATGGATTTTGCTCGCTGAGCTGTAGGCTCCACAATCAATGTTTAGGATTTTTTTCTCCTCAAAGCCATTCAGCTGTTCTTCAATTTCCTGACGTGTTTGTGGTGTATGGCCATGAATGATCTTCCTGTTTTTCAGCCAGCCATAGTCAACATTGCCATACCAGTCTCTTATCCATAGTAGATCTTCAGTATGTTCTAGGGGGTTTTCGAAGTCAAAATTTATACCTGCATGGACAGCAATAAAATCATCATCCATGATGTAATAAGGCAAGTTCTTGCAAAAATCTATATACTGAATTGGAAGTTCAGTCAAGTTTTTTATGCCAAAACTGTTTTTCAGTTCTTCATCAGCCATATCATGCCAACCTTTGACGGTTTCAGCATTATGGTCATATATTAGCATTTGTTCATGATTGCCTCTTATTGGATATACGCGGCAGCCCTTTTTCTTCAAATTTACTATTTCGTCAATTACACCTTTCGAATTTGGGCCTCTATCAACATAATCTCCAAGCAGGTATAAGGTATCTGATTCAATATTGAGATTGATCTGATCTAGCAGTTTCAGAAAAGTAGCTAAACATCCGTGGATATCCCCAACTAGTATTTTTCTTTCCATTTTTCTTTTCCTTACTTAAACTCAAAGGAATACCTGCGCGGGCGCAAACCAGATTGTCGTTTTATTGGGGGGCCTGCCCCTGCCAGCAGGCAGGGGCAGGCCCCTTCCTTGCGGAGGGGGCAGGCCCAAAAGCAAGCAATATTCGGATATGTAGCCGGGATTGGGTGTGCTGCGCTGAACGGGAGGTGGGCTGCAACTAGGGTGTGTTCTTCGTTTGTTTGCTATAGGTAGCTCGATTTGGGATGAAACGAAAACAGCCCCTCCGCAGAGGCGGAGAGGCTGTTTAACAGTTGAGGTTGGGAGCGGATTCGAACCGCCGTACGAGGTTTTGCAGACCTCTGCCTAGCCACTCGGCCACCCAACCCTTTTGCGCTATCTGAAAGCGGAGTGCAAATATAAACCTTTTTTTAATTCAGCATAGAAGTTTGCCGGCAATATTTTTCCAGAAAGGTTTCAGTAATTATCAACCCGGGAAAGGCAGTATGAGTTCAATACCTTCCCCGGGTTTTTTCTTAGGGCTGTCTAGCGGACGAGCACGACCTCGCCAGATTCTTCGATGACTGTGCCGGAGGCTTGGACGATGCGCAGGGTATAGCCATAGGAGCCGGTGTTGGCCAGCTCTCCATCGGAGGTGCCGTCCCATCCTTTGCCAGGCTCTTGCGTTTCAAAAACCTGGCCGCCCCAACGGTTGTAGATGGTGAGCTGGTAGGCGGTAGGCACGCCAAATTGGAGAAAAGGCTGAAAGGTATCGTTGCGGCCGTCCCCATTGGGCGAAAAGGCAGTAGGGATGTATACCTTGGCTTCTTGTACAGCGCAAGCCAGATTGGACCGGCTGACGACTTCTACAGAGAGGGTGTCGTTGAGGTCTACGGTAGCAGTGGCTTGGGCGAAGTAGCAGGCCTGCACTTGCCCGGGGTCGTTGAGGTTGATGACGTCAGTGGCTCCAAAGGTATTGGGGCCGAAGCTGCCAATATCGGTGGTGGTGCCATCTGGCAATTGCCGGAAGATGCGGTAATCCTGTACGACCCCCAATCCGTTGGTATAGGGGGTCCATGTTATGGTGTTCTGCCCGTTCTGTGCGTCTACAGCGAGGAAGATGGTAGATACTTGGTTGGAAGTGGTGGGTGCCCCGCAGACATCGGTAGCGACGATCTGATAGGTGTAGCTGCCTGTGGAAGGGGCGGCCGCGGCATCTGTATAGGTGTTGTTGGGCATGAGGGGCGGCGCGGTGGCCTGTGCGTCCACGTCTGTGAACCCACTGCCATTGAATGCCCGCTGCACATTGTAGGCAGCGAGTGCAGCATCTGGGTTCCAGGCCCAAGTCACCTCGATGCCGTTTGGAGAAACCGTTGCGTTGGTGGCGGCGAAGGTGGTCAGGCCCTCAGTGACCACGGCTTCCACGCACAGTTCCGGAGAGCTTGCCGTATTGCTGCCGTTGGCCTGGTTGGCAACTATGGCAAAGCAGTAGGTGCCGGAGGTGTTCACCCCGTTGAATGCGGCAGCTGTCTCGCTTCCGGCAACGGTACTGGCGAGCAGGCGGGTGCCGTCAGGCGCAACCTCAAAGATGTCATAGGAGCCCACGGGCCATCCCTCATAGGGCGTCCAAGTGAGCGCAACGGATCGTTGGCAGGGGTCTACAGCGCCGTCCGCTGCAAGTGTCATCGTGGTATGGGGCGGGCTGACGAGGCTTTTGTTGCCACAGGCATCTATGGCTTCGATGAAGTACGTTTCCTGCCGGTTGAGGGGGTCGGCGGTATTGTCTGTATAAGTGGTATTGCCGAAAACGGTGTCGAGGACAATTGTGCCCATGCCGGGCTCTTGCCTGGAGACGATGTACCCGACGACTTCGGGGGAGGCGCTCGCTTCCCACGAAAGGACAACCGCAGTGCCCGATACGGAGGCAGAAAGGATAGGGGATTGCAGGGGGATGAGGTTGTCGAGTGTGTCTGAAGAAAGGGCCGGCTCCCCGGGGCAGTCAGCATCCGTTTGGAGATAGTAGTACCAAGTGCCTGCACCTGCGTTGTTGTGGAAGAAGAATTCCTGTGCAGGGTCGGTCACTGTTCCAATAAGGCTGTAAGGCCCGGCTTCATTTTGGCTGCCAAACACCAGATAGGCGTTGAAGGGGCCGCAGTTGTTGACAGGGGCTTGCCAGCTCAGGGTATCGTTAGCGACACAGATCAGCTCAGGGGCATTGACCTGTGCTTGTGCCGGCAATGCGGTGAAGGCGAGGGCAAGGCCCAGTGTGAAACGGAAAAAGGCGTTAATGTTCATGGTTTATCTTTTGTTCAAACTGTTCTTCCAATACTTCCATAGGGTAGCGGCGGTGTAGGGCATAGCTCAGTTCCATGCCCGGGCCGATCTGCTTGTCGTAGTAAACCAGCCCGAGCCCTTTTGCATAGACCTCCCGTCCGGCATATTGCTGCTCGAAGACGCCATTTTGGTCGTACTCCAAAAGCTCTTGTACAGAAAAGACGACGGCGTCTAGATTTTCCCCCAGCACGGCCACAACGGTATCCTTGAGGTAGCGCCGGTTTTTGGTAAGTGTAATGACCGCACCGCTGTCCTGAGGCGGCGACCATTGCAGCTGATAAAGGAATACGCCATTGGAGTCGGTCACTTCAAAAGGGAAGGCTGCGCCTTGCAGCACGTCCACCTCTGTGCGGTCCTGCAGCCCGCTGCTGTCTGCCCGGGCTTCATAGAGGAAGACATCCTCTACCAGCATGCCGTTGCTGACGAGCTCCTCCCGCACAATCTGACGGGGGATGAGGTCATGTTCGTAGTAGGTGCCGGTGAGGTAGATGCCGTCTTCCCTGAGGTAAGAGCGGTAAAACCAATAGATGGGCGTAAGGGAGTCGATGGCAACGGGCCGGTATTCATAGACCAGGCCGTCTTCCAGCTGCTTGAGCGGGAGGTAGTAGTCCCGTATGTCCTTGGGGCTGCCGCTTTGACAAGATGGCAGGGGAGCTACAGCGAAAACAGCAGCTGCTGCCAATATTGGAAATATACTCCGCTTCATGGTTCTGACGTTGAAGAAATTGCAGGGTTGCTAATAAGGATAACGGGCAGAGCGGTTTTCAATTGCACCTTGGTGCCCGTCAGCCCTGCTGTCTGTCGCATAGCGCAAACCGGTTGGTGCTTTGGGCAGCACAGCAGTTGCCAGTTTTTATCCATATTGCATACAAGCAGCAACCTTAGCCTGTTCAGAATGTTGTAAAAAACAGTTGGCAGCTAAGGCCTTAAGCCTGCTCCCCCATGATTTGGGCTGCCTCCCAACGATGCCCGCCTCGTGCCAATTTGGCACAGTGTGTAGCCTTGGTATAATATGTGTGTAGAAAAGTTTGGGCAAGTGCCAGCAGCGCTCAATGCTTTCTGAACAACCTACACGCGTGCTGACGGTTCATAGCCGCAAATATATTTATCTTTGGCACAACTTTAGCCAACTAAAATTGGAAATTTTCATATATGTTTCAGTCAATAGCAAAATCCCTGAAGAAGGTATTCGGTACCAAACAGGAGCGCGACGTCAACACCTACACGCCCATTGTAGAAGAGATCAACGAGATTTTTGAGGGGCTTTCCAGCCTTTCTAATGACGAGCTGCGCAACAAAACCCGCGAATTCCGCACTCGGATCGCAGAGCACCTCTCTGGTATCGATAAGGATATAGCCGAAGCCCGAGCCGAAGCCAATACCGAAAAAGACATTTACCGCAAGGAAGAGCTCTTTGCCGAAATCGATAAGCTGCGCGAAGAGCGCGATCAGCATCTTGAAGAAGTGCTGAAAGCCATATTGCCCGAAGCTTTCGCGGTAGTGAAAGAGACCGCCCGGCGGTTTTCCCAAAATGAAACTTTGCGCGTGGCCGCTACCGAGCACGACCGGGAGATGGCGGCCAACCCTAAAAAGGGCTATGTCCGCATAGAAGGGGAGGAGGCTGTCTGGAACAACTCTTGGACGGCAGCTGGCGGCGAGGTGACCTGGAATATGGTCCACTACGACGTACAGCTGATCGGCGGTATGGTGCTCCACGATGGCAAAATCGCGGAGATGGCTACGGGCGAGGGCAAGACCCTCGTGGCCACCCTTCCGGCCTACCTCAATGGTTTGTCTGGCAAAGGGGTGCACGTGATTACCGTCAACGATTACCTGGCCCGGCGGGATGCTGAGTGGGTGGGCCCTATATTTGAATTCCTCTTTTTGACCATCGACTGTATCGATAAGTACCGCCCGCACTCTGATGAGCGGGTGAAAGCTTACCAATGTGACATCACTTACGGTACGAACAACGAGTTTGGCTTTGATTACCTGCGCGACAATATGGTGCGCTCCCTGGATGAACGGGTGCAGGGCAAGCACCACTTTGCCATGATTGATGAGGTCGACTCGGTATTGATCGACGACGCCCGTACCCCATTGATCATTTCTGGCCCTGTACCTCAGGGCAGCGAAGATCAGGAGTACATCGCTCTGCGCCCTTCTGTTGAAAAACTCATCGCTGCGCAGCGCAAAATGGCGACAACCTATTTGGCAGAAGCCAAAAAGCTCTTCAATGAAGGGAAGACTGGCTATCAGGAAGGGGAAGCGGGCATGGCGCTGCTGCGTGCTTACCGCGCACTGCCCAAATACCGGCCCCTCATTAAATTCCTGAGCGAGGACGGTGTGAAGGTCAACCTCCAAAAAGCGGAGAACTTCTACATGCAGGAGCAGTCCAAGAATATGCACATCGTGGATGAGCCCCTGCTGTTCACCATCGATGAGAAAAACCGGAATGTGGAGCTGACGGAAGCTGGCGCTGAGTACCTTTCTAAAGGGACAGACGACCCCGAGTTCTTTGTCATGCCTGACTTGGCCACTTCCATGGTTGAAATCGACAACAACGATCGCCTAAGCGAGGAGGAGAAGCAGACGGAAAAAGCCAACCTCAGCCAAGACTTCGCGGTCAAGTCCAAGCGCCTACACTCCATCAGTCAGCTGCTCAAGGCTTATACGCTGTTCGAGAAGGATCAGGAGTATGTGGTGATTGACGGGCAGGTGAAAATTGTAGATGAGCAGACGGGCCGTATGATGGAAGGCCGCCGATATTCCGATGGGCTGCATCAGGCCTTAGAGGCCAAGGAAAATGTAAAGGTGGGGGACATCACGCAGACCTACGCCACTGTCACGCTGCAGAACTACTTCCGGATGTACCACAAGCTGGCGGGTATGACGGGCACAGCAGAAACCGAGGCGAGCGAGCTTTGGGAAATCTACAAGCTTGATGTCGTGGTCATCCCTACCAACAAGCCTATCGTGCGTGATGACCGCGAAGATTTGGTATTCAAGACCGCCCGCGAGAAGTACAATGCAGTGATTGAAGAAGTGGTACAGCTTACACAGCGGGGGCAGCCGGTATTGGTTGGTACCACTTCGGTAGACATCTCTGAAAAGCTGAGCCGTATCCTGAAGCAGCGCGGCATTGACCACAACGTGCTCAACGCCAAGCAGCATCAGCGCGAAGCCGAGGTAGTTGCCGAGGCGGGCAAACCGGGCAAAGTGACGATTGCCACCAACATGGCCGGCCGGGGTACCGACATCAAGATTTCGGAAGAAGTCAAAAAGGCAGGTGGCTTGGCGATCATCGGCACAGAGCGGCACGATTCCCGGCGGGTAGACCGTCAGTTGCGGGGGCGTGCAGGCCGTCAGGGAGACCCCGGCAGCTCTCAGTTTTACGTTTCCCTTGAGGACAACCTCATGCGCCTTTTCCAATCTGAGCGGATAGCCAAACTGATGGACCGCATGGGCCACGAAGAAGGCGAGGTCATTCAGCATTCTATGGTGACGAAGTCTATCGAGCGTGCGCAGAAGAAGGTAGAGGAGAACAACTTTGGCATCCGTAAGCGCCTGTTGGAGTATGATGATGTCATGAACATACAGCGGGAGGCGATTTACAAGAAGAGGGACAACGCCCTTTCTGGGGAGCGCCTCTCTGTTGACCTGAACAATATGTTCAAGGCAATGGTAGAGAACCTCGTGGCTGCTTACCGCGCCGAGGACAACTTTGAGGGTTTCCGCCGCGAAGCGATGAGCCTCTTGGCATTTGACCCACAAATGGATGCGGCGGACTTCCGGGAAGCGGCAGAGGAGGAAGTAAGCGCTCGTATCCTAGAGCAGTTCGAAGTTGCGTATTCCCGAAAAACAGATCGGGTGATCGAGGCGCTGATGCCGTTTTTTATTGAAAAACACGAGGAGCGCAATCAGATCAAGCGCATCATGATCCCGTTCAGCGACGGGCGTTCCAAGGCATTGGCTGTGACGGCTGAGCTGGAGGAGGCGATTCAGACCAAAGGCGAGTCTATCCGGCGGGATATCGAAAAAGCGGTAACGCTGGCGATCATCGACGAGCGCTGGAAGGAGCACCTCCGGTCGATGGATGAGCTCAAGGAGTCGGTTCAGGCCGCGTCCTTTGAACAGAAAGACCCGCTTGTCGTCTACAAAATGGAGGCTTACAACCTTTTCGAACAGCTGATTTTTGAAATCAACGAGCAGGTCACTTCCTACCTAGCTAAGGGGACGCTCGTCTTTTCGGATGGCCGGACCTTGGAGCAGGTGCGGGAGCAGCGCACGGACTTGAGCAAGGTGCAGACGAACCGCTCGGCAGAGGAGCAGGCCGCGCGCTCAGCCGCAGAGGGCGTCAGCCGCAGGCCAAAGCCGCAAACGATAGTCCGCTCTGAGAAAAAAGTAGGCCGGAATGACCCTTGCCCATGTGGCAGCGGCAAAAAGTTTAAGCAGTGCCATGGCCGCTAATGTGCTGATGGCTAGCTGTTAAAGGAGCGCCCGGGCCTTTTTTAGGCTCCGGGCGCTCTTTGTATTGGCGGAAAGGGCTGCCGGGTTTAACAGTTTGGCGGTGCCGCCCGGGCAGGTGAAGCCGGATTTTTGTGATATATTGCGGGTTGAACAGATATAATTCCATTAGAACAAACCCTGAATACCACGATGAACTTGAACAGTTACATCGATCATACCCTGCTCCGCCCAGATTGTACGACCGATGACATTGAACAACTTTGCACAGAGGCTAAGGAGCATCAGTTTGCAGCGGTCTGTGTCCCCCCTTTCTTTGTCAAGCTGGCTGCTGAGCTGCTGGAAGACAGCCCGGTCAGGATTGCTACTGTAGTAGGCTTTCCCATGGGGTACGCTTCTACGCCTGCTAAGATAGAGGAGATCAAGAGAGCCATAGACGAAGGGGCGGACGAAATTGACGCTGTGCTCAATATCTGTGCCCTCAAAGCAGGCAATATCAATTATCTGACCAATGACATCGATAGCATGATTACTGCTACCCATCTCAAGGGTAAGCAGATCAAGATCATACTGGAAACTGGCCTGCTGACGATGGAGGAGGTAGAGCAGGCTGCGCAGATCTGCTTGGACAAGGAAGCAGATTTCCTCAAAACATCCACGGGCTTCAACGGGGGAGGTGCTACCTTGGAAATGGTCAGCTTCCTAGGCCGCCTTGCCGGCGGGAAAGCCAAAGTGAAGGCTTCCGGGGGCATCCGTACCCGTGAAGATGCCCTAGGGTTTATCGAAGCCGGCGCACAGCGCTTGGGCACTTCCTCTGGGCTGAAGCTCATCGGGGCGGTGTAGCCTTGCTGGCAGCAGAGGGATTTGTCGTATATTTGTGTTCTTATAGCCCGCCGGGCTACTTCCCGGCATAAAGTCTAGTAAACCAAATGTGACTGCCATGCGATACCTTCCTGCGCTCATTGTCAGCCTAATTTCTTTGCTCAGCCTGCCCGCTTTCGGGCAGCGCAACATCATTATTGAAGCGGACAAGCCCATTGCTCAGATGATGGCCCGCTACGCAGAGATCAACAAAAGCAAAAAACTGGTAGAAGGCTGGCGGGTGCAAATCCTGGCCACCCCTGATCGTCAGCGCCTGGAAACGGTCAAGCAGTCGTTTCAGTACCGTTACCCCAATGTACCTGTAGACTGGGAGCATGCCAAGCCCTACTACAAGCTCCGTGCTGGGGCCTTTAGCTCTAAGGTTGAAGCGATGCGCCTCAAGTACATCCTCGAAAAAGACTATCCTGGCATATATCTCGTTAAAGATGATCAGATTACCCCTCGCGAACTGATTAGCACAGGGGGGTACTGAAAAGGATGATATGCGGAGAAGAAGACAACAAGCTGGTGTGGGCGGCGCAGTGCTGGGCCGTATAGACTGGATGACATTCTGCCTTTTTCTGGGGCTCGCTGTCATTGGCTGGATGATGATTTTCTCAGTCAGCTATGAAGAGTACCGTCAGTTGGGCCCTTCCGGTTTCCTGAGCACTTCCGCTGGGAAGCAAGCGATCTGGCTGGGCATCTGCGGGGGCATCTTTGCGTTCATCATGCTTTTTGATCATAAATTTTGGCAAACCTTCGCCTATCCTGTCTACGCCTTCAGTATGCTGATGCTGGTGCTGGTGTTGTTTTTGGGGACGAATATCAAGGGGGCCACCTCTTGGTTCTCCTTCGGAGGGTTTTCCTTTCAGCCATCTGAGCTGGCTAAGTTTGGGACCTGCCTGGGCGTTTCTGCTTTCCTGAGCGCCTACAGCACAGACCTCCGCAATGCACGGGCACAGCTGACCGTCTTAGGGCTCCTGCTTGTGCCCATGCTGTTGATCCTGCTTCAGCCGGATGCCGGTTCAGCTTTGGTCTTTACGTCCTTCCTGGTCGTCCTTTTCCGGCAAGGCCTTTCCTCTACTTATTATATCGTAGGCGGGCTGTCCATCATGCTATTGATTCTGGGGCTGGTATTCCCGCCCCTGCCCATCATGATCGCCCTGGCGCTGTTGGGCACTGCAGTGTTGGCCTATCAGCTGCCCGCTCAGTACAAGGGGTATGCCCTTGGAGGAGTGGCAGTGCTTGGGGCTGGGAGCTACTTCTTGTACGGGCTAGACTACGGCTGGCATGTGCTTGGCGCACTTGCTGTGGCCTTCCTCGTGGCGGCATTTGCTGCTTATCAGAACCGGAACGGGCGCCTGGCTTTCCTGTTGGCCATCTTTCTGTTGGCGGGCAGCGGGCTGGCCTACGCTGCCAGTTATGGGTTCAATCAAGTGCTGAAGCCGCATCAGCAAGACCGGATCAACGTTTGGCTGCAGCCTGAGAAATGTGACGAAAGGGGCTCCCTCTACAACCTGGCGCAGTCCAAAACAGCGATTGGTTCGGGCGGGCTTGAGGGCAAAGGCTTCCTCAACGGCACGATGACCAAGCTCAATTATGTGCCTGAGCAGTCTACCGACTTTATTTTCTGTACCATTGGGGAAGAGCAGGGCTTCATAGGCGCTATGGGCATTGTTGTCCTCTTTTTATTGCTGATGCTGCGCATCACCGTGCTGGCAGAGCGGCAGCGCTCCGCTTTTGCCCGGAATTATGCCTATTGTGTAGCTGGCATCGTGTTCATACACGTATTCATCAACATTGGGATGACAATGGGGCTGATGCCGATTATTGGCATACCTTTGCCGCTGATCAGCAAGGGGGGGTCTTCCCTGCTCGGCTTCACCCTCATGATAGCGGTATTGCTGAAAATGGACAAGCACCGCATGCGCGCCTGATGGGGCGGCTTTTTCCAAGTAAAATAACCCACTGCCTGTGTTTTCATATACGCTGCAAAAGACTGCCACCGACTGTGGCGCCCGTGCCGGGCAAATTGAGACCGCTCATGGGGTTATCCAAACCCCTATTTTTATGCCGGTGGGCACCCTGGGCACAGTGAAGGGCGTGCATCAGCGAGAGCTTGCCGAGGACATCCGAGCTCAGATCATTTTAGGGAATACTTATCACCTTTACCTCCGCCCGGGGCTTGATGTATTAGAAGGGGCTGGCGGGCTGCACGCTTTTAATGGCTGGAAGAAGCCCATACTGACGGATAGCGGCGGGTACCAGGTCTACTCCCTTAGCGGGCAGCGCAAAATAACGGAGGAGGGCGTTACCTTCCGCTCCCATATAGACGGCTCCAAGCACTTTTTCAGCCCTGAGCGCGCTATAGATATTCAGCGCAGCATAGGGGCCGATATCATCATGGCTTTTGACGAGTGCCCCCCCTATCCTTGCGATTACCGCTATGCCAAAGACTCCATGCACATGACCCACCGTTGGCTCAAGCGCTGTATGGCGCAGATGGGAGCTACCTCCGGGCGTTATGGGTATGAGCAAACGCTGTTCCCCATTGTACAGGGCAGCACCTACCCCGATTTGCGGAGGGCTTCCGCCGAAACTATTGCCGAGGCGGGGCAGCCGGGTAATGCCATTGGCGGGCTTTCGGTGGGGGAGCCAGCTGAAGATATGTACGAGACCACAGAGCTGGTATGCGGCATCCTGCCCAAAGAGAAGCCCCGCTACCTCATGGGGGTAGGTACGCCAGACAACATCCTCGAGTGTATTGCGCTAGGAGTGGACATGTTCGATTGTGTGCTGCCTACGCGCAACGCTCGCCATGGGATGCTCTATACTGCTCAGGGGGTCATCAATATCAAGAATGCAAAATGGAAAGAGGACTTTAGCCCTATCGACGAGCATACGCCATGTTTTGCCAGTCAGCAGTACTCTAAGGCTTATGTGCGCCACCTGATGCACACCAAGGAGCTCCTGGGGCCACAAATTGCCAGCTTGCACAACCTTAGTTTTTACCTTTGGCTGGTAGGGGAAGCCCGGAAACACATTCTGGAAGGGGATTTTCTGCCTTGGAAAAACCAAATGGTTAAGCAAATGCAAAGGAGGTTGTGATGGGCGCCAACCAGATTGTCGTCTTTTTTGGGGGCCTGCCCCTGCCCGACGGCAGGCGCCGCTATGCTCCGGGGCTCGCTGCCCGCTCGGCCCCTCGCCCTACAGGCGTCGGGTCTGGCCTTCGGCCACCCCTGCGCAGCGCTAGGCCAATGCCAGGCTAGAGCCTGACAACTTAGGATTTTTGAAAATATGACGCCGCTATTTTTTCGGCTGCCGAGACAAAAAACGTAGGCATAGCCTACACGAAGCGTGGGGATAAGGGGCTCCACGATGAAGTCGGCGAGGCTTTTTGGCGAAGAGAGACGGAAAAAGAGCAAGTCAGAATTCATAAATTCTGGGTTGTCAGGCTATAAAGCCCGAAAAGCACAAACACCTGCGACATTTTGGTTCACGGCCGTTGTGATTGTGCTGCTTTTCTGCCAACTTTGCGGGGCATTTGCCCTAAACCAATGCGAACATCCTCCATGCTGAAGCTACTAGACCGGTACATCATACAGAAGTTTTTGAGCACTTTTTTCTTCACTGTGCTCATCTTCACGATGATTTCCGTGATTATCGACTTCAGCGAAAAGGTGGAGAAGTTCATAGAGAGCGATATCACCCGGTACGAGATTTTTGTCATGTACTACCCGGGGTTTATTATGTTCATTGCAGGCCTGCTCTGGCCGCTGTACACGCTCATCGCGGTTATCTTTTTCACCTCCCGCCTGGCCTACAATTCTGAAATCATCTCCATTTTCAATGCAGGAGTAAGCTTCCGGCGCCTTATGCAGCCTTATCTGCTCGCTGCAGCCTTCATCGCTGGGCTGCACCTTATCGGCAACCACTTCCTCATACCGCTTGGCAACAAGAACCGGCTCGATGTAGAGCATGCGTATATCTGGACCAATAACGACAAGGGCAAGACACAGGATGTCCACATGTTCGTGGCCCCGGAAACCAAGGTCTACATCAACTATTACCGGAAACGGGACAGTACGGCCAGGAAGTTCCGCATGGAGCAGTTCAAAGATGGGGAGCTGGTGTACCTGCTCAAAGCCAATACCGCAGAATGGCAGGGGCCTCCCAACCGCTGGAAGCTGAGGAATTACGAGATACGGACCTTCGATGGCATGGATGAAGAGCTCATCCTTGGCCGGGGCAATGAGCTGGACACGGCTTTCAACCTGACTCCGGAAGACTTTGTCGATTACAAGGAACAGCATACGATGATGACGTCTGTGGAGATTCAACAGTATATTGCTGCACAGCAGGCAAGAGGGGTGGGGAACACCAAGAAGTATGAGATCGAGTTCCACCGCAGGAGCGCTGAGCCGTTCACCATTTTTATCCTTACCATCATTGGCATGTCTATCGCTGCCCGGAAAGTGAGGGGCGGTATTGGGCTGCACCTGGCTATGGGGGTTGGCATAGGGGCGCTGTTTATCTTTTTCTCCCGTTTCGCGGTCGTCTTTGCTGCCGGGCAGGTCATCCCGGTCATTGTGGGGATATGGGCGCCCAACGTCTTGTTCAGCCTGGTAGCCGTCTATTTGACGCGCAATGCGCAGATGTAGCGCTTAACGGGCGCTGGCACAAGGCTGCCGTAAGCGCTCCGCTTTCAATTGTTTTACGGTATCGGACTAGCGCTGCGAAGGGGTGGCAAGCCCGGTAGGGCCGAGCGAAGAGCGAGCCCCGTAGCATAGCGGCGCCTGCCGTCGGGCAGGGGCAGGCCCCCTCGCATCCTGTAGGGGCAGGGCAAAGCAATCCGTTTGTTGAACAATAGCCGTATTTATGTTTAACAACATCCCTTCGGGCGGCCTTCTGCGCCCATTCTGTTTAATAAAAGTATGAAATCAGGCAGGCGCGATTCCACAAAAAAGCATTTTTTTCATTTTTTTTTGAAAGTTGCAAATAAATGATCATTTACGACATTTTACACAATGATTTGTTTATCAATAAGTTGTGAAATGAATTCTTGAATGTGGTCACATCTTTCCGGTTTTAGAGGGCTGCTAGGGGTATGAAATGTTGTATTTTGTTTAACTATTGGTTATCTTTGATTCAACAGGAGTTAAAGCATTCATACACAAAAACAGTTCAGCCATGTCTGCCAACGAATTTTACGCCAAGTTTGACCAAATGTCAGTTCTGTTGAACTCATTTGCATACAACCTGACCAAGAATACAGAAGACGCAAAGGACCTTTTTCAGGAAACGGCCTTCCGCGCATTGACCAACCGCGACAAATTCCGCCCCGGGACGAACTTCAAGGCTTGGCTCTTTACCATCATGAAGAACATCTTCATCAACAACTACCGCAAGAAGGTGAAAGCCAATACCATCATGGACTCTACCGACAACATGTACTACATCAACTCCGGCAGTGTTGTCATCTCGAACAAAGCAGAATCTAACATTATGATGAAGGAGCTCACCCGCATGATTGAAAGCCTCGATGACAGCATCAAGATCCCCTTCCTTATGCACTACCACGGGTACAAGTACCAAGAAATAGCTGATCACCTGGAGCTTCCGCTGGGCACGGTCAAGAGCCGTATCTTTTTTGCCCGCAAGGAGCTGAAGGAGGTTATTGGCAAGCGCTACGAAAGCAGCAAAGAGCTCCGGCAGCGGATGTAAAGCTGTATTGGCAAGGCTGGCCAATTCACGATATTTTTTGTCTGGCAGATGCCAGGCTTTGACCAAATAAATAGCAACGGTTGTTCAACCTGCCCGGTTGGCAACCGTTTTTTTATGGTGCTATCCGGATGAAGATCAGTTTATGAAGCAAGAGAAACTCCACTTTTTTACTGAGCGGCTTGCAGCGTGGTTTGCAGGCAACCACCGGCCACTGCCCTGGAAAGGGGAGCAGGACCCCTACCGGATATGGCTTTCCGAGATCATCTTGCAGCAGACCCGTGTAGAGCAGGGCATGCCCTATTTTGAGCGCTTCTGCCGTGAGTTCCCTACGGTGGCCGATTTGGCCGCTGCCCCGGAGGATGCCATCATGAAAGCATGGGAAGGGCTGGGGTACTATTCCCGCGCCCGCAACCTACATGCTGCTGCCAAATATGTGGCCTATGAGCGTGGCGGGGTTTTCCCTGCCACTTATGAGGGCATCCGGCAGCTGAAAGGGGTGGGCCCTTATACTGCTGCAGCGATCGCTTCCTTTGCCTACGGGCTGCCCTATGCGGTTGTAGACGGGAATGTGTACCGGGTCCTTTCTCGGTTTGGCGGCATAGCTGAGCCTATTGATTCTGCTGGGGGTAAAAAAACATTTGCGCAGCTGGCGCAGCGCGCACTGGAAGTGGCCCCTCTGCCTCCGGGCAGCTATAATCAGGCGATTATGGACTTTGGGGCGACCCACTGCAAGCCCAAGGCTCCTTTTTGCACAGATTGCCCGCTAAGCCGTGAATGTTCAGCTTTTCAGAAGGGTAAAGTGGGCCTGCTGCCGGTTAAGGAGAAGAAGATCAAGCGCAAAAAACGTTTCTTCCATTACCTGGTGGCCAACTATGGGGCAGAAGTATTGATACATAAGCGCACCGGGCGGGATATATGGCAGAACCTGTATGAGTTTCCCCTCTTGGAATGGCCAGAAGCGGCTGCTTCCGAAGAACAGATCCGGCGAAGCGCGCCTTGGGCAACACTCATTGGAGACCGGGGGGCGGTCGTCCGGCAAGTCTCTCCACCACAGCAGCAAGCCCTGACACATCAGCAAATACAGGCTGTCTTTTGGGAAGTGGAAGTGGAGGGGCCGCCGCCCGCCGCCTCAGAATTAGGCCCCTTCATCCGGGCCGAACGGAAAAACTTAAGTAAATTTGCCTTCCCGAAAATCATAGATTGTTATTTAGGCGATAATTCGCTATATTTAAAATTGGTCTAGCCAAAACGGCTGGCCCGCTTATCTGTAAAGAACTAAAACCAGCTTATGGTCAACCGCGTCATACTTATTGGCAACTTGGGGCAAGACCCCGAAGTGCGCCGGCTAGAAAACGGAGCAGCTGTCGCCAAACTCCGCTTGGCAACCAATGAGAATTACAAGGACAAGTCTGGCCAATGGCAGACCTCAACCGAGTGGCATGATGTCGTGGCTTGGCGTACTCTGGCCGAGCGGGCAGAAAGCCAACTGACAAAAGGGGCTCAAATCTATGTGGAAGGCAAGCTCACGCACCGGGTCTGGGAAGACCAAGATGGCAATAAGCGCAAAACGACGGAAGTCGTAGCCAATTACTTCCGGATGATCGGAGGACGGCGGGAGGACAGCAGCGGCTCCGGTGGGGGCTATTTCCCTTCTCCTGAGGACGAAGGCCGCACTGCGGGCACTATGCGGCCTCCATCTAGCGAAAGCAGCGAGCCTGCTAAGCAGGCGGCGGCTGATCCCGGCGCAGATGATGGCAGTGCAGATGATGACTTACCTTTCTAATGCTTCTCTGGCGCGCTTAAGCTGATTTCCCCTTGGAACCGGAACCTGGCCCTTTACTTGTTGCATTTGACCCTGCCTTGCTGTTGCTGAGTACGGGCGCCTCTGGCCTGTGGCTGGGCGCAATGGGCATCTTAGTCCTCTTGGTTTCTTCTGCTTTGATCTCCGGCTCTGAAGTAGCTTTTTTTTCACTGAACTACCGGGATTACGACCGGCTGGGGCAGGAAGGTACGGGCAGCAGCAAAACCATTCTGTGGCTGAAGGAAAAACCAAGGAAGCTGTTGGCCACTATCCTCATCAGCAATAATTTCATCAATATTGCGATTGTCATACTTTCAGACTTTGTGCTGAAAGCTGCTTTGCCGGAATCGGTTTTCAATGAGTGGGCATCCGCTTTGTTGGGGTGGTTTATAGAGCCTGGTGCTGAGCAGGTAGCCTATTGGGGCAAGGGCATCAGCTTCTTCATTACGGTAGTGGGGGTGACCTTCCTCTTGGTCCTCTTTGGGGAAGTGGCGCCCAAAGTCTACGCCCGCATCAACAACTTAAAGCTGGCCCGCCTTATGGCCCGGCCCTTATCTTTTCTAATGCAGGTGTTCCATCCGTTCAGCAGTGTGCTGGTCAACTCTACGAAGCTTTTTGAAGCTCGGCTTGAGCGCTCTGCTGTGGGCGGCAATACGAGCCGTGCGGATATCGATGAGGCGATAGAGCTGACGGTCAGCCAAGAAAAAGGTGCTGGGCAGGATATTGATATCCTTAAGAGCATTGTCAAATTCGGCGATGTGACGGTCAAGCAGATTATGCGCTCCCGGGTCGATGTCGTAGCCGTGGATTTCCGGATAGGGCTGAGCGAACTCCTGGAAGTGATTCAGGAGTCGGGCTATTCTCGCATCCCTGTTTACGAAAACGACTTCGACAACGTGACCGGCATCCTTTATGTAAAGGACCTGCTAGGCCATCTGCAGGACCCGGACGATTTCGAGTGGCAGGAGCTCATCCGCCCCGATGTGCACTACGTGCCGGAGGCTAAAAAAATCAACGATCTGCTGAAGGAGTTTCAACGGGAACGATTGCACATGGCGGTGGTGGTCGATGAGTACGGCGGAAGCTCTGGCATAGTCACTTTAGAAGATATCATGGAAGAGGTGATTGGCGAGATCAAAGACGAATTTGACGACGAGGTGGAGGTCGTCTACAAAAAAATAGACGATTTCAATTACCTGTTTGATGGTAAAACCCTGCTCAATGATGTTTGCAGGATTGTAGGCATTGATACGAACACTTTTGATGACGTCAAAGGGGAAGCAGACTCCCTGGCGGGGCTCATCCTGGAAATTAGGGGGCAAATGCCCAAACCGGATGCAGAAATCGTACAAGGCGCATACAAATTCAAGGTCGTAGCCGTTAATAAGCGCAGGATTGAACAGATTGTGGTCACCCTGCCAAAGGGGCCATTCAATTAAAATAAGTACTATGCGTATTTCCCGGATGATTTTGCTCGTCATACTCCCTTTGTCAGCCATGTTGGCAGGTTGTGAAGATGAGCCGCCGCTGACCCCCAAGCCTCGGGCTTTCCCCAAGGTGGACTATCCGGAAAAGCGCTATCAGGAGTTTGACAAAGATTACTGTGCCTTTACTTTCGAATACCCCGTTTATGCGGAGGTGCAACAGGATACTTCCTTCTTTGAGGAGCTGCCCCCTCACCCTTGTTGGTTTGACCTGTACTTCCCGGCTTTTGAAAGCCGGCTTTACTGCAGCTATGCGCCCATCAATTCGCCTGCAGAGTGGGAGGGGCTAAGGCGGGATGCTTTCAATATGGCAGACTGGCACAACAAGCGGGCTAACTATATAGATGAAATCATCATCAGCAATCAGGAGGCCGGCGTAGGTGGTGTGGCTTTTGTCATGGAAGGGCCCTCTGCTTCCCCTTTCCAGTTTTTCCTGACCGACTCTACCTCCCACTTCCTGAGGGGGGCTTTGTATTTCAATACCGAGGTGCGCCCAGATTCCATGGCCCCCATTTATGAGTTTATCGAAGCGGACCTGCTCCGGATGATCGAGACTTTTGAGTGGGATTGAGGCGTTTCCCGTCAGCATTGAGCTTTTAAGGGGGGGCGGGCATCGGCCAAGTAGCAGATAAGCGGTAATCTGTTGTACATCTGCGCAGTGCTGTCTCTCGTTTGCCTGCTGAAGTATCGACATATAGCAGGCCCTTGCCGTGGTTGTAGATGAGGTGAAAGGGGGCAAGAGCGCTCTGTTGAGGCTGAGGCTCCGGGCGTTTTCCCGCGGCAATTAGGACAGGCTTTGGCCTGGGCAAAAATATGTTGGCACCTTACTCGGGCGCAAACCAAAATATCGCAGGTGTCTGTGCTTTTCGGGCTTTATAGCCTGGCATGGACTAGCGCTGCGCAGGGGTGGCCGAAGGCCAGACCCGACGCCTGTAGGGCGAGGGGCCGAGCGGGCAGCGAGCCCCGTAGCATAGCGGCACCTGCCCGTTGGGGCAGGGGCAGGCCACTAACCGGACATGGCGATTTGTAGATTATCACCTCTCTTGATTGGCGGAGCAGCAGTCAGCCTGCTATATCATGCCTGTTTGATGCGGCTGTGCTTTGTCCTAAATTTCAACCCGGGCATGTCCTGAAATTACTTGCTTGTCCGGTTTAAACTCCAGACATTGTGAAGGATCCAAGCATATCCCCTCTTGTCCGTTTCTTGGGATCATATATTGAATGGCGGGGGGGCTTGGGCAAGGTTTAACTAAGCCTTGCCTTTAACGATAGACACTAAAAACGATTTGAGCACTTGTTTGGAGTTTTTCCTGTTGTAAATCAATGTTTTATGAGCATGGTGTTCTCGCTGGGTTTTCATTTAGCCCGCTGAGCTCAAATTTAGGGCCCTGCGGCCATGCTGGCACAGTAGGTGGGCATAAACCTTTGAAATTTATGACATAAACGCTCCAAACAAGCTCTGGCGAGCCCTGCTTTAGTTAGGTGTATGAGCTTTCGTTTTTCATTGCTGTGATGCACTAAGTGTAGCGGTTAAAAATACACGTGCACGAATGGGTGATAAGATCAAGCAGTGGTGGATTTTCTTAATGATTTCTATTTTAGGGCCTGGATATACCCTGCAGAGCCGGGCAGCAACTGAATATCCAACGTTGGGTAAAAGGAGCATTTCCAAAACGGAAGGCCTTTCTAGCGATGAGGTGACAGCTATGGCTTTCGATAGTGAGGGCCGGCTATGGCTGGGTACAGATGGGCGGGGCATCAACGTGGTGACCAACGGAGAGGTCAAGGTGTTTCAGTACAGGCCAGGGGCGTCCACTTCTCTAGCTTCTAATGTGATCAATGATATTGTAGCAGTTCCATCAGGTGAGGTTGTTATCAGCACTAATATGGGGATAAGCCAGTTTTCCCCATTCACCGGAGACTTTGTTAACTACTTCCCGGATGCATTGATGGTTGATGGGGAAGCTGTAAAAGCCAAAAATAGTTATGATCTTGAGTATGACGCTCACACGGGCCTAGTATGGGGGGCATCTTATTCTGTATTGTTCTCATTTGACCCTGTAGGGGGAGAAGTTTGTGAGTACCCGCTTGCTTGGGAGACGACCTCAGATCAGCTTAAGCACATGCCTGTCAACCTGTATGCAGTAGCTGTAGACCGCGACTATGTGTATACTGGCGGTTTAGGTGTTCTTTGGAGGATGAGCAAGTCTAGCAATAGATTCGAGCAAGTTGCGAACGTGGGGGAGCCCTCTGCTATCCTCAGCGTTTCGCTGCGTGGGGCAGGGTTAATTCATATACAGACCAAGCGAAATGAATATCTATATAGTATCACGGACAAAAAACTCCTATTCTCAAAGGGGAACGGGTTGGATGAAGTTGCAAAATATTGGAGTTACCTCGATGATCAGGTAACATCAGCGAGCGATTCGCACATCCTTGCAGAACGCACTGAGCGAGGGGTGGAAATACAGACAGGGCTGAGCCGGCAAATCAGGCATATCCGCACAGCATCTTCAGCAGCATGTGAGCGGTCTGTCGGGGAGCAAGGAGCTTGGCTGGCTGGCCCGGCTAGCTTGTTCCGGTTTGGTTTTGAGAAAGCGATTGAGGTAGATAGTTTCCCATTGCCATTGCACTTAAGGGGTAAGGTGACCTGTCTCGAAGATCTCGGCCGGTTTGTGGCCATTGGCACGCAAGTAGGCGTTTACCAGTTTGACAAAAAGCTAGAAAGGCTGGCTAAGGTAGCGTTTCCACCGTTCTTAACTGAGCGAAGAGATGCTCATTGGGTGTCTGATATGGAGCAGTTGGGAGATGAGCTGTTGGTAGGTGGCACCTGGCCGTTTTGGCTGGAGATAGCCGAAAATGGGCTGCAGCCTAAACCAGTTGAGCGCCCAATTTTTGCAGCGCCCCATGTTTATCCCCGGATAGACAAAGCAGGGCAGGGAAATACATTCGTTTTCTCCCCTTACGGCAGCCCACTGCTTGTAGAATGGGATAGTGTTTTGGCAGGCATCCGTTCGGTCAGCAGTTTGAATGCTTTTTTTTACATGGATGTGCAGGATGTAGCATGGGATAACAGCAGAAACTGCTTTTGGGCCGTTGGCAAATCTTGGGGGCTTTATGGCTTTCGCAAGAAGGCTGGCACAACGGAGCTAGAGCTCTTTCACCATGTTAAGTGGTTAGGAGGGACAGACCAATTGAGTAGTGTTATGCCAGACAGTGCCGGCCGGCTTTGGCTAGGCTCAGATGAGGGGCTGATTTGTTATCAGCCAGAAGACAGAGTCTGGCATCAGTTGACAGCTTGGGAGGGGCTACCATCTAATGCACATTTTGACGGTGGGCTAAGGATGCTGCCCGGGAATATCCTTTTGGGGCAAACCAAGGAGGGGGGCTATTACTTTCAGGTTGACAGTATTGTGCCCTTCCTTCATCCAGTAAGGGGCGAGGAACTTAGCCTTTCCAATTGTCGGACACTGTCTACATCAGGTAGGGTAGTGAAGCAGTTGAATTACCCCAACACCTTCCCGCTTTCATTGGCCTTATCAGGTAAAGAGGTGGGGCTGCAGATGAAGCTTGGCGCAAAGCTAGGGGCCTTAAGAGAGGGGCTTCAGCATCTGTATTTCCGTAAAGGGGAAGAAGAGTGGAAGCAGCTTGATGAAGGGCTTGTAGTGACCATCCCGTCTTTGAAGCCAGGGCGTCACTCCTTGCAAATTGGGAGCCTTGCTGGCAATGGCGAGATTGAAACGATCAAAGATATTGCCTTGTATAAAAAACCGGATTGGTATCAACACCCAGCACTTTATATAGTTTTGATAGGGGTATTTGGGGGGCTACTGGCTCAGTTGGTCCGCTACCGGGAGCGAGCATTGAGTGCCGCGAACCGAAAGCTACAGGACACTGTGCGCGAGCGTACCCGGCAAATAGAAGAAGAGCGGAATCAAGTATTGGCTTACTCCAAGGAATTGGAAATGCTGAATAAGCAAAAAGACCAGCTTTTCATCAACGTCATCCATGAACTAAAAACCCCATTGGCAGTGCTTAATGGCCCTTTCAACTATCTAGAACGGGTTAATTATCTTCCTGACCGTGATAAGGTCAAGTCCTTTTCTTTGCTAGCAAGTCAAAGTTTGCAGGATATTCAAAGCCTGATGGAGGGGCTGAACCAATTGGTCAATCTGTCTAAAAAAGATAGGCCTAAGCCTGAGCTCACCCCTGTCTGGCTGTACTTGTTTCTCGTGCAGCGCTTTAACATGGGTAAAGCACTGGCCCATTTTCATGGTGTCAACTTAGAATATCGCGTAGATGTGCCGAAGGGGACGAGCTACCTTACAGCCCCTTCTTATTTGTCGGTTATCTTAAATAACCTCATAAACAATGCGGTGAAATACACCCCGCGGTCTAGAAAAGTAGTTGTTGATGCGGCATTGCAAAATCAGGTCTGTAAGGTGGTTGTCCGGGATGAAGGGCCTGGCATACCGGATAGTTTTCTGGAAAAGGTTTTTGACCGTTTTTTTCAAGTGCCAGGTGATGGGAAAAGCGGCGGTCTGGGAGTAGGCTTGGCCATTGTGAAAGACTACTTGCAGCAGTTGGGCGGAAGCGTGACGGTGAGCTCGCAGCCCGGCAAAGGTGCTGTTTTTACAGTTCAGGTGCCAGTTGAGGAGGCAGGGGCGGAAGCTCAAGCCCTGCCCGTTGTGGAGCAGCCTGCACTTGCCCTTGGCCCGGTTGCAGCTGTAGAGCATACGGATAACAAGCCAAGGCCTGCTATTGCGATTATAGAGGACAACCCTCAGATGCACAGTTTGTTTGGTGCATTGCTCCGTGGAACCTATCATATCCATGCTTTTTCAGGGGGAGAGCACTTTATAGAATGGGCAAAAGATATCACACCTGATCAGTGGCCTGACTTGATCATTACGGATATCATGATGAGTGATGGCAATGGGCTTGAACTGATTAAGTGGCTTAAATCAGAGGAGGCTGCAGCCCTCGTGCCAGTAATCGTGGTTTCGGCGCTTGATTTTTATCAAACCCGTACAGAGGTGCACGCTTTAGGGGTTTATGACTTTTTGCCAAAGCCGTTTTTTCAAGAAGAGCTCTTGGTGAAAGTCAAAAGGTTGTTGATGATTAACCACACCCGCGTTTCTGCCCGTCAGGAATTACAAAAGGAAGGCGCTAAGTTCAGCGCTCCTGAAGAGCTGCACAGTATTAAGGAGAAGGTAGAAGCGATCGCACGGGAGTCTATCGCACGGCAGAATATCAGCGTCGGGGAAATCGCTAAACGGATTTTTATCAGCCGAAGGCACCTCAACCGCCTGCTGCAGGCAGAATCTGGGATGTCAGTTAATGAGGTGATTAGGGAGGTGAAGCTACAGGAAGCTTATCAGCTCATCAAGTCGGAAAAAATGACCATCCGTGAGGTGTCATTGAAGGTTGGCTACAGTAGCCCATCTTATTTTTCCCGCTTGTTTGAAGCACGCTTTGGCATAAAGCCGTATCAGTTGCAGCAAAATTACTCCGTTTAGTACGGTTGCCGTTAATGTACTGCGGTAGAATGCCAAATTTGAGCCCTAAATATCACTATTCAGCCAATAGTTGTGTGTCCCCCCATGTGTCTCAAAAATGAGCGGGCAGCCCTTTGGTGCTATCTATCTTTGTAGCATCGTTGGCAAATAGAAGTGTGCTGCTGCTGTAGCTGCGTTTGGGCTTGGGATTGCCCATTGTTGATGCTTCAGCAAGGCTAAGCTATAGCGCTAGCAGATGTGTCATGGTTGAAAAGAGGCAGCTTCTAGGGTTTGCCGAAAACAACATGCTTGTTACCCCCCTGCATTTCTATAAAAACCAGATTGGTATGAGAAAGCAAAAACACCTTGCCGTATTGTTCATTTTGTTTTTTTGGGCCGTGCATTCATCTGCACAGCCTCTTCTTGTAAGCTTCCCCTTGACAGAAGATACTGCTCCCGCTATAAATGCAGCAGGCATAGAAGTAGAAGAACTGCAGGCCTCTGACATTACGGACTTGACGATTACTGATTTGGGGGCGCAAGGGGCAGGGTGGCGAAGTACGCTGACCAATGCTTATTTTGAGGTAATACTGCGCCCGGCTCCAGGTTATTTTCTCGAGCTTACTGGGCTGGAGTTTGACTGTATAAAGACCATAGACGGTATTCAGCGTTTTGAAATACAGTACAGTCTTCAGAATGATTTTTCAAACTCAGCGATTTGGATGGATGAGGAGATGGAAGCTACAGAAGATGTACAGAGTTTTGCTGCCCCTGCTACTAGCATAGTGGTAGGGGAAGGGCAGGAATTGCGTCTCCGTTGGTTTGGGTTCAACCCAACATCTTCAAAGAGCAAATGGACATTGCTGTCCAATACGCTCAATCTTTACGGTGTTGCCAACCTTGTTGCTAATGTCAGTTTGAATTCTGATATAGTTTCAGCAAACAGCCCATCCACAATAGGGGTGCCTTATTTGGCTTACACTAGCGCAACAGGCCTTACTCCAGCCAATGCTTTTCAGATGGGAGCGTTTACAATACGGGATGGGGGTGCAGCAGCAGATGCAGATAATAACCCGACTGTATTGGAGAGTATCTCTTTTAACTTTTCTAATCCAGATCTGCTAAAAACAGCAATGCTGTTTTCTGATGGACAACAGTTGGCCGAAGTGCCTGTCTCTGGCCAGCTCGTTACTTTCAGCCAGTTCAGTATACAGGCTGAGGACGACAGCGGTATAGGCCTGGAGCTTTTTGTTACTTTCAACGAAAACAATGTCTTAGACGGGGCACCAGTTTTTGCTGAAGTTTTTCAAGTCGCTGTCGGGGCAGGAAGCTCTTACTTTTCATCTTCAAACGCGGGTGGCGCTCTGTCTAATACTTTGCTGACAGAGGTTATCGCCACCGATCTAGCCTTCAATACAAGCCCGCCTGACGTAGCAGAAGGCTCTACAATCAGCGATGCGGTGATCATTTTAGCGGTAGATCAGTATGGGCATCGGGATTTGGGTTTCAACGAAGTCGTTGCGGTCAATGCAGTAGGCACTGCTCTTACAGAGAGCTCAGTGACAGAGAAAACGATGAGTGCAGGGGTCGCCAGCTTCAGCCAGCTAGCCTTTGAAGGTATAGGGGACGATGTTTACCTGTTGGCTTCCAGCCCGGCCCTTCTAGAAGAGGCGCAAAGTGCCCATTTCAATGTGACGGCTACTCCAGCTGCTTACATCAGTGAGTTCCATTACTTGGACAGCGATGGCAGCAACAATAACAATTTTGTTGAAGTTGCCATCGGAAACGCTTACTTGTCAGAGCTAGCCGATTTCGGATTGACGCTTTATAATGGTGGTGACCGAGCACTGAGCAGTTATGCCAGTACTACTTTAAATAACTTTATTCAGGGGCAAAGCACGAGCAGTGGGTTTACTTACTTTTATTGGGAGACTGGCCTGCAAGATGAGAGAGAGGGCATCGCTCTTTCTTATCAAGGGGGGCTTTTGGAGTTTATCAGTTATGGAGGGAGCTTTACCCCCTTGTCAGGCGTGGCGGCAGGTGTGCAAAGTGAGGATATTGGTGTAGTGGAGACAGAAATGACCGTACCACTCACCGCTATACAACGGATAGGAGATTGTTCTGGCACTTGCCCTATAGGTTTAAATTGGAATGCCGGTGGTATAGCAACCCCAGGGGGTGAGCCGATTACTGAAGAAGGGCCGCTTGCCGTCTCGCTTGCTGCATTCACTGCAGAGGTATTTGGAAGGGAGGTACTGCTCCGATGGCATACCTTAACTGAAGAGCATAGTCATCAGTTTATACTTGAGCGCAGCCAGGATGGGCGCAATTTTACAAATATTGGAGAGGTGCCCGCAGCAGGCTACAGCCAGTCTCCGCAACATTATCATTGGGCAGATAGGGCGCCTTCATCAGGCTATCATTACTACCGGCTTTGGGAGGTCGCTTTGGATGGTACGCAGTCCATTTGTGGCTCAGTACAAGTACATCTGAGTGCAGAGGCTGCATTTGAGCTTGAGGCTTATCCCAATGTGTTTTCTGATTTTGTACAAGTAGAATGGACTGCAGCAGCAGGCGCTGTTGAGGGCAGCCTGCTTGTACTAAACTACCAAGGGCAGGTTGTATATCAAAAGGCATTGGGAAAGTTAGCTTTTTCAGAAGGCGGCCTTAAACTCACTGATGTAATGAATTGGCCTAAGGGAGGTTACCTGCTCGTGATTGAGGCTGGGCGATCAGTGAGGTCTGTGCATTTGCTAAAGCAGTAGGGGTAAGCCTTATTTATTCTCCAAAGATCGTTTTCTCTAATTGTTTAGGGGTAGAATCATGCAAAGATGCTTGCGAATACCCCTTGGGTATTTCTTCCCGGATAGCAAAACCGCTGTCCGGGCTTTTCAGTTTGCGCTTCATACAGCCGCTTTTGAGGCCATAGCCTGAGGCTCCATACAGTAGGCGCGCAGCGAAATCTTGAGTTGTCGGACTAGAGCTTGCCAAAGGGCCCCTGCAAGGGCTACGGCGTAGCGAGCCTTGAGGGGCCTAAACATAAAATGCAGAGGTTTTCATTTGGACGTTAGCCGTGGCATGGAAAGGTAAGGCCCGTACAAACTATCGATTGATGGCCTATGCCCTGATCACGAATCCAACTGTCTGGGGTCAGGCCCTCTGCACGAGAAACCTACTAATTGAACAAACTACCTTCAGGTAGGACAATAGCAGAAAACAATATGAATAGCAATGGTATCCTGTCTTTAATGTAAAGATAGCAGGGGCAGTGCTCCGAAGCTGTTAATGTTGAGACCATCTGGCAGCTCAATTGGGACATTAGGATAAGCGAAAAAGTGTCCCGCTGTCTAGCGGGACAGACCGATTACTAAAGTCTCAACACGCTCTAAAAGTTGCTATACACTTGCCTCACCCAGAGGAATAGAGTTGCATTTGTGATTTGAATCCAGCCAATAAAAACAGCTGCTTGGCACAAAGTGGCCAAGCAGCTGTCGATGCAAGCACCGCCCTACTATTCAGTGGCACAGTGCTCTTCTATTTGATGCGGGCTCGGCCAGCATCTCAAAGCTAGGTCCGAGCTGTATGTCAGCCCATTCGAGGCTTACATACAGCCGTCTTGATCCCTAAAGCTGCTATCTATTCAGCTTTAGCCGACTTCTTTTTCTTATCCTTTGCATCCTCTTCCGCCGCAGCTTCAGGCTCGATCCCGTTGATCTTGGCCTTGACCTTGCGCTCGATTTCCAAGGCTACCTCAGGGTTGTCATCCATAAACTGCTTGGCGGCTTCCCGGCCCTGAGCAATTTTGGCATTGTCATAGCTATACCACGCCCCGCTCTTTTGAATGATGTCATGATCTACGCCGAGGTCGACAATCTCACCTGTTTTAGAGATGCCCTCTCCGTACATGATATCAAACTCTGCAATGCGGAAGGGGGGCGCAAGCTTGTTCTTGACCACTTTCACTTTGACGTGGTTGCCCACTACGTTGCCCTCTTTATCCTTGATCGCAGCGCCAGACCGGCGGATGTCAAGCCGCTGAGAAGCATAAAACTTCAGCGCATTGCCCCCCGTTGTCGTCTCCGGGTTGCCGAACATGACCCCAATCTTCTCCCGCAGCTGATTGATGAAGATACAGCAGGCCCCGGTCCGGCCGATAGTGGCGGTCAGTTTCCGCATAGCTTGAGACATCAGGCGGGCCTGCAAGCCCATTTTAGAGTCGCCCATTTCGCCTTCGATTTCACTGCGCGGCACAAGGGCAGCAACAGAATCGATGACGATGATATCAAGCGCCCCTGAACGGATCAGGTTCTCAGTGATTTCCAGCGCCTGCTCTCCATTGTCTGGCTGAGAGATCAGCAAGTTTTCGGTATCTACGCCAAGAGCTTTGGCATACGCACGGTCAAAAGCATGCTCTGCGTCAATGAAAGCCGCTATGCCACCGTTCTTTTGGCATTCCGCTATAGCGTGGATAGCAAGCGTCGTTTTACCGGAAGATTCCGGCCCATAGATCTCTACGATCCGCCCTTTGGGGAAGCCATTGACACCAAGTGCGATATCCAGGCTAAGGGAGCCTGATGGGATAGCTTCTACTTCGATGACCGACTCGTCGCCCAAGCGCATGATCGAGCCTTTGCCATATGTCTTTTCTATGCGGTCTACCGTAAGCTGTAGGGCTTTCAGCTTGGCTTCCCGGTCTTGTTTGCTCTCTGCCATGTGGAGTGGTTTTATCAAGGATTTGTTGTAGTACGAAGCAAAAATAAACACTTCGTTTATTAAATTCAAGTAAAAACAGAAAATGTTGTTAAAAACAGCCCGTCCGGGGCTGAACGGGCCCAACAAGCCCGAAAATAGGAAAAACTGATGGTTCCCGGGCCCCCTTCAACAGCAAAGCCCCTGAAAACAAGTCGCTTTCAGGGGCTTCTGAGCTCAAGGGGCAGTGGCGCGCTTCATACGTGGCGCTCTACGGCCTGCCCTTCACTGTAGCTCAAGATTTCCTTCAGGGTGCCCGGGGCCGGGCTGAAGGTCACTTTGGGCAACATTTGGTATGCCGCTTTGAGCTCGTTGTACGCTTCAAATAGCCCGAAGTCCCGAGTAAGCGCTTCCTCGATGCCGAGCCGTTCTGATACGGTTACCTCATTGTAGAGGTATCTGACTAAGTGGTTTGTTGTAAAGATTTGCTTCATAGAAGTTATCAGGTTAGTTCCGAATAGGTTATACACGATTAGAATCCCCTTTAAAACTAATAAACCCCCTCCAATATTGCAGGCTCAGCAGGATTTTTAACATACTCAGGGGCCTGAATGGCCAACGGCTTAAAAACAACGTTTTCTGAGCTCAGGTGCGCCCCCCCCCAGCGGCTTGGCTGGCCCAATGCCCACAGTAGCGCCTAGCATAAATCACAAGGTATTGGCTTTCAGTGTAAAGTGAGCTGGTGCAAAACAATTGCCGTTTTGGAGGGCAGCGCTCTGCTCAATGGGATGGGGCCTGCCCCTGCCTGAGGGCAGGTGCCGCTATGCTACGGGGCTCGCTGTCCGCTCGGCCCTAGCGGGCTTGCCACCCCTTCGCAGCGCTAGGCCAATGCCCCCTTAAAGCTGGCCAGCTATCGGTTTGTGCTTACTCAGCACGGTACCACGTCTGAGTACGGTAAAGCCCGGTCCAATGCACCCCACGTACTTTCAGCTCGTCGGGCTTGCCTTCCTCAAACCAAACGGAGCAGCCGTACTCGTTGCCAGACTCGGGGTCGAGTATAGTGCCTTTCTTCCAATGATCACCATAAGCCTTCAGCCCTTCCAAAATGCGCATGCCTACCAGCTTCTGCCCTTTTTTCTTTCCCGGGCACTCCGTGCAGGCCTCATCCTGTGCCGAGTGCAGCAGCTTGCTGATCTTCCCGTGGTACGCCCCGTTTTCCTCAAAGATCTCTACATAGGATTTGGCTTCCCCGGTCTCATCGTCAACTGTCTTCCATACGCCTGCCGGCGTGCCTTGTGCCTGCAGCCCGAGCACAGCCATAGCTACAAAGGCTAATGTCAAAACAATTTTTTTCATGGCATTTATCCGGGTTTTAACGCTTCGATTTCAAAATCGTCGCCCAGTGCTTTAGGGTGCCAAAAGTGGGCTTCGAAGTCCTGTACCCGCCCGTCTGCCACAGCTACGCCTTCTGCCTGCAGCAGCTCTTCCATCATCGTGGGGGTGGGGAAATGTGCCCGCCCGCTCAGCTCGCCTTTCCTGTTGACCACCCGGTGGGCAGGCACATCATGGCCTGCAGCAAAGCTTTTGTTTAATGCCCAGCCGACCATGCGGGCAGAGCCGAGGGCCAGGTAGTCGGCGATAGCGCCGTAGGTGCTGACCCGGCCCGGCGGTATTTCCCGTGCGACCGCAAAAACAAGGGTGTGATAAGTAGGGACAGCCATGGCAAAAATGGTTAGGTGGGCGTAGGCAAATCATTACTTTTGCCCTCAATCGTCAACAACGCAGGGCCAAAGTGGTTCTTGTCAAAAATAGGGTGCACTATGCTAAAAACCAAAATCAAGGCTTCCTCTATCACCAACCTGACCGACGCCCGCTACTTCGCAGCTTGGGAAGCAGAATGGCTTGGCTTTAATCTTGACCCCGGTACCGAAAACTATGTGAGCCCTGCCACGGTGCAGGCCATGAAGGAATGGGTCGACGGCGTCAAAATTGTCGGGGAGTTCAATCAGCAGGAAGCACGGGATATCCTTACTTCAGTGGACATCCTCGGTCTAGACGCTGTACAGCTGGGCACCTTTGCCAGCCTTGAAACGCTGCAAGCTTTACATGCCAAGGAAGTCCCGGTACTGCAGGAGCTTGTAGTGGAGGAGTGGTCCGACCTCAGCGCCCTGGCCACCCAAATGGAAGCCCGCAGCGGCCTGGCGGCCTACTTTCTTTTAGATTTTGCGAAAAATGGCCTGAGCTGGGCAGCAGCCAAAAGTAACGTTCTGGCAGAGCTGCGGCAGCTGGCTGAAGATTTCCCCCTCCTGCTCAACCTGCCTTTCCCGGCAAGCGAAGTGGAGGAGGTGCTCGAGCAGACTGGCGCAGCAGGCTTCAGTGTACAGGGTGGGGAAGAGGAAAAGGTCGGTTTTAAATCGTTTGACGAGCTAGACGACCTCTTCGAGGCCCTTGAGGTTTTCGAATAGGCTTGGCCCGTCTTGGGGATGAGCTGTTGCTGACCGCGCGCGCAGGCCTCCCAAGGGAACGCCAGGGTGTGAGAAGCGGAGGGCTATTCCGGCCCTATAAGAGCGTGTTGGGACTTTAGTAACCGGTCTGTCCCGCTAGACAGCGGGACACCTTTTCGCTCATATTTCCCTGGCGCATCAATCCAAACGGGCGTGAACCAAAATGTCGCAGGTGTTTATGCTTTTGGGGCTTTATAGCCTAGTGGTCTGTCAAGTGTTAATTTATGGGTTGAGTGGGAGCGGATTTTGAGGCTGATCAAGGCGGATGTTCCCGCGCATAGCAGCGCTACGTAAGGGGTTGTCCAACGAAGAGTAGCCTCAAAAGTCGCCGCAGGCAACCCCTAGTTTTAGCCTTGACAGACCACTAGCATTGGCCTAGCGCTGCGAAGGGGCGGCAGGCCTGATAAGGCCGAGCGGATAGCGAGCCCCGTAGCATAGCGGCACCTGCCGTCGGGCAGGGGCAGGCCCCCCATCCTTGCGGAAGGGGCAGGCAAAAAAGACGACAATCTGGTTTGCGCCCATCCAAACCGCTTCAATGGCTCCTGATCTTGTAGGAGAGGGTGCCACAGAGCGCCCCTTGCCCGGGCTCGAATACCCATTGCTTTGCATGGTCCAAAAGCTGCGCCTGCAGCTCAGGGGCGGAGGAATCGCTTGCGGACGGATTGAAAGTAGACCGTACGACCTTCCCCTCTGCATCTATACAGACATTAATGACAATCTGTGCGTCAGGCGTATTGGCCAGCCGCAGGCCGGGCGCACTTACAACCCTCCGTGCTTTCAGTGGCCCATTTACGGTTGCGGGCCATTCCGGGCTGTCTGGCCTGCGGGGGATACGGTGGGCCTCTGCTTTAGGCTGCTTCTCCAAAGGGAATTTAATCGCCTTTTCGGGCGGCGCTTTTTCCAGGGCCATATTTTCTTCCTTCCATAATGCGCTGTCTAAAGGCTCCGGCTGCTCTTTGCTCCCCGGTTCGCCAACTGCCACATCTGCAGGCTTTGCCGCATTGTAGGGCCAGAACCACCAGGCTGCGGCTACGAGGAGGAGGGCAACACTAGCTGCGGAAGCCCAAGGGAACCTCGGGCGGGGAGCCGGCTGCCCGGGAAAAGCCGTTTGCTGTGTGTTAGGCTCCCGGTAAGCCGGGGAAGGCTCGTAAATGAGCTCCGGCATGATGTCTTCTGACAGGGGGGGCACGGCGGCCCCGCTCTCTTCTGCGGCAGGGGCAGCGGCGGCTTTCTTGCCGGGGGGCGGATTGCGGAAAGCTACGGAAAGCCCTGATGCCCGGAACCCGGCCTCCCCTTCAGGTAGCTGCTGCGGTGCTTCCGCCGCGATGCGGACTTCCTCTTCCCAGGTAATGTTGCGTTTTTCCTTTTCCCCGTCTATGGCTGCAATGACGGTGAGCTTGAGCAGGAGCGGGAAAGTGCCTGCCCGGAGCGGCGTGACGTAGAATGTCCATTCTGTATACGCTCCATGTTCCAGAAACTGGCGTTCGTCGTGGTAGGACCGTATCTGGAAAGCGGCGTCGGCGTTGGGGTCGATCAGCTCTGCTTCCATTACTTTGGAGACGGCTATATCGCGCACTTTCACCTCAGCGCTCAGTTCTAGGTTGTCGGCAATCACTGCCCGGTCGTAAGCTAGGCGGATGATGCAAGTCTCAGCGCGCCCAAGCTGCATCTGCCTCGGGATTTTGTGGAGGAGCACGCCCTTCGGTGCGGGGGGCGTAAATCCAGCAGCCTCCGGGTTGAAATCAGCCAAGGACAAGGTGTTGACAAACTGCAGGGCCCGCAGGCGTAGGCCGTTGTAGGCAGCATCGAGCTCATCCTGAGAACGGGTGCCCATGATCTGGCCCCTGTTGGTGTCGTTGAGCTGTGACAGCAGAAGGCGGAGCTCGTCACAGCGGGCGCTGTTTTCCGGTAGGGCTTCCAATATAGCCTGCAGCGCTTTGCCGAGCTCCTTGCTGATGGCATTGCGCCACTCGCGTTTCCACTTGCCGAGTTGATCTGCTGTTGCCATAGCGTGCGGGGTTGGGTTGAGCTTCAAGATAATAATAAAAAGGCTGTTGAAGTTGCTTCCGCACAGCCTTTTGGCAATTGCGGGCAGTCCGCTATCTTTGCGCCGCCTGCCAGCTGCTTTTGGCTGCAGCCCAATCAGAGATACTGTGAAAAAAACTATTATCAATATCTTCAAGTTCCTGCTCTTTCTAGGCACAGGCTTGTTTATTCTGTACCTGGTATACAACAGCCAGAATGCGGCCTACCAAGAGGAGTGTGCCCTGAAGGGCATACCTGGGAGCGAGTGCAGCTTGCTGCAAAAGGTGGTGACGGATTTTCAGGAGGCCAATTACTTTTGGGTGCTGATGGTCTTAGCTGCTTTTACACTTAGCAATTTCAGCCGGGCGGCCCGGTGGCGCATGCTCATCCGCCCAATGGGGTACGAGCCAAAGTTCATCAATGCCTTCTTTACCATCGTTTTAGGCTACTTTGCCAACCTGGGCCTGCCCCGTATGGGGGAAGTGGTCCGTGGGGCAACATTCGCCCAATATGAAAAGATACCCGTGGAAAAAGTAATGGGCACCATCGTTTCCGACCGGGTGATCGATGTGATCAGCATACTCCTTGTGACCGGGCTGGCCCTCCTCTTAGAATTTGACACCATCTGGGCTTTCGTCAATGAAAAAGCGGACCTTGGGCGGCTGGCCAACTTGGGCAATCTGCTGCTGGCAGCCGGGGCCATAGGCCTGGCAGGGCTTGGCCTGATTTATTTGTTCCGCAAGCCGCTGTCCCGTACCACGGTCTACCAGAAGGTGTACAACCTGGCAATGGGCTTTTGGCAGGGCATCAAGACCGTAAGTCAGCTAGACCGCCCCTTCCTATTTCTGCTGCACAGCCTCAATGTCTGGTTCATGTATTTTATGATGACCTATCTGTGCTTTTTTGCATTCGCCCCCACATCGGGCCTTTCGGCAGTGGCCGCGCTCACCGTTTTCGTTTTCGGTGGGTGGGGCATCGTTATCCCGTCCCCTGGCGGCATGGGCACCTACCATTTTCTGGCCCAAACGGCACTTGCCATGTACGGCATCAGCGGAGACGATGGCTTTTCTTGGGCGAACATTTCCTTTTTTTCCATTCAACTGGGCTGTAATGTCCTCATTGGCCTGTTGGCCCTGGCTCTCCTCCCTGTCCTCAACCGGGGGTATGAGCCGGAGCCGGTTTTGGCTGCAGCCCCAAATAGGCGTTCATGATTGCTGAGATACAGGCGAAAATCGAATTGGACGTGCAGCGTGCAGCGCAGCGCGTGCGGCAGTGGTCTGCTGAAGGGCAGCGGGTGGTTTTCACCAATGGCTGTTTTGACCTCCTGCATTATGGGCACATCCACTATCTGGCAGAAGCCCGTGAACTGGGCGCGCGCCTCGTCATCGGGCTCAACGATGCGGCATCGGTCAGCAGGCTCAAAGGCCCTGGCCGGCCGATCAACGATGAGCAGACCCGCCTGTGGCAAATGGCGGCCCTGCAGTTTGTAGACCTCGTGGTCCCTTTTAGCGAAGATACGCCCCTGCTGCTTATCCGGGCCTTGCGGCCCGATGTGCTTGTGAAAGGGGGGGACTACAGCATCGCTACCATTGTTGGGGCAGAGGAAGTGCTCAGCAGGGGCGGGCAAGTTGAAGTCCTGCCTTATATTGAGGGCTACTCCACGACATCCATAGAAGCAAAAATCAGGAAGGGGCACTGAGGCCCTGCACCACAAAAGTACAACCCGATATGACCCGTATTCATGACGTGATGCAATACTTGGAAGCCGTGGCACCGCCGGTGTACCAGGCTGATTATGACAACTCTGGCCTGCTCGTAGGGGATGCCGGGCAGGAGGTCCAGCAGGTGCTCTGTTGCTTGGATTGCACCGAGGCGGTGGTAGAAGAGGCTGCCGCGAAAGGCTGCAACCTGATCGTTGCCCACCACCCGATCGTCTTCCGCGGCCTTAAGCGGTTTACGGGCAAGCATTATGTAGAGCGGGTGGTCATGGAGGCTATCCGCAAAGACATCGCCATATACGCCATACACACCAACCTTGACAGCGTATACTACGAGGGGGTGAACTCAGAGATCGCCCGCCGTATAGGCTTGGAAGATACCCGCATCCTGGGGCCGTCCGGGCGGATGAAGCAGCTGTCGGTGCAAGTGGCTGCCGGCGAGGGGCAGGCGCTGGCCGGGGAGTTGGAAAAAGCTGGCGCAGGCCCTTTTGGGAAAGAGCAGATTGCCTGTGCCATCACTCCTGTGCACGGGGGGGAGCGGGTAGAAGCCGTTTTCCCGGAAGGGCGGCAAAGCGCGCTGATGCAGGCCCTGAAGGGGCTGCCTGTGCAAGTTGCTGTGCTCGAAGGCAAAAGCCCGATGGCTGGTTATGGCATGATCGGGCGCCTATCGGAGCCTGAAGACGAGCTGGCCTTCCTAAAGAGCTTGAAATTGAAAATGGGAGTAGAAATGATCCGGCATACCCCTTTGCTGGGGCGCAAAATTTCTACTGTGGCGTTTTGTGGGGGCGCGGGGGGCTTCCTTTTGGGCGCTGCTCAGGCACAGCAAGCCGATGTGTTTATCACAGCCGATTATAAGTACCACGAGTTTTTTGATGCTGACGGCCGCTTGGTCATTGCAGATATAGGCCACTTTGAGAGCGAGCAGTACACAATCCCTCTATTGCAGAAGCTTATTTCTCAGAAATTTAGTAAATTTGCGGTTTATGCTACTACAGTAAAAACCAACCCGGTACGTTACTTGTAATATAAAACTAAGCCTGTGCAAACTTCAGGCAGCGGCTTGCCGCTTATTCCGATAACTAAAATCAACCATTTAGATAATGGCAGGAGAACCTACTGTTGCCGAGAAGCTGAAAAGCTTGTACGAGCTACAAACCGTTGATTCCAAAATTGATGAAATCGAAATCCTAAAGGGGGAGCTGCCAATAGAGGTGAGCGACCTAGAGGACGAGATCGCAGGCCTGGATACCCGTGTCAACCGCCTCAAAGGGCAAATCGAAGATTACAATAAGGAGATTTCCAATCATCAGGCCAATATCAAAGAGGCTGAAGCTCTGATTGAGCGCTACAACTCCCAGCTCGATAATGTGAAGAACAACCGGGAGTACGATGCCCTGATGAAGGAGCTTGAGATGCAAAACCTCGAGATACAGCTGTCGGAAAAGAAAATCCGTGGCGCTGAAAAGGAGCGGGAGCGCAAAGAAGAAACGCTGAAAGCTACAGAAGACCGCCTGGCCGGCAAGCAGAAAGACTTGGAGACCAAGAAGGTCGAGCTTGAGGAGATCATCAAAAAGACGGAGAAGGAGGAGCAAGCGCTCCGCAAAGCTTCCGAAAAGGCGCGCAAAGGTATCGAAGCACGCCTGCTCAAAGCTTACGACCGTACCCGCACCAACTACCGCAACGGCCTGGCTGTGGTCACCGTTGAGCGGAGTGCCTGCGGTGGGTGCTTTAATATGATCCCGCCTCAGTTGCAGCTGGAGATCGCTATGTCCAAGAAAATCATCGCATGTGAGCACTGTAGCCGCATTTTGGTGGATGACTCCATCGCTGCGGAAGTGGAAGACAGAGCCACTGCTTAAATCAGCCGGCCCCAAGGGGCTGAAGCTGTACAGGGAAGCCCCGGCTGAACAGTCTGTTCTGTCGGGGCTTCCAGCTTTCAGCAGCTTGCACAAGAAGGAGCGTGGAAAAATCCGTTGGGCGTGCCAGAAATGTTCCGCCCTTCCCGTATTTTGCACCCTCTGCTAAACGCCCAGCATGCCCTAAAATCTTGCTGTGCCCATACCTAACAGCCCGGCCGGGCCGTTAGGGTACACCAAACCACACCAACTATGTACACCTTTCGCCCCGTCCTGACGGCCCTTCTGCTCACTTTTTCTTTTTCCATGGCATCCGCTTCGGGCAAAGATTTCCGCTACACGCCCCAAGCAAGGGAAGCCTATGCTAAGGCTACCAGCCTCCGCTTTGGGGAGGCCTATGCCCTGCTTTCTCAAATCCGCCTGACAGACCCCGGCAACCTCGTGGTCTACCACATTGAAAACTATATCGACTTCTTCAAGATCTATATCAATGAAGACGAAAAGGAGTACAAGGCCTTAGGCGAAAAGCGGGACAGCCGGTTGGAGAAAATCGAGCAGGAAGGCAGCCCGGAATCGCCCTATTACCGCTTTGTCCAGGCTGATATCCGTTTGCAGTGGGCGTTGGCGCAGCTGCGTTTTGGAGACTATTTCAGCGCTTTCACAGAAGTGAGCAAAGCCCACCGCTTATTGCAGGAAAACCAAGCGCTGCACCCGGAATTCCTGCCCAACCAAAAAGATTTGGGCATTCTGCATGCCATGGTCGGCACCATCCCCGACAGCTATAAGTGGGGCATCAAAGTACTGAGCGGGCTGCGCGGCACCGTTGAGGGGGGGCGCAGCGAGCTGCAGCAGGTCATCATCAAAATGAAAGACGACCCGGGCTACGCCTTCGGGCAAGAGACTTATGTGCTGTATGCTCTGCTCATGCTGCACCTCGAAAAGGAAGAAGACGCTGCATGGGACATTCTGCGGCAGGCAGGCTTATCCCCCGCTGAGAACCCCTTGCATTGTTTCTTAGTGGCCAATATGGCCATGCGCACCGGCCGCAATGATAAAGCGGTCGAAGTACTGGAAAAGCGGCCCTCTGGCCCGGGCTTTCATGAGTTCCCTTACCTGGATTATATGCATGGCCTGGCTAAGCTCCGCCGCCTGGATAAGGATGCTGCCCCTTACTTTAAGCGCTACATAGCGGCTTACAATGGGCGGAACTTCATCAAGGAGGCTCACCAAAAGCTGGCCTGGCAGGCCTTGGTCAATGGGGACCAAGCTGGGTATGCCAAGCAGATGCAAACCTGCCTAAGTGTCGGTTATGATGTGGCAGGAGGAGATAAGGACGCACAGCGGGAAGCGGAGAGCGGGAAGCCTCCTCACTTAGCACTGCTCAAAGCCCGGCTGTTGTTCGACGGCGGGTATTATTTGGAGGGGCATGAACTGCTGCAGGGGCTGGATGCTGGGCAGCTCGGGGCAGATGCTCAGCTGGAATACCACTACCGAATGGGGCGCATGCTGCATGGCCTGGAGCGCTACCCCGAGGCGCTGAAGTCCTATCAGCGGGCGTTTGTGATGGGCAGCGAAAGCCCTTTGTTTTTCGCCTGCAACGCAGCTTTGCAAATGGGGCTGATCTATGAAGAATTGGACAAGCCCCAGGCGGCGGCCAATGCTTTTGAGCGGTGCCTCAGCTTAAAGCCGGAAGCTTACCGCACCGGGCTGCACCAACAGGCCAAAGCCGGGCTCAGCCGCCTGAAGGGCTGATTCACTGCTTGTTCAGCCCCCAATCGTACGTTAAATAGGTGAGGTTTGCCCCTTTGTCGAGTGTTATAGGCGCGTACTGATTGATGTACCCGATTAGGCTTTTCCCGGTGGCTTTAAAATCGGCACTGTACCAAGTGAAAATCTTAGACAGTTGCGCCGCGTCTGTGCTGAGCTGGTTCTTTTTTTCATCGGCCAAAAAGGCTCGTGCTGCCTGCGTGAGCTGTGCATCCAACTTTTCAGCAGTATAAGCCCGGTTGGCCAGTTTGGGGCAGGAGATGGCCGCACAATTGACCGCGAAGTGTATCCTTGGCTCCTTGAAGCGTGGCCGGATAATGCCGTGCTCTATATTGTTCAGGTCGTAGGTTTCCCCTTCAATCTCTATGAATTTAATATCCCAGACCGTATTCACAAAAGGGATACCGTTTTTGATGTCTTTGATGCTCGCCACAGGGTAATGGTCTGCAACGAGCTTGACGGTAAAGGCGTTGTACAAATTGATCCAATAGGCCAGGCGCTCATCCCGGCTCCAATTTTTATCGTTGGGGTGGTTCTGCCGCAGTAGGCCGAGGTAGGCGTTGAGCTGAGCGCTGTCGCGTATAAAGCCTTCGTAGTCCACCAGCCCGTCATCGGATACATGTTTTTGCAGGAGGCTGTCCCATATTTGATGGGAAATGGGCTGAGAGGAAGAGCGGACTTTGCCCACCTTGCAGCCGGTGAAGGCGAAGGCTAAAAAGGGGAACAATACAAGCGGCAGGTATTTCATGCTGTCGGAAAGTGTTTTTTTTAGGAAACAGCTGGGAGGGGGCAGAAGTTATAGCCCGATATGCCGATAATCGCCTCTGAGTAGGTTGGGCGTGAATCAAAAGGTCGCGGGCGTTTGTGCTCTAGCCTGGCATCGGCCTAGCGCTGCGCAGGGGTTTAAGAGCTGTTCGGATTTTACCCTTCGGGCTGCTCTTGCCAACTTTTGTCCTGCTCTTCGTTGTTTTTCGGTCACGTAGCTAGGCTATTGGATTCAAGAATGGGGCCCTTTGTCCCATTCTTGAATATAAAACGCCTCGATCAGGGCAAAATTTGGCTGCGTTCGCTCCAAAAGCAAAATCTGAACAGCTCTAAGCCCGACAGGGCCGAGCGGATAGCGAGCCCCGGAGCATAGCGGCACCTGCCTTTTGGCAGGGGCAGGCCCCTGAAAAAACGACAATCTGGTTTTCGCCCCGTAGGTTTGGGCAGGAAAGGTATTGAAAGACAGGTGTTTGTGTTTTGCCCCCCTGCTGTCTTGGGCTGCCCGCTAAAGGTATCCGTGCTTTGGCTGCTAGCGCGAAAGTATAGCCTGATGGGCTTCAAAGCGGACTTCAACGCGGTCGCCAGGCTGCAGCCCGCGCAGATCGGCAATAGCAGCGGGCACCTGTACCACATTGGTGCCAATAAGGACGCTCATCAGGAAGCTGCTGCCGGCTTCCTCTATATGGAGCACTTCGCCGGAAAGCAAAAAGGAGCCGTCGGGCGCATTCGCCAAGGCTACCTCATCAGGCAGCTCCGGCTGAGAGATGGCCCCGTGGTCTAACCGCACTACCCGGTCGGCTAGTTTGAAAATCTCTTGATAATCGTGGCTGACAATCAGGGTGGTCAGCCCAAAAGCTTTATGTAGCCGTAAGATATAGTTCTGCAGGCGTGCCCTCATGCGCTGATCGAGGGCAGAGAGGGGTTCGTCCAGCAGGAGCAGGCGTGGGCGCCTTACCAAAGCTCGGGCTAAGGCCACCCTTTGTTGTTGCCCTCCGGACAAACGTGCGGGGTAGCGCCCCATCAGCTCTTGCAGCTCAGTGATGTCTACGAGCTCGCTGATGATGTCTTCGGGGGCCCCCTTGGGCAGGGCGTAGTGCAGGTTTTGCGCTACGGTCATATTCGGGAAGAGGGCGTAATCCTGGAAGACGAGCCCGACGTTGCGGTCTTGTACCCTGAGGTTGATACCTTGGCGGGTATCGAGCCAGGTTTCCCCAAATGCGGAAATGCTCCCTTCTGCTGCTGTTTCCAGCCCTGCAATCATCCGCAGCAGTGTGGTTTTGCCACTGCCAGATGGGCCAGTCACGGCAAGGAACTCGCCGGCCTGTGCTTCTAATTCGGGCTGCAGCAAAAGGGGCCCCGTTGCTGCGTGCAAGTGTTTTTTTAGCCGGATGCGGATCATCGTGCTTAGGTTGAGAGGAGTTGCTAGGCCGTGCGCAGCATCCGTCGGTTAATGAGGTAGACAGCGGCCAGTATCGTAAATGCAAAGGCTACCATGGCCAGGGCATATTGATTGGCCAGGCCATAGTTCATGGCTTCCACTTCATCGTAGATGGCAATGGAGGCGACCCTGGTTTGGCCAGGGATATTGCCGCCTATCATCAGGATGACGCCAAACTCGCCTACAGTGTGGGCAAATGCGAGGACGATACCTGTGAGCAGGGCCGGCTTGATGTTGGGCAGCTCTACTTTAATCAAGGTTTCCCAACGGGACTTCCCTAGGCTGTAAGAGGCTTCTGCCAAGTGGCGGGGCAAGTTTTCAAAACCAGACTGCAGGGGCTGCACCATAAATGGGAGGCTGTAAATGACAGAGCCGGCTACCAGCCCGCTAAAGGTGAAGACGAGCTTGAGGCCGGCAGTTTCGCTCAGCCAGGCCCCCAATGCCGAGCTAGGGCTGAAAGCCAGCAAAAGGTAAAAGCCAAGTACAGTGGGCGGCAGTACCAGCGGCATGCTGATCAGGGCCTCTGCCAGTGGCTTGGCCCGGCTCTGGCTTTTGGATAAACCATAGGCGAGCGGGATGCCCAGTACGAGCAAGATAAGGGTAGTGGCCCCAGCCAGTTGAAAAGTAAGCCAAAGGGTCTGCCAAAAACTGCTTTCCATACGGTTATGGTGCTTTAAGGAGTACTTCTATGGCTTCCCGTTCCTCGGGGTTGTTCACATTGCGCAGCTTATCGGGCTCTTCAGGAGATAGTAGCTCTATGTCGCTGTTGATGAGTACTTTGCGTGGGCAGGAATAGCCTTGTGCGAGAAACTGAAGTAAAACCGGGTATGCCCGAGGCTCCCAAATGGTGATGAGGGGCTCCGGGAAATCGGTGGCCGGGTTGTGGAAAGCCGTAGCCAGTTTAGAAGCATTACGGTAGCCAGCCAGCTGGGCAAGCACACTGTGGTCGAGCAAGGGAAGGTCGCAGGCAGCCACCAGCCACGCTGCTTCGGGGTGCTGCCGGAAAGCAGATAAGATGCCTCCGAAAGGGCCTAGCCCACTGAAAGCATCGGCTAGCGGGCTGCTGACTTCCCCCGCCTGTTCAGGGCGGCAGGAGGTATACACCTTTTCACAGATACTGCCCATCAGCTGTGCCAAGTGCTCCCGCTGAGGTTGGCCATGGTAGTTGATGAGGCCTTTATCTTCCCCCATGCGCATACTTTTGCCCCCGGCGAGCACTAGCCCATAGAGCGGGGCGAGCAGGGCTTTGAGCTCTTTCTCCACAAAGAGCGGGATGCCGGCATCGTCTGCCAGCTTCATCTGCGGGATGTTGTTAAAGCCTTCGAGCGCCTCGCGCAGCCATGGGAAGGGCTCGCTTACCCCGTCAGCCAAGAGGATGAGCCGGACGTCGGTCAGGCGGTCCAGCTTTCGTTTCAACGATTCCTCCTTTTTGGGGTCTACTACTACAATTTGCCGCTTGCCAGGGAAGTGGTTGCCGTTGATGATGACGGCGTCCTGCATATTGAGCAATGGGCGGAACTGAAAAGCATTCAGCCCGCCACGGAAATCTAGCCGGTGGTAGCCTATCTTATCCGTATATACAAGGTGGGCACCGTGCTGCATAGCTTGTGGCTGCCCATTTTCATCGCCCTCCCCCTTATGGTCAGCATCGACATAGCCAATTTGGAAAATCTCGCTAAGGCGGTCGATAATGGCATAAGCCAGCCGTTGGACGTTGCCGCAAGGCGTACCTAGTATAGCCCACTCATTGCGGTGGAACTGGCCGTAAGCAGGCCTCGAAAGGCTTGCATGTTTTTTATGTTTAGGCTTGGAGTCCTCCATGATCATCAGTTTTTAATGCTGGGCGTACCGGTATCCTCCGAAAAGGCCCAATGGATAGAAAGGCTGCACAGGCTTTTGAGCTGAGGGTCAGCCTTCCCGTTTGAAGTCCCGTTTCCCACCAGTTTTTTCCATGAGCTTCACCTCGCGGATAAGGATGTCGTGTGAAAAGGCTTTGCACATATCGTAGACAGTGAGCGCAGCTACAGTTGCGCCGGTCAGGGCTTCCATCTCTACCCCTGTGCGGGCAGTGATGCGCGCAGTGCAGTCGATCACCACTTCTCTAGCTTCATTAACATGAATGTCGACGTTGCAGTTGTCTAGCCCGAGCGGGTGGCACAGCGGGATCAATTCGCCCGTTTTCTTGGAGGCCATGATGCCTGCCAAGACAGCCGTTTGGAAAACAGGCCCTTTGGCTGTCCGGATGTCTCCGGCTTCGAGCTGATCCATAATCTCCTGCCCAAGGGCTACTATGGCCCTGGCCCGTGCGCTACGCCGGGTGACGGCTTTTTCCCCTACGTCTACCATATTGGGGTTGCCCTTTGCATCGAGGTGGGTAAAAGAACTCATGCTTGTTTCAATTTTGCTCAGCACCAAGGTACACAGTACGCTGCATAAAGAACAATTTTGTGGCCGGATATGAGGCGCGGCCAGGCGAAACCCCTTCGAATGCCTACTTTTGCAATATGGAGTATATTATGCATAGCTTTTGGGGCTTTCTGAGCATGGCATTGGGAGTGGCACTGCCCGGGCTCGTCAATATGACAACGGTAAGGGAGTGTATCAAACGCGGCTATGCTGCTGCCAACCGGTTCAATATAGGGGCTGCCGGGGCGGTGTTCATTCACGGCTATATCGCCATTGCTTTTGCCGGGCTTTTCACCCGCCACCCGAGCTGGCTCAGTTACCTGCGGCAGGCTGCAGTAGCCCTGTTTGCTGCTTTGAGCTTCGTTTTTTTAGTGCAGGCCCTGCGCAGGCAGGTAGCTAAAGGGAGCCGCAGAAAGGGGAGGCCTGTGCTTAAGGGCTTCGTAGTCTCTTTTTTTAATGTGCTCAATGTGCCCGGTATTTTTGCTTTTGGCACCCTGCTCCGTGCGCGAGACCTCATTACCTTCAGCAGCCCCTACCGCTTGTTTTTCATATTGGGCGCAGCGAGCGGCGCTTATGCTGTGCTTACGGTTTATGCCCGCTTTGCCCGCCGGGTAGAGCAGGCCGGGGCCACATTTTATAAGCAGCTGAATTTTGCGCTCAGTGCCCTGTTCCTGGCCCTGGCCCTCGTGCAGCTCGTGCAGCTTTGGTATGGCGCTTAGGTGCACAAGTTTTGCTTGGCGCAAACCAGCTTGCCGTTCTTTTGGGCCTGCCCCCTCCGCAAGGATAGGGGCCTGCCCCTGCTTGGCAGCAGGTGCCGCTATGCTACGGGGCTCGCTGTCCGCTCGGCCCTAACGGGCTGGCCACCCCTCCGCAGCGCTAGTCCGGTGCCCTCCTAGGGCTAAGGCCTGCCCTGTAGTATTGGCTTCTAATGCGCTTGTGCCAGCTGCCCGGTGGTTAACGTGCAATGACCATCCGGCTTATGGCCTGCCGGTCCCCATTTTGTGCTTTGAGGATGTATATCCCCTCTGGCAGATCAGCGATCTGCAAGCGGAAATCAGGGGTCGTGCTGTAGGCGGCCTTTACCGGCCGCCCCTGCAGGTCTGCTATGATCGCGGTGAAGCCTTGGCTGAACCCCTGCGCTTTTAGCCACACGGCATCTCCAGCCGGGTTAGGATAAACCTGTACGGCTGGGCTGGGCAGAGAACGGCTTCCGCTTTGGCTGATGAAGGACTCGTCCACTAGCAGGGTGGTATCCGTTGTGATTACGTTGGTGCTGAGCGTATCCCCTTCGGCCCCTATGAGGGCGAGGCCAGTGATGACCGTGGTGAAGGGGATCTCTGGCTCGAACCGCCCCATGATGATATCCGAGCTGACGATGAAGTTGACAGTGGCCAGGCGGCTCTGCCCTGCAGCGCCGCCAATATTCTTACGGGCCCAGGCAATATCATAGCGGCTTTCGCCAAATTCGAGCAAGTCTCTTTCCGTCCGTAGCAAGGCTTCAGACGTGCCTAGGAAAGCTTCTTCGTTGTAGTCGACAGATATAGAAAAGGGCAGGGTCAGTTCATAGGGGTAGGCAAAGGAGAGCGCAAGGGCGTGCAGGTCTTGTGCCGGGTAGCTTTCCGAACCGGCATAGATTCCAGCAGTGACGTGCACAAACTCGTTTCCTCCATCAATAAGGTAGTGGTCTTCGTCAAATGCCAGGTACACAGGCGGGCTGCCTTCGCCCCCTGTTGCAACAGTTGTGTTGAGGTCTGGGGCGTAATTTTCCTGTATCGCGGCCACGTCGTAGTCGTCGATGAAGCCATCCCCATCACAGTCGAAATGTTTATAGTTGACGCCTTGGTTGCTATGCGCCCAGTCTGGGCCAGCATTGGGGGCCCAAAGGGTAGGGTGGGAAGCATCTGGCAGGTAAGTGCGTGGAGGGCCCGCCAGCCCGTAGCCTAGCCCAATATTGGGAAGGTCATAGATGTTGGCTTTGCGGTCGCCATTGGCATCACCCGGGTAGATACAGTCGCTCAGGATGCACAAGTCTTCATCCGAGCCGGAGGTGACCGGTGCACAAAAGCTATCGGTACAGCCTTGTGGCCCAAAGATAGAGAGGCAAACCCATGCGGTATCCCCTTGTGGCACTTCAAAATGAAGGGTGGCGGTTTGGGCAGGTGCTGGAATGGGGTACCCGTTGATGCTCCAGCTTAGGCTATCCTGAGGGTTGTGCCCGTCTGAATAGGCATAAAATGTGCCATCCAGCGCTTCTGTGAATAAAAAGTGGGCCTCGCAGTTGGGCGGCCCGGAAGAATATGCCGTAAGGGGCTGCCACAACGAGAGCAGGAGGAGCGCCGCCCTGATGAGCGCAGCGCGGAAGCGGAAAGCAGTTGGTGTATGGTTGGTTCGCATGTCAGTAGATCTTTTTCCCAGATGGTCTTTCACTATGCAAAAGTGCAGGGCTAAATGTTTTAACAAAAGGACGTTTTTGTTGTTTTGTTTCTGTTTTTAGAGGATTTGTGCTTCTTAAGTTGTTGTTTTTTAGTTTTTTAGGTTTTAAAAAAACAAGTATTGTTCTAGATGGAGAAGTCTAAACTATACACTTTTTTAGCTTCCTTTTCAGGCAGCATGCTGGAGCGTTTCGAGCTGTTCTTGGCTTCTCCTTATTATACAGAGCAAAGGGAGCTACTGCTGCTGTTCAGAAAACTGAAGGCACAATTGGAAAAAGAGGTAGGATTAGGAAGTAAACAATTATCCAAGCAATTGGTTTGGAAAAGCTTGTTTGAAGCTAGAGTTTCGTATAATGACTTGGCCATGAGGCAGTTGCAAACAAGCCTGCTGCAGATGGCATACAGGTTTGTCCATGCGGAGGCTTCGGCCGGCCGGCCAGAAGAGGAATGGCTGTCCGTAATGGCAGCAACAAGGGCGCCCCATATGGAAAAGCATTTCCGTGGAGTAGTGCGCAAAATGGAGCGGCAGGCGGAGCAGCCCCCGACGGCGCATTCTTTCGAGTACAGATACCGTTTTTACCTGGAGCGGCATTGGCAAGTGGAAGCCCGTAGCGAAAAACTTCAAGATGCACAGTTTTTGGAAGCTGCAGATTACTTTTTGGAGGTGGGCTATCATTTGCGCAAGCTCAAGCACTACTGCGATGCGGTGGGCTATGAGCATTTTATGGCCGCCCCTCCTAAAATTTATCTTCGGGAAGGCTACCTCGATTACCTTGGCGGGCAGCCTTTCCTAGCCGAAGAGCCTTGGCTTAAAGCCTTTTATTATACAGCCCGTATGCTCACCGATCAGGATGGGGAGCCCTGGTTTTTTGAACTGCGAGAGCTTTTGTTTTCTAATTTGGGGGAGTTCCCCGCCGAGGATGCACGGGCGCTTTGCATCCACCTCAGCAATTTTTGTATCGATAAGAAGATCAATACAGGGGAAGCTGCTTACTTTGGAGAGCTTTTTACGGTCTACCGCAGAGGGATAGAGTCGGAGCTGTTGCTCAGAGAAGGGCAGCTGAGCTATCAGGATTATAAGAACATCATTACGGTAGGCCTGCACATCAAGGCTTACGATTGGGTAGAGCAATTCATAGAAGGCTACACAGACCGCCTCCCTGAAGAGCATCGGGATAATGCCTTGGCGTACAACCTGGCCAAGGTCTACTTCCATCAGGGGGCTTACGGGCGTGTCATCGAGCAGTTGAGGGAGGTGGAGTACGAATCATTGGTGTATGCATTAGGCAGTAAGCTGCTCCTGCTCTTGACTTATTACGAGGCTGGGGAGTTTTTAGCGCTGGACGGGCTGCTCGATAGCTTTCGGATATACCTTAGGCGCAACCGGCAGATATCTAAGGAAGTGCGGCAGCAGTACCTGAATGTCATCCGGTTTACCCGCCGCCTGTCCAATCTTTCTCCAGGGGATGAGAAGGCGTTGCTGAAAATCCAAAAAGAGGTGGAAGCGTGCGAAGCGCTCGCCGGACGGCAGTGGCTGATGGAGAAAATAGCGGGCCTCAAGCCGGTATCAGCACGATAATTTGGGGCAAATAGGGTAACACAAATACTACATTTGCTTGTAATTAACTGTAGGACAAGTATTTGTGTTGGATGAAGAAAAAAGTTATTTGATTGCAGGGGTTATCGTAATTCTGATTAATATTGCACCATAACCCAAAAGAAGATAAACAACACTCACCAAAAAGCGCGGCCGGCGTTAAATGATTTTGCACCCATTAATCCTGATCCGGCCTTTCCTAACACCTGCTATGTCTCATTGACAGACACTAACAGGACACCACTAAATTTTTAGGCTCAAGACGGCTGTAGAGCCGCCTATCGGATAGCTGTAACCTGGTTTCAGCTTTATTTGCTGTTGACATTGATTAAGGTGTCTTCAGTGATGCTATGCTGTGCCTGAAGGTTTGTTTTGTAGCGAGCCTGTTTTGAAAGTCAAAGGTTTAACATCTGCCAACTGTACTTAGCGTGATTGGCAGGCTTCTGGCGAGCTAGTTCAAAAATTGAGTTCGGCAGGCTAAATGTTTATAAGTCTTTGATTTACAGATCAGAACGGGCTCCAAGCGTGTGCAAGCAGTTCAAGTTCTCCGTTCGCTTGGCATTTAAAAGCTTATTTGTACCTAAAAAACCCGAAGGAATTAAAGAGCCTTCGCTGGTTTAGCATTGGCAGGCTCTTAGAAGTTTTGTTTTTGTTCGTGAACTTCTTTTTTGCCTGTTACCCGGAGCCGCTTTCTCAGTAGAGCTCCTGGGTAACTTTTTTGATTTTAAAGAACAGTAAACACACTATCTGGACAGCACTCAAAGCGCATTTTTTAACTGTTT